>NZ_JBEXEQ010000026.1:0-106292 GCF_040703155.1 Streptomyces sp. NPDC005435
GTGGGAGGGAGCTGTCGAAGGAGGGACAGGCGAATGGGACGAAGTCGTAACAAGGTAGCCGTACCGGAAGGTGCCCGGGTCGCCCGCGGGCTCCGCGGCCGGGGCCTCCACCGGTGCCGGGCGCGTGCGCCGTAGCCGGCCGGTCAGCCGCATCGCGACCGTGTCCGTGTAGCGGGCGGTGAGCGGGCCGACGACGACCAGGATCAGCACGTACGCCGTGGCCAGCGGGCCGAGCCGGGAGTCGATCCCGGAGGTGACGGCGAGTCCGGCGATGACGATGGAGAACTCGCCCCGCGCCACCAGCGTGCCGCCCGCCCGCCACCGGCCGCGTTCGGACACCCCCGCTCTCCGCGCCGCCCAGTACCCCGTGGCGATCTTGGTGAGGGCGGTGACGACGGCCAGCGCGAGCGCGGGCAGCAGCACCGGCGGGATGCTGGCCGGGTCGGTGTGCAGGCCGAAGAACACGAAGAACACGGCCGCGAACAGGTCCCGCAGCGGCGCCAGCAGATTGTGCGCGCCCTCGGCGACCTCGCCGGACAGTGCGATGCCCACCAGGAAGGCGCCCACCGCCGCCGACACCTGGAGCTTCTGCGCCACACCCGCCACCAGCAGGGTCAGGCCCAGCACGACGAGGAGCAGCTTCTCGGGGTCGTCGCTGGAGACGAACCGCGAGATGACCCTGCCGTAGCGCACCGCCACCAGCAGGACGAGACCGGCGACGCCGAGGGCGACCGCGAGCGTGACACTGCCCGCCGCGAGCCCGGTCCCGGCCAGCAGCGCGGTGATCACCGGCAGATAGACCGCCATCGACAGGTCCTCCAGCACCAGGATGCTGAGGATGACCGGTGTCTCACGGTTGCCGAGACGGCCCAGGTCGCCGAGGACCTTGGCGATGACGCCGGAGGAGGAGATCCAGGTGATGCCCGCGAGGACCACGGCGGCGATGGGTCCCCAGCCGAGGATGAGCGCCATCGCGGCGCCGGGCAGCGCGTTGAGCGCGGCGTCCACGAGCCCCGCCGGGTACTGCGTCCTCAGGTTGGAGACGAGATCGCCCGCCGTGTACTCGAGCCCCAGCATGAGCAGCAGCAGAATCACGCCGATCTCGGCGCCGATCGCCACGAACTCCTCGCTCGCGCCGAGCGGCAGCAGCCCGCCCTCCCCGAAGGCGAGCCCCGCCAGCAGGTAGAGGGGGATGGGCGAGAAGCGCAGGCGGGCGGCGAGCCGGCCGAGCAGTCCGAGGGCCAGGATGATGGCGCCGAACTCGATCAGGAAGACCGCGGAGGAGTGCATCGCGATCACTCCCTGCCGAGGATGGCGGCGGCCGCGTCGACGCCCTCGCGGGTGCCGATCACGATGAGCGTGTCCCCGCCGGCCAGCCGGAAGCCGGGGCCGGGGGAGGGGATGGCGTCCGCGCGGCGCAGCACCGCCACGATCGACACGCCGGTCTCGGTGCGCATCCGCGTGTCGCCGAGCAGCCGTCCGTTCCAGTGCGAGACCGAGGACAGCGAGATCCGCTCCGCCACGAGGCCCAGCTCGGTCGTGGACAGCAGGGTCGGGCTGTGGTGTGTCGGCTTCAGCGCCCCGGCGAGCGCGTCCGCCTCCCCGCCGGTGAGCTGGACCGAGAGCGCGCAGGCGTCGGGGTCGTCCTCGCGGTAGGCGCTGAGCGTGCGTGACCCGTCCCGGTGGGCCACCACCGAGAGGCGGCGTTGTTCCTTGGTGGTGAGGTCGTACCGGACGCCGATTCCCGGCAGTGGTGTCCTACTCGTGCGTGCGGCGCCCATGGCGACCCCCCTGACTGACTTGACTGTTTCTTGAAGTGGCCATTACCGGCACCTTACCTTGACGGTGCATGGCCACCCGAAGAAACGGGCTGGTCAGGGGGCATATGTACTTATTTGTCCCCCTGCTTCGGAGGTCGGCCGACCGCCGAGACAGGGGGAGGGTAAAACGCCCGGGGCGCGGGGAGCCAGAGGGGCTCAGCCGCCCATGGTGCCCAGCCGGGCGTCCCGCCACAGGTCGACGCCGCCGTCCGTGGCGTACTTGTCGATCTCGGCCAGCTCCTCGGCGGTGAACTCCAGGTTCTCCAGCGCCGCCACGTTCTGCTCCAGCTGCTCCACCCGCGAGGCGCCGATGACGAGCGAGGTCACCCGCTCGTCCCGCAGTGCCCAGGCCAGCGCCATCTGGGCCAGGGTCTGCCCGCGCCGGGCCGCGATGTCGTTCAGGGCGCGCAGCCGGCCCCGCATCTCCTCGGTCAGCCAGGCCGGGTCGAAGGACTTGCCCTGCGCGGCCCGCGAGTCCTGCGGCACGCCGTCCAGGTAGCGGCCGGTGAGCAGGCCCTGCGCCAGCGCCGTGAAGCCGATGACGCCGAAGCCCTCCTCCTCGGCCGCCTCCAGCAGCCCGTCCGTCTCGATCCAGCGGTTGAGCATGCTGTACGAGGGCTGGTGGATCAGCATCGGCGTGCCCAGCTCGCGCAGGATGGCCGCGGCCTGCCGGGTGCGCTCGGCGTCGTAGGAGGAGATGCCCACATAGAGCGCCTTGCCCTGGCGGACGGCCGTGTCGAGCGCCCCCATGGTCTCCTCCAGCGGGGTGCTGGCGTCCAGCCGGTGGGAGTAGAAGATGTCCACATAGTCCAGGCCCATACGCTTCAGCGACTGGTCCAGGGAGGCCAGCACGTACTTCCGCGAGCCGCCGCCCTGACCGTAGGGGCCGGGCCACATGTCCCAGCCCGCCTTGGTGGAGATCACCATCTCGTCGCGGTACGGCGCGAGGTCCTGCTTCATCAGCCGGCCGAAGTTGATCTCCGCCGAGCCGTAGGGCGGACCGTAGTTGTTCGCCAGGTCGTGGTGGGTGATCCCGAGGTCGAAGGCGCGCAGCGCGATCTCGCGCTGGGACTCGAAGGGGCGGTCGTCGCCGAAGTTGTGCCAGTAGCCCAGGGACAGCAGGGGGAGGTCCAGCCCCGAGCGGCCGGTGCGCCGGTAGCGCATGGTGCCGTCGTAGCGAGCGGGGTCCGCGACGTGGTTCATCGGGTGTTCTCCGGGTGGTGCCGTAGGGGTGCCCCGAGACAAAAAGGGGCTGGTCCACCCTGCGCCTTCAAGATTCGGAAGTCCAACCGCCGTCTGTCATGGAATTGAGCGCCATGGCTTCTTAATCGCCTGTGTGTGGCCAACACCGTAATCGTCGTTCGTGAGTATGCGGTTCCCCCATGTGCCTGTTGCCGGTGTGACGTGTGCGGCGTGGGGCAGCAGGATGAAGCACAGGGCGAAGACCCGGTGCCGCCGGGTGCGCGCACGACGGCAGCACCGGCGGTGAAGGGAGCGGCACGTGAGCGATGCGACGTCCGACGGTGAAGGGCCGCACAGGGCACGGACGAAGGCCTCGCAGGCCGTCGCGGGGCTTCCGCACCAGGTGCGCGAGGAGCTGACCCGCAGACTGCGCCGCAACCGGGGGGCCTTCAACAAGGAGGACGTCCAGGTCGTCGAGTCACCGCTGCTGAAGCGGGCCGTCGGCGCCTCCGCGCTCGGCAACTGCATGGAGTGGTTCGACTTCGGCGTCTACAGCTACCTCGCCGCCACCATCGGCAAGGTCTTCTTCCCCGGCGCCTCCCCGGGCGCCCAGGTCATCTCCTCGTTCGCGACCTTCGCGGCCGCGTTCGTCGTACGGCCCCTCGGCGGCCTCTTCTTCGGCCCGCTCGGCGACCGGGTCGGGCGGCAGAAGGTGCTGGCCACCACCATGATCATGATGGCGCTCGGCACCTTCGCCATCGGCGTCATCCCCGGTTACGCTTCGATCGGCATCGCCGCGCCGATCCTGCTGCTGGTGGCCCGTATGGTGCAGGGCTTCTCCACCGGAGGCGAGTACGGCGGGGCGACCACGTTCGTCGCCGAGTACTCACCGGACCGCAGGCGCGGCTTCCTCTCCAGCTGGCTCGACTTCGGCACCTTCGTCGGCTACGCCCTCGGCTCGGCCCTGGTCACGGGGCTGAACCTGTGGCTGACCGACGCCCAGATGCTCTCCTGGGGCTGGCGCATCCCGTTCCTGGTCGCCGGGCCGCTCGGGGTCATCGGCCTCTACATGCGGCTCAAGCTGGAGGAGTCCCCGGCCTTCCAGCAGCAGCTGGACGAACACGAGAAGAGCCTGGCGCAGGAGTCGGCGGGCAGCGAGTTCAAGGACATCATCCAGCGGCACTGGCGCGGCCTGCTGGTCTGCATGGGCCTGGTCCTGCTCTACAACGTCACGAACTACATGGTCACCGGCTATCTGCCGACCTACCAGACCGAGACGCTGAAACGTTCCAGCAGTTCCGCCGACGTGCTCGTGCTCATCGGCATGGTGTGGATCGTCATCCTGATCACCTTCCTCGGCCGCCTCAGCGACCGGGTGGGCCGACGCCCGCTGTACGGCTGGGCAGCGGCCGCGATGATCGTGCTCGCCATCCCGGCGTTCCTGCTGATCAAGGCCCACGGGACATGGCTGCCGATCCTCGGGGTGCTGATCCTGGCCACCCTGCTGGCCTGCTTCGCCGCCCCCAGCGCGGCCACCCTGCCCGCCCTGTTCCCCACCGCCGTCCGTTACGCGGCCATGGGCATCGGCTTCAACTTCGCCGTCGCGGCCTTCGGCGGCACGACCCCGCTGGTGACCGCCGCGCTGGTCGACATCACGGGCGACGATCTGATGCCCGCGTACTACCTGATGCTCGCGGGCCTCATCGGGCTGGTGACCGTCAAGTTCCTCCCCGAGACGGCGCAGGTGCCGCTGAACGGCTCCCGGCCGATGGTGGGGTCCAGGGAGGAGCGGCGCGAGCTGATCACGACGTCCAAGGAGCTGTACGCGCTGGCGCAGGAGCGGGCGGGGACGGGGCGGGGGTGACGCGCCCGGGATGGCGCGATCGGGGTGACGCGGCCGGCGTGACGCGGCCGGGGCGGGGCCGAGGATCACGGCGGGTTTCCCGCCCCGGCGGTAGCGGTGCGTGGTCGCGGTCTGTGGCCGTTGGTCCGTCGTCGCGGTCGCGGTCGCGGGTTTCGGAGGCGGGTATCAGGCTCCCGAGGGGGTGGCGGATTTGAGCCGCCACCCCTGCCCGCCGCAGTCGTGCCGCAGGGGCGGGAAACGGTGGCCCTTCACGTCGGTGCTGTACTCGTGCGCCCGGGCGCAGTCGCACTCGTAGATCCCGGAGTCCGGGACGACGTCTCCCGGGTGGTACAGCTGGGCAGCGCTCTCGTGACTCATGATTTCTGTGTACAGCGAGCCCTGGGGCGGCGCGAGCGGAGCGGTGTGCCGTAGGGCCGGACCCAGGCCCGCCAGCAGTTGCCCGAGCACGCGTGCCGCGTCCCGCCGGCGGTCCGGCCGGGCGGACCACACGGCGGGCAGCACCACTCCGGCGAAGGCGCCGAGGAACGTCAAGGACAGTGACAGCGCGGGCAGTTCGGCGGAAAGCCGGGACATGGGCTGGTCTCCTTCTTGATGCGCGGGTACACGGCGTGCCCCAATGACCCTGACGACACAGGGACGTTCGGCGTGGGAACGCGGAAGTACGCGAAACCGTGCGGGCATTGACACCGGCCGGAGCCGCACAGGGCTGCCGTCCGCGTTGAAGCGGGCCGAAGAGCGGGGGGTGTGCGGTGGGGGAGACGTCCGGCGCGGTGGCGGACTTCTGCGGACTGCTCCGGCGGCTGGTCCGTGGCTGCGGAGTCCCGCAGAGCGACCTGGCGCGGGCGCTGCACCGCAGCGAGCCGGCGGTCTCCGCCCTCCTCAACGCCCGCCGCGCCACACCGCCCACCTGGGACGACGTGCTCGGCGTCGTGGAGTACTGCCGCACGCGCGGCGGCCCGCGCCCGCCCGCCGGGCTGACCTTCGACCGGGGCTGGTGGCGGCTGCGGCTGGACGAGGCCGAGGTGAACGCGGCCGCCGTCCCCGCACAGCGCGCCGGGAGGCGGCGCACCGGGAGACAGCCGCCCGTCGCGCCGCCACCGCCCGCCGAGGTCGCCCCCGACTTCGCCGGAGCGGTCGAGATCCTGGGCGGCGGACGCCCGGCCTTCCATGGTCTGGCCGAACGGCTGCTGGAGCCGCTGCGGCTGACCGGTGGCACGGGGACCGACCTCCGCCCGGTCCTGGAAGGATTCGCGGAACGGGTCCGGGCGAGCCACGGCACCGCCCGCACCGCCCTGCTCTGCGCGGCCGACCTGGCCGTCCTCGTGACCGCGTTCTGCGAGGCCGTCGCCCAGTCCGGCATCGTCCACGACCCCGAACCGCCCCTGACGCGCGACGGCGACCCCACCACCGAGATCGTGGCCGAGCTGGAGCACGTCACGCTGGGCTCCATGAGGGCCGGCACCCCGGCCGGACGCCGACACGAGATCGAGACGGCCTACTCGTACGCGGCCGACCTCGTCCACGGCGCCGGAGCCCATGAAGTCGACCCCGCCGACCTGGCCCGGAACGCCTGGCGCCGCTACGAGACCCTGCTCGACCACGTCCTCTGGGACTGCCCCGAGCTGCGCCTCACCTCCCACCCCGAGGACCCGCCCGAGGCCGTCGAACCGCCGGCCTCCACCGGCCCGCACCTCCCCACCGCGCTCACCGGTCTCGCGGACCTGCTGGAACAGTTCGCCGCGGGCGCCAAGGCCCCCGACCGCCACCGCCACCAACTGCGCGCACCCCTCGCGGCGGGCGAAGCGGCCGGGCCGCGCATCCCCACCCTCGAAGCGGGGTACGTCGACCCCGCCTTCCGCGTCGCCGGGCACACCGCCTCCCCGGGACTCTCCCGCGACGACTGGTGGCTCCGCATGCCGTCGCGGGACGACCTCGCGGAGTTCCTGGCGGCGTACCTGCTGACCCACGACGCCACCAGCGGCCCCCTGGTCGTCCTCGGCCACCCCGGCAGCGGCAAGTCCCTGCTCACGAAGCTGATCGCGGCCCGCCTGCCCGCCTCGGAGTTCTTCTGCCTTCGCGTCGAACTCCGCCATCTCCCCGCCGACTTGGACGTCCGGGACCAGATCGAGGAAGCCCTGTGGCGCTCGACCGGCCGCCGCACACCGTGGTCCGAGATCACCGCCCCCGACTCCGGCGTCGTCCGCGTCGTCCTCCTGGACGGCTTCGACGAACTCCTCCAGGCCGCCGCCGGCGAGGCCGACCGGCAACGCCACTACGACTACCTGCACAGCGTCGCGGGGTTCCAGCAACGGGAGACGGACCAGGGCCGCCCCACGGCGGCGATCGTCACCAGCCGCACCGTCGTGGCCGACCAGGCGCGAACTCCCCTCGCGAGCACGGTGATCCGGCTCGAACCGTTCGACGACGAGCGCGTGGCGCACTGGCTGCGGACCTGGAACGCCACCAACCGCAGGTACTTCCTCGACACCGGCCTGCGGCCGTTCACGCCCGAAGTGCTGCGCCCCCACCGTGAACTCGCGGCCCAGCCCCTCCTGCTGATGATGCTCGCCCTCTACGACGCCTCGGACAACGCCCTTTCGGGCCGCGAGGGCACCGGCATCGACCGACTCGGCCTGTACGAACGGCTGTTGGCGGAGTTCGTACGCCGCCAGATCACCAAGTACGACGGGGAGCGGCCGGCCTGGACGGAGGCCGTCGAGCGCGAGCTGCGACGCCTGTCCGTCATCGCGACCGGCATGTTCAACCGCCGCAAGCAGAGCATCACCGCACAGGAGGCCGAGGACGACCTCGCGGTCCTGCTCGGCGCCGACGCCCCCGAGCCCACCCCGCTGCTGTTCGGCCGCTTCTTCTTCATCCACGAGTCCCAGGCGGTGGTGACGCACACGGAACTGCGGTCCTACGAATTCCTGCACGCCACCTTCGGGGAGTACCTCCTCACCCGCCTGATCACCGGCGAACTGCGCTGCCTGCTGACCGACGGCAAGGACGCCGACGACGGCCGTCTCCACGCGCTGCTCTCCCACGTACCGCTCAGCGACCGTGCGGAGGCCCTGACCGACATGGGGGAGCTGTTCTCCCGGCTGCCGCCTCAACACCGGTCCGAACTGATGGAGTTACTGGGCGTCCTGTTCCGGCGGACCATGGACGACGACTCCCGCCGTACCCCCGTCCCCTACCGTCCCGCCCCGGCCCACCGCACCCGGCAGGACGCGGTCTACACCGCCAACCTGCTGCTCCTGGCCGCCCGTGCCGAGAGCCCCCTGCGGGTCTCCCGGATCGTCGGAGAGGACGCCACCCCCGACCGCTGGCGCCGGCAGACCCAGCTGTGGCGCTCACAGTTCGGCGAGGCGTCCTGGACCGCCTTCAGCATCTCGCTCCGGGTCCAGCGCGCCGACGGCGACCCTCCCGACCTGACCGTCCTGCCCGGTGCGCCACCCGCCGCACCGGACCCGGCGGGGGTGCTCGGTCTGACCGTCCCCGGACGTTCCATGGGTGCGGCGCGTCTTGTCGAGCAACAGCCGCTCTCCGTACGCCTGCACGCCCTCGCGGCCTTCACCTGGGACGCCGACCTCCAGCGCCTGCTCCAGGCAGTGGCGCCGCTGCTCGACCGGTCGCCGGACGCCTTCACCACGTACCGCTTCGACGGTGACGGCGGCACGGCCGCGGCCCGGGATCTGATCGCTCTGCTCTGCCGCCCGGACCCCTCGGCACCGCACGCGCTCCACCCGGACATCCTCGTCGGCCTCCGGGCGCTGCGCGGCGACGACCGGGCCTTCGCCATCGACCTGGTGGCCCGTCATCTCCGGGACACGGAAGACCAGTTGACGCCGGACACCGCCATCGCGATGCTGGACGCCCTGACCTCGCCCCAGCACACCGGCTCCGGCGGGGTCGCCGCACGGACCTGGCCGGTGCTGGCCGACTGTCTGGCCCGGCTGGCCGTCCGCCGGGACCTCTCCCACGCCGAACTGCGCCACATCACCAGCAGGTTCCGCCGTGAGGCACCCGCGCTCGACAACGGCGGAACAGCCGAACTCAGGCTGGAGAGCCTGCTGAAGGAAGCCTCGACCACCCACCTGTGGCGAGGAGCCCAGCGCGCGGACGCCGAGACGACTCTCGCCACCGCCCTCACCCTCCACGGTCACGTACCGGAGGACCGTCGCTCGCCCACGCTCGTGATCGGCGTACTCCGCCTCGCCCGTGACCTCGGTGCCGACGACTGGCTGGCCGTACACGCCGAACGCCTGTTGCTGACCCTGGACCGCGACGGCCTGTGGAATCTGAGGCCCACGGACGTCGACTGGATGCGCCCCGTCGTACGGGACCGGGGGCTGCGCTCGGCGCTGGACCGGGTCGAGGCGGCCTGGCGCTGACCGGAGCGTCAACCCCCGTACCACTCGACCGGGGTGCGGGGCAGAACGACTTCGGGGGCGGGTCGTTGGGTCTTAGGCAGATGGATGTTGTGTCTCCGATGGGATGTGCCGGTGGTGTCGAGTTCGCTGCGGGAGCTGATCAGGAGTAGGTTGGATCGGTTTGGCTGGTCTTATGGCGATGTGGCACGGCGCGGAGGCATCTCACGCTCCACGGTGCATCACCTGGCCACGGCGCCCCGGCTCGCCCGGATGCCGCAGGAGGCGACGCTGGAGGGCCTGGCCCGGGGCCTCGGCGTCCCGGTGGAGCCGCTGCGGCGCGCGGCGGCCGAGGCGGCGGGCGTCAGCCTCTACTACGAGTCGGTGCCCGAACAGGCCGACCCCGAGGTGGAGATCCTCATCGCGAGCGTGTGCCGGCTCAGCGCGGCGGACCGCCGGCACGTGGCGGTCCTGGTGGAATCGCTCCTGACGGCGGGAGCGGAAGAGCCGGAAGAGCCGGAAGAGACGGAGTGAACGGGGCGGCGGACGGCCCGGTCTGCGGTCCGGCGGTGCGCGGTCCGGTGATCCAGCCGATGACCGTCTGGACGGTGGCGGCGTCCAGTTCGGCGATGTCGAAGACCGCCTGGATGTCGGTCGCGCCGAGCGGGGCGCGCAGGGTGTCGAGCGCGCTGTAGAGACGGATGCGATGGGCCTGCGGTCCCGCGGTGTCCGACGCGGGGTGGACGGGGAGGTACGGACGCGCCGTACCGAGCGGGGCTGCTGCTGTGTTCATACTTCCCGTCAGGGGTTGGGGGCGGCGGTGCGGCCGGTCTTGCCGTGGATGCGGGCCTGCCGCATGAGGTGTTCGACCGTGCCGTGGCTGACCGTGACGCCGTAGCGGTCGTGGAGCACCTGGTGGATGCGGCGGTAGCCGTAGGACGCGCCCGACTCGTGATGGATCGTCAGAATGAGCTGGGTGAGCCACGCGTGGCGCAGGGCGCGGGCCGACGGCGGCCGCTTCCGGTAGGCGTAGTAGCCGGACTCGGAGACACCGAGGAGCGCGACGAGTCTGCTGATCGGGTGTCCGTGCGCGGCTACTTGAGAAACGACCGCGTAGCGCCTTTTGGGGGCATCGCGTCTTTCAGGGCCTCGATCGTTCTGCGGTGCATGAGGATCTCCCGCTCCAGCTCCGCGATACGGCCGCGGGTCTGCGCGGCCTCGGGCCGGGGGACGCGGGTCCGGCGCCAGCGGTAGACGGTCTGCGGCGAGATCCGCAGGCGTTGTGCGATCTCCCTGGCCGGACGTCCTTGCGAGAGGAGTTCCATGGCGAGATCACGCAGCTCGGGGTGGTGTGGACTCACTGAGCCACCTCTCCGGTGTCGGGGTTCATGCCGGGAAAGACGGGGGTCCGGCACCGCGTGCGCGGCCGCCGGACCCCGCGAGGGCCTTTCGGCGGGGCCCGGCCGGCGGACGGCGGCCGGGCCCCACCGGGTCAGCGGATGTGGCGGTGCATGGTCACGGTGGGCGCGAAGTTGGTGCGCGGGTCACGGGCGTCGCCCCGCGGAGCGCGCGCCGTCTCGCGGTCGAGGATGACCTTCACCTGCTGCGCGAGCGCGTCGGCCCGCTCCTTGATCCGGGCGATGGGCAGCCGCGAGGTTCGCAGCGCCTCCACCTGCCGTTCGATACCGGCGAGTTCGGACCGCGACGCCTTGCTGAGATGGAACTCGCGCGGAGTCGCCACCACGAACTGGTAGGCCGCCGACAGGGTTTCGCAGCCCGCGCAGTGCTCGTTCAGCGCCCGGCTGAGGTTGGTGGCGTTGATGAGCCGGGCGTTGCTGCCCGCCGTCGTCACGATCTGGAAGGACAGCGCGACCGAACGGCACGGGGCGTCGGCCGAGCAGCCCGCCGAGACGGCGGTGGCCCGGTTGTTGGCGGTGACGGCCACCGTGGGGCCATACTCGTGGATGCGGAAGCTCTCGTCGAAGTCGTACATGTGGGTCCTGTCGGCACGGGAGTTGGCGAGGTCCACCGCGACCGCCGCCCGGCCGGCCGCGCCGCCCGGGGCGGTGGGCGCGGTCGGGAGGGTGACGGCGGTGGCGGGAACGGTGGCGGTCGCGGCCAGCGCGGCGGTGGCCGCCACGCCGATCCCGGCCACCCGGCTCATGAGAAGGCCGGTGCGTGGCTTGCGGTGTTTCATGACTGGTTCCTCTGGTGGGGGCGGTGTCCGTCCGGGGGCTCGGTGGGGCTCGCGGGAGCGGACGTGGGCGGGACGGTGGTCACAGGGGGCGACGCCGACGCGGAGTCCGTGGGGTCCGGCTCGTCCGGCGAGGACGGCGAGGGCCGGTCCGGGGGCGCGGAAGTGGGCCGGGGCGACGCGGACTCCGGCGGCTTCTCCGGTGTCGCGGAGGCGGTGACCGGCGGCGGGGCGGGCCGGGCGGTACGGCGCGGGGCGGCCGGCGTCGGGCGGGGCGTCGGGCGCAGGACGGAAGCGGTGGCCGCCGGCCGCGACGCCGAGGGCGAAGGGGAGCCGGAGGCCTCGGGCGTGGGCTGCGGGGGCCGGGTCGTGGGCGCAGCCGGCTGCAGAACGGGCGTGACCGGGGCCGCCGCCGGCAGCGGGCGGGGAGTGATCCCCTGCCACCAGGCGAACGTCAGCCCCAGAACGCCCGCGCACACGGCGGCCGCCAGGACCAGCCGGTGCGCGGGCTTCTCCCGGGTCGCCCGGAGCGCGGCCCGCGCCAGACGGATGCCGATCCGGCAGGCCAGATAGATGCCGCCGGCCAGCGGGCACAGCAGCATCAGCGTGCCGATGACCCCCACGACCCCGGCGCCCGGACGGCCGTCGGCGAAGGCGGCGTACGTGCCGTCGCACTGGTGGGCGAGGCTGCGCACCGCGGTGGTCAGCAGCCGGGGCAGGTTCCACAGGACGTACGCCGTCTCGGCGGCCAGAACCGGGATCACCGCCAGGACCCAGGCGGTGACCGTGATCCGCGCGGGGCGGTTGAGATCGTGCGCCCCGGTGCCCGTACGCCGGCGCCGGCCCGGCACCATGTCGAGGAGAACCGGCTTGATCCTGCCGAACAGGTCGGGCACGCCCGCGAGGTCACCCAGGATGTAGTAGCCGTCCAGCCGGACGACCGGCATCAGCTGTTCGAGGACCTCGAAGTGGGTGAGGTAGACGGCGGCGAGGAACACGGGCTGCCCGGTCAGGGCGTAAGCGGCCGCCAGCGCCAGCATGAAGACGGCGTTGAAGTACACCCCGCCCAGCCCGGTGCGCAGCCGGCCTGCCCGGCCCGCGCGGTACACGTCGGTCACGTCCGTGTACATGGACGGCCAGATCAGGAAGATGCCGCAGCCGATCTTTCCTGGTGCCGCACCGCTGTAGCGGCAGGCCGAGGCATGCCCGAACTCGTGGAAGAGCAGGGAGGCCACGGTGAGCAGGAACAGCGTGATCATCCACACCGGCTGTTCCAGCACCCGCAGCACCGGGGTGATCGCGCCGTGCACGGCGAACAGCCACACGTCGACGGCGGCCACCCCGGCCAGCACCAGCGCCACCATCGGCGGCCAGTGCAGCCAGGTCAACGCGGAGGCGATCCGGGCCACTTGCTCCTCGCGGAAGATCACCCGGTGGCCGCGCAGCGCCAGCATCAGATCGGAGCGCGGAAGCCTGCTCTCCCGCTCCTCGCCGTGGGCGGGCAGGGTGACCCCGAGCGGGGTGAGCCGCCGCTCCACCAGATAGAGGACGTTCTGCGCGGTGACCTCGGCGCCGTAGCGGCCGCTGACCCGGTGGGAGACGGCCTCGGCGGTGCGGACGCCGTCGACCGACCCGGCGACGAGGTACAGCAGCCGGGACAGCATCAGCATCTGGCCGTCCGCCCGCCGCACCATGTACCTGCGGTCGGTGAACCCCGATCCCCGGTATTCACCGAGCAGTTCGAGGCCCGGGCTGGGGCGGGGGACATGGAGAGCGGCGGTGTCGGTCTCGGTCTCGGTGTCGCTGTCGGGGCCGGGCGCGGGGTCCGTCATGGGTGCCGGCACGTCCGGGTCCGGCCGCTCCGCCGCGAGCTCCTGGCCGTGGTCCCGCTCGTCGTCCTGGTGCTCGCTCCGGTCCTGGTCCCGGTCCGGGCCGGGACGGGGCGCGGGTACCCGCACCCTGTCCATGAGCGGGTCGTCTCCGGACGGCGTCATGGTCATCTCCACTGCGGGGGAAGTCGAGGGGGCGCGTGAGGCGGTGCTCCGCGCCCGGGGGGTGATGCCCGAACGGTTCTCCTCCACGGCCGTGCCGGTGGGCAGGCGTGAAGGAGAACCGTTTACGCAGGGGCACGGCCCGCTGCGTCGAGCAGCACTCGGGAGGGCGGTGCGAGGGACGGGCCGGGCAGATCCGTTTCCTCGCACCGCCCGGCTTGTTACTGGTTGACGCTGATGCCCTGAGCGGCCGAGGACTGGGCCACGGCGAGCGGCGAGTACTGGTTCACCGCGGCGGACTCGTTGTGGGCGTCGATGGTCGCGACCTTCCGCGTCACGTTCGTCAGCTTGGTGAGGTTGAACGAGAACCGGCCCAGCGCCTCGCGGGACGGAAGCAGTTCGGCGGTCTCGGCCTCGAGCTGGTCGATGTTCATGTGGATACACCTTTCATCGTTGAACGGATGTGTATGTGACAGGAGTTGGCCCAGTGAGGAGGCATCGGCCTCTCCGCTGTCCTGTCACCACCGCCTCCGGTGTCCGCCGCCTCACCGGCCCGCCCAGGGGGTAATGGGCGAGCCGGCGGACAGCGACGGACGAACCGGACGCGGCCTCTGCTCCCCCGCGACCAGGCCCGTGAGGAGCCCGGTCGCGGGGGTCTGGACGGCGAGCCTGCGAGAAGGGAACGCGCAGAACACAGCCCACTCGCCGTCCAGAGTCTCTGGACGTTTCGTCCGGAGGCGTTGGACAGTAATGGAAAGGGATCTGACAGTGCAAATCCTGTATATCGGACATAGTTTCAAAATAGACACTCTGTTCCCTTTGGTGGGGTGAGATCCCGCGACCGCCTTCGCCACGCCGACGCGCCGTCCGCCGGCCCCTGCGCGACCGGCTGGGGAGGCAACGGAAGTGACGGACCGTCGGACGGCGGCGGAGCGCACCCCGAAAAGCGAAGGGCGATATCACCGCGGCCCTTTGTGCGCGACCGGCTGTTTTCTCGATGCGGTACTTCGCGGAACACGGGGCGGTAAATTGATCGAATTCGCCTCGTAGGCCGCCGTCGGTCAACCCTGTGGAAGTGGCCCCGCCCATTCCCGAATTCACCTGCTCGGACGCTCGTTGCCGGATCGCCGGCCGTGCGTTGAGAATTCCCCCGAACCCGCCGCTGAGCTGCTGATTCCCTCCCCGCGGCAATACGCCTCGCGAAAAACGGGTGTCCACACGACTTGCGTGAGGGGCGAAAAAGGTGAGGTAGCGTCAGCCGCATCAACAGGGCCGAACCCGAAACCCTGATGTCCGAAAGGAATTTAGGTGAAGACCTTCGCTAAGGCGGTGGCCGGCGCAGTCTTGACGGCCGGCGTTGTCGTGGTCCCGCTCTCGACGCAGGCGGCCGCCGCTCCGATCTCCGCCGCCTCGACCCCGGTGGCGTCGGCGTACCGCACGCTGCCCGCGCAGAACCACGACCACTGGCGGAACGACGACTACCGCCACGGCCGCTACTACTACAACGGCCGTGACTGCCGCCGCTACGACGACTGGCGCCGTCACTGCGACCACCGCAACGGCTGGGACCGCTACGACAACTACCGCGACTGCTTCCCGCGCTGGCGCCGGTAACCCGAGAAGGCCCGCGCCGCCCGTCACCGGAAACTCCGGTGGCGGGCGGCGCCGTCATGCGGGAAACGCCGTCGACCGCGCACGCGCGGCGGACCGGACCGTCAGATGATCCGCACCTCGAACACGGACAGCACTTCCCCGTCCGCCGTCACGAACCTGTCGGGAACTCCCAGGTCCCACCCCGCCGTCACTTTCTCGAACACGCGGAATTCCGCCGCGTCCAGAACGGCGCGGGCCGCATTGATCAAATCGGCGCTGATCAAATCAGCGCTGATCGAATCCGGCCGGTGTGATCCGGCAGCCCCCGGAAACGGCTGACCCGAGATCAACACCACCGGCTCACCAGTACTGCCGCGGACCACCGCCGTCACCGAAGCTCCGTGCACGAACAGCACGAGCAACCCCTCTCGCCGGAACGGAAATTCCCGAACCATCAATCCCGGCAACGCACGAGAGTAGCCAACAGTTGGCCGGAAACGGAGCAAACGGCGCAACAGCCCCCCGGCAAAACACATAAGCGATTCCGCTTGTGGCCGTAAGCGGCCGGCGTGCCCGTCCCGCCGTCAGGACGGCGCCGGGGCGTCCTGCCCGAAGAGGTGCCGCACGGTCGAGCGGTGGGCGGCGCGGGCGTGGGTGAGGGCGTGTGCGCGGGCGCTCTCCGGGTCGCCGGAGGCGATGGCCTCGTACAACTCCTGGTGTTCGGCCATGAGTTCGGACCACTTCGTGTTCCGGCGGGTGAGCCAGCGCAGCCGTCCGTCGACCGGTTCCATGACCGAGACGAGCAGACTGTTGCCCGCTGTGGCCAGGATGCGGTCGTGGAAACGGGTGTTGACGTCCGTGATCGTCTCGGCGTCGCCGGCTTCCGTCGCGGCCGCCGCCTCGGCGAGCAGCTCCCGCAGCTCCCCGAGATCGGCGGCCGTCGCCCGCGAGGCGGCCAGCCCCGCCGCGTACACCTCCAACGCCTCGCGCAACTCGAAGAGTTCACGCACGTCGTCCGGGGCCAGGCGGCGTACGACACTGCGGCGCGCCGACTCGAAGAGGACGAAGCCCTCGGCGACCAGGGCGCGGATGGCCTCGCGGACCGGCACGCGGGAGACCCCGAACCGCTCCGCCAACTCCCGCTCCACCAGCCGGTCACCGGGCCCGAGGCGCCCCGCGATGATGTCCTCGCGCAGGGTCGCCAGGACGTGGGCGCGCACCGTGCCGAGGGATCCGGTCTTCGCAGAGGTGGGGCTCATGAGGTCATCTTCCTTGTCCGGCAACGCTTTTACGGAGCCGTAACGGCGGCGACATCCCTCCGAACGACCGGCGACGGGACCATGACGGCCTGTTTGGTATACCAAACGATCGCCGCCCTCCGTCCCCCGGTCCCTGGAGGCCCCGTGTCCCTCGCAGACCGCGCCGAAGCCGCCGGCGCCCCCGCGTACACCCCCGACCCGCGCCTGACCAACGAAGACCTCGCCCCCGCCGGGCAGCGGAACTGGAAGGTCTTCGACCTCTTCGCCCTGTGGATGTCCGACGTCCACAACCTCGGCAACTACACCTTCGCCGCCGGTCTGCTGGTGCTCGGCATGAACGTCTGGCAGGTCTTCACCGCCCTGCTGACGGGCTTCGTGCTCATCTTCGTCGGCATGAACTGGATGGGCCGGATCGGCCAGCGCCATGGAGTGCCGTTCCCCGTGGTCAGCCGGATCGCCTTCGGTGTGTGGGGCGCGAACATACCCGCCCTCATCAGGGCGGTGATCGCCATCATGTGGTACGGCATCCAGACCTATCTGGCGTCCGTCGCCGTCAACGTGATGCTGCTCGCGGCGTGGCCGGACCTCGCGTCGCTGACGCACCACTCCTTCCTCGGACTCGACGCGCTGGGCTGGATCTCGTTCCTCGCCCTCTGGGTGATCCAGGCGCTGATCATCAGCCGGGGAATGGAGTCCGTGCGCAGGTTCCAGGACTTCTGCGGCCCCGCGATCTGGCTGGTGATGATCGCGCTGGCCGTGTGGGTGCTGGCGAGGGCCCACTGGAGCATCTCGCTGACCTCCACCCCGCACCCCGTGTCCGTGGGGGAGCAGTGGCGGCAGTGGTTCGGTGCGATCGGCCTGATTCTCGCGACCTACGGCACGCTGATGCTCAACTTCTGCGACTTCTCCCGCTTCGCACCCGACTACCGCACGGTCCGGCGCGGCAACTTCTGGGGCCTGCCGGTGAATTCGACCGCGTTCGTGGTCGTCTCGGTGATCGTCACGGCCGGTTCGCTGAAGGTGTTCGGCAAGGCCGTCACGGACCCGGCCGAGCTGGTCGCGAAGGTCGGCAACACCTGGGTCCTGGCCTTCGCCGCGCTGACCTTCGCCGTCGCCACCATGGGCGTCAACATCGTCGCCAACTTCGTCTCCCCGGCCTACGATCTGGCCAACGTCTGGCCGCAGCGCATCACCTTCAGGACCGGCGGCATGATCAGCACCGTGGCCGCACTGGTCGTCACGCCCTGGAACCTCTTCTCCGACCCCACCGTGGTCAACTACTTCCTCGGCGGCCTCGGGGCGTTCCTCGGCCCGCTGTTCGGCGTGATCATGGTCGACTACTACGCCGTGAAGAAGGGCCGGGTGGACGTCGACGCCCTCTTCGACGCGGCCCCGGGCTCCCCGTACCACTACCGCAAGGGGGTCAACCCCAAGGCGCTGTACGCCTTCCTGCCCGCCGCCGCGGTCGCCGCCGTGCTCGCGCTGGTGAAGTCCTTCGATGCCGTGGCCCCCTACTCCTGGTTCGTCGGCGCGGCGATGGCGGCGGGGCTGTACGCCGTGCTGTGCCGGGGCGAGCGCGCCGCGACCGGGGCGGAGGCCTGAGGGGAGTGCGGATCGTCGTCACCAACTGCAACACCACCACGGCCATGACGGAGGAGATCACCGGCGCTGCCCGCGCCGCGGCGGCCCCGGGCACCACCGTGACCGGACTGACCCCCGCATGGGGCCCGGAGTCGGCGGAGGGCTGGCTCGATAGCCACCTCTCCGCCGCCGCCGTCCTGGACACGCTCCGCACCTACGACGGACCGCCCTACGACGCGGTGGTCATGGCCGGCTTCGGCGAACACGGACGCGAGGGCGTACGGGAGCTGGTGGACGTACCGGTCGTGGACATCACCGAGGCCGCCGCCCACCTCGCCTGTCTGCTCGGCCGGCGCTACGCCGTCGTCACCACCCTGGACCGGTCCCGGGGCCAGATCGAGGACAGTCTGGAGACGGCCGGAGTGGCCCGCAACTGCGCGGCGGTGATCGGAACCGGCCTCGGCGTCCTGGACCTGGCCGGCGACCCGGCACGCACCGGGGCCGCCTTCCTGGCCGCCGCCGGACGGGCCGCCCGCGCGGGGGCGGAGGTCCTGGTCCTGGGCTGCGCCGGAATGGCCGGACTGCGAAAGGAACTGGCCGACCGGCTCGGCCTGCCGGTGGTCGACGGTGTCGCGGCGGCGGTGAAACTCGCGGAGTCGCTGGTCGCGCTGGGGCTGACGACGAGCCGGGTGGGGGGTTACGCCAAGCCCCTCGCCAAACACCGGACATGGAGCCGCCCCGCACCGTGACGGCGCGGGACGGCTCGCGGCGGTACCCGGAGGTCAGCCCGCGGGGGCGGCGGCGCGGCGGCGCAGCTCCTTCTTGTCCGGCTTGCCCACGTCGGTCAGGGGCAGCTCGGACGGGAAGGTGATGCGGGCGGGCTCGTACATCGCGCCGCGCTCCGCCCGGACCATCGCGCGCAGCTCGTCCGCGCCGGTGGTGGCGCCGGGGGCGAGCAGCACGGCGGCGTGGACCTGCTCCATGCGGTCCGCGTCGCGGACGCCGAAGACCGCGCTCTGCCGGACGTCCGGGTGGCTGTTGAGCAGGTCTTCGAGCTCGGTGGTGTACACATGGCCGCCCACCACGACGATCATGTCCTTGATGCGGTCCACGACGGTGAGGTAGCCGTCGTCGTCCCGGAAGCCGATGTCGCCGGTGTGCAGCCAGCCGTCCTTCAGAACCTCGGCGGTCAGCTCCGGCTGCTTCCAGTAGCCCTCCATCGCCATGGCGGAGCGGACGCAGATCTCGCCGTGCTCGCCGTTGGGCAGCACCGTGCCGTCCTCGCCGCGGATCTCCACCTCGACGCCGGGCAGGATCCGTCCCGCGGTGCGCAGCCGCTCGGGGCGGTCCGGGTCGTGGTCGGCGGGGGAGAGGATGCTGATGATGCCGGCCTCGTTCTGGCCGTAGCCCTGCATCAGCACGGGGCCCAGGCGCCGTACCGCCTCCGCGATCCGGGTGGGGGACGCCTGGCAGCCGCCGTACACCACCTGTCGGAGCGAAGTTGTGTTGGTGCGCTCCATGTGGGGGTGGTCCAGGAGCTGGTACAGCAGGGGAGGCAGCAGCCACATGTGGGTGATGCGCTCGCGCTCGATGGTGCCGAGCACCTCGCCCGGTTCGAAGTCGTCGAGCAGGACGACGGTGCCGCCGGTCTCCAGCACACCGTCGGCGAGCATTCCGGCCGCGTGCGCGATGGTGGTGACGATGAGCTGCCGGGGCGGGGTGCTGCCGTCGTCGTCCGGGCGCGCGGTGCGCTGCTCCTGCACCTGCCGGTAGGTGGTGCAGATCCCCTTGGGGTGACCGGTGGTGCCGCCGGTGTGCCGGATGGCGCAGATGTCGTCCGGCTCGGCCCGGCTGGGGAAGGGCTCGGGGGACTGGAGGGCGGCGAGGGCCAGGAGGTCCTGGGCGTCGGGCGCGTCCTGATCGGGGCCGGCGGGGCCGAGGGTGAGCACCGACTTCACGGCGACGGCCTCGGCGAGCTCCTCGGCCCGCCGGGTCATCCGGGGGTCGACCACGAGCGCCCGGGTCTCCACGTCCCGCACGATGGCGGCCTGCACGTCCGCCGAGAGCTTGTTGTACAGGTGATTGACCTGCGCGCCGATCAGATTCGCGGCGTACCGCAGGGCGATCGCCTCCGGCAGGTTGCCGCTGAGCAGGGTGACGGTCTGTCCCCGCTCGATTCCCTGCGCCTGAAGCGCCCAGGCCATCCGGTGCACGAGATCGTGGAACTCCCCGGCCTTGACACGGCGGCCACCGTGCACGAGCGCTTCGCGGCCGGGTTCGTCCCGCAGACCCTCAAGGATGTCCTCCACATGGCTGCGGAAGCGGGGGGCGACGTCGGACATCTGCTGGACCTCCTGCACCGGCCCGCCGCCTCGGCGTGCCGGTTTCATGACTGTTCTCTGTGGGGGGAAGGGTGGCCCTGACCTGCGGAAACGTTGCCCGGGCCAACCAAGATCGACTTTATGTCGCGGGGGCGGGACGTGGCCAACCGGGGCGCGGGCGAGCGGCGGTATTCGGCCCGGTGCGGGGAGGCGGGGGAGGGCCACCGGGCAAGGAGGGAGCGGCTGTTCGTGGCCGTACGGGAGGGTGAGGGGCGGCGGGGCTGTCCAAAATCATGCGATGAGGGTGGTTGCCCCGTGGGGGACTCAGGGGGCGAGTCGCGCGCCGGTCCGGACTCTGCTTCTACGCCCACGGACGGTGCCGGCGTGCGCGCCGGCCGGCCACCGGCGTCACGGAACTGCCGGAGGGCTGCCGGATAGTCTTCCGGCATGCATCCGTACGAGGAACTCACCTCTGCCGAACGCCGGTTGTGGGACGCCTGCCCCACCGGGCGGCTGGTGGACTTCCGTACGGGTGGGGCGGAGGACGACCCGGAGAACGGCGAGAGCTGGGGTGCCGAGCGGACGGTCAGGGCCTCCGTCGTGGCCGCGCTGGTCCGCGGCGGGAATCCGGGACCGCCCGGGAGCGCTCCCGCGCTGCGGCTCGCGGGTGCCCGCATCAGCGGCGCGCTCGACCTGAGCGACGCCGAGATCGGGCACGGGCTGCGGTTCGAGGGGTGCTGGTTCGAACAGGGCGTCGGGCTGTACGGAGCCGTAACGCGGACGATCGAGATCGAGCGCAGCAGGCTCCCCGGACTCGACCTGACCATGGCACGGGTGTCCGGCAGGGTCGCCCTGCGCCGTACGGTCCTGACCGGCACGCTCTCCCTGGTGAACGCGCACCTGAGCGGCGAGCTGCTGCTCAGCGACGCCGTCGTCTCCCACCCCGGCGACTGGGCGCTCGTCGCCGGCGGGCTCGTCATGGAGGGCGGGCTGTTCTGCCGCAGAGCCGTCGTGCACGGTGGCATACGCCTCCTCGGCGCCCAGCTGCTCGGCGGCCTGCACATGGAGCACGCGCGGCTGCGTCAACCCGACGGCGTCGCACTCCTCGCCGACCACGCGGTGGTGAGCACCATGGCGCTGTCCCAGGGCTTCACCGCCGAGGGGACGGTGAGTCTGCGGGGTGCGCAGGTGACCGACCAACTGACCCTGGACGGCGCCGTCTTACGGGCCGGCGGTACGGCGCTGGACTGCGCGCGCATGCAGGCGGGAGTCTTCGTCTTCACCCCGGCCGAGCGGCCGTCCGGCGCGGTGGACCTGCGGAACGCGCGGGTCGTCACCGTCCACGACCGGGAGGACGCGTGGCCGGACACCGTACGGCTCCAGGGCTTCACCTACGGCTTCCTCCACGAGAGCGGCGATCCCCGCGCGGCGTCGGTGGACCGTCGCGTGGCATGGATACGCCGGCACCCCGGCTACGCCGCCCAGCCCTACGAGCAACTCGCCGCCTGGTACCGGCAGATCGGCCATGACGACGACGCCCGGCGCGTCCTGCTGGCCAGGCAGCGCCACCGCCGAGGCACCCTGGGGCTGCCCGCCCGGCTGTGGGGCCACCTCCTCGACACCACGGTCGGCTACGGCTACCGTCCCTGGCTCGCGGGCGTATGGCTCGCGGCGCTCGTCCTGCTCGGCACCACCGTCTTCGCCGGTCACACCCCCCGGCCGACCGAACCCGGCCGGGTGCCGCCCTTCAACCCGTTCGTCTACACCCTCGACCTGCTCATCCCCATCGGCGGTCTCGGCCAGCGCGCGTCCTGGTACTGGGCGGGCGGGGCGACCGCGTGGCTGTCCTACGGCCTCGTCGCGGCCGGCTGGATCCTGACGACCGCGGTACTCGCCGGCATCACCCGCACCCTGAACAGGAACTGATCCTCCCCTCGCCCGGGACGCGCTGGTCCGGCGGTGACGGTCCGGACGTCCGGACCGGAAAGGAGCCACCGTTGACCCGTGTTTTCGAGTCCGGCCGGACGGTCGTACGACGGGACGTGCACCACAGCGGCACCGCACGCCACGTATGGAGCGAACACGCGCTACGCGTCCTCACCGACACCGGCGACGCCCTGGAAACGGCCTGTGCCCCCGGAGCGGAGACCCGGTGGCCCGCCCTGTATGCCGACTCCCTCGCGGAAGGCGACCGTTCCGGGCGCGTCAGGGCGTTCGACGCGCTGGCGGCGGGGACTTGGGAACAGACCTCCGGCCGCTGGCGGGACACCGAGCTGCGGGCCTGGAAACCGCCCACCGCCTGGTTCAGCGTCAACGCCTTCTATACGACGGCCGGTCTGCGGAACTGGTACGTGAACTTCGAGCGTCCCCTGCTCCGCACCCCCGACGGATTCGACACCTTCGACCTCGCCGTGGACCTCGTCGTCACCCCCGACCTCGCCCACTGGGAGTGGAAGGACGAGGACGAGTACGCCCACGCCCGCAGGCTCGGCCTCGTCACCGACACCGATCACCGCGCGGTCGACGCGGCACGCGCCGAGGCGCTGGCGATGATCGGTGAGCGTGCGGGGCCGTTCGCGGAGGGGGCGGGCTGGTCGGCGTGGCGGTGGAACGGGGCGTGGCCGACTCCGCGGCTGGGCCGGCGGGCGGAGCCGGGGTGAGTGGAGTCGGCGAATCGCCGAACTCCCTTGACAGGCCGCATATCGCTTATCGATAGTATCGATAAGCGATATGCGGCGATGAGCTACGGGGGGAACCGTGCGTACGAAGTCGTGGTGGAACCGGACCGACAACCGGCTGCTGGAGGGCGTCCTGGCCCTGGCCGCTCTGCTCGTCGGCGTCTTCGGAGTGCTGCTCCCGGCCCTCGGGGTGGCCGGACTGATCGACCCCATGGACACCCGCGACGTCAGGCTTGAGGCCACGACGCGGGTACCCGGGGCGGTGAAGAGCGGCGCGGCGGACTTCGGTATGACCCTGACCGGTACCCACGGAGCCGAACTCGGCTTTCTCCACCCCGACTTCGGCCGGCGTCTGCTGCTCGCGCTGCCGGAGACCGTCGGCAGTCTGCTTCTGCTGCTCGTGCTGGTTCTCCTTCTCCGGATGGCCAGGACGCTTCGGGACGGTGATGTCTTCGTGCCGAAGAACGCTCGCCGGCTGAGCACCATAGGACTCGTGGTGCTGGTGCAGGCCGTACTCTCGCCCGTGCTGCCGGCCGTGACCACGGCGCTCCTGATGCGCGGCAGCGCCGTCTCCGACGGGATTCCCTTCGCCGTCACCTTCTCCGGCAAGTACGTGCTGCTCGCCCTCCTCGTCCTCGCCCTGGGCGAGGTCTTCCGCCAGGGCACGAGGCTCCGCGCCGACACCGAGGGCCTCGTCTGAGGCCACCACCTCGACAAGGGATTGCTCATGAAGCCGACTTCTGGCCGCCGTCTGTTACAGGCCGGCGTGATCGCGGTGTGCGCCGCCACCCTCACGGCGTGCGGGATGCCCTCGCGCTCCTACAACGTGACGGCGGTCCCGGGCGGTGAAAACGCCGCGTGCACCACCCTGGTGAACAAGTCCCCGCGAAAACTGGGCGGTCGCGAGCGCACCGACTCCGACATCAAGGGAACGGCCGTATGGGGAGACGGCGATGTCGTCCTCCGCTGCGGCAACATCTCGAACGTCCCTGAATCGGCCCCTGTTCGTCCGTCAACGGCGTCGACTGGCTCGTGAACGCGGCGAACACCCACGACGGCGTCAAAACGGTCCTGACCCAGGGCCGCAGCCCCGCGGCCGAACTCACCCTGTCGGAACGGATCAAGGACAAGGACGCCGTGATCGCCGAGATGTCCGGGCCCGTGTCGGGACTGTCCGCTGCCGCTAGGGGGTGTCTCCCCGATCTTCGCGGGCCCGCGCCGCCTGGCACGGCACCTCGCCGCACGGCCGAATCGCCCAAGTACGTCCAGTACGAGGGCGACTCGACCGCGCGCCGAGGCACCGCACCAGACGCCGCGGTCTGATCCACGAAGATCGGAGAGACACCCCCTAGTTCCTCTGCAGGGTGCGGGTGACGCCCGCGATGAGGGCGGTCGTCAGGATCCAGCCGAAGGCGATCAGGAGGTAGGCGAGCCACTGGAGGCCGGGGTTCGGCCAGTACCAGGCCGTGCGCTGGCCCAGGCCGCCGATGGGGACAAGGAGGTCGAGGGTGTAGACGAGGGGGTTGAAGGGGGCGCCTTCGGCCTGCTGGGCGGGGTGGGGGGAGTGGGCGGCGAAGCAGAGGGTGCCCAGGAGGGTCAGCAGGAGGAGCCAGATGCCGGCCAGCCAGGGACGGTAGCCGTAGCCGACGGTCACGTCGAGGAGGCGGCCCCACAGCCGGGCGGGCAGCCCCAGGGTGTTTCTGCGGTGACGCTGTCTGGCCAGGAGGACGCGGCGGGCCTCGTCGTCGTGGCCGGCCTTGCGGTACCAGCTCGCCAACTGCTCGTAGGGCTGCGGGTTGTAGCCCGGGCTGCGGCGTATCCAGGCCACGCGGTGGGCCACGGAGTCGCGGCCCGCCTCGGCCGTCCTGATGGAGCCGTAGACGAAGCCGTCCAGCTCCACCACGTCCGGCCAGCTGTGTGCGGTGTCATGGAGGTAGGACACCTGCGCGCCCCGCAGATCCATGGGGCCGGACGGTGGCCGGGCGAGGCCGAGGTCGAAGTCGACGGCCTGCAGCAACGGGGCGGTTAGGGAAGGCCCGTGGCCGTCGCGCACCTCGTGGCCGGAGCGCGGGCCGTTCAGGACGGCACCCCCGAAGGTCAGATTGTCCGAGATCCGCGCACCCCGCAGCCGTACGGTCCCGTTCGCGAGGAAGCCGTCGGAGCAGTCGAGCGTCGAGGCCGTGGCGCCGTCCAGCGCCAGCGCCACCCCGCGCCGGCCGGGGCGTTCCAGGCGGGCGCCCCGCATGTGCAGCCCGCCCGCCAACTGCGCTCCCATCAGGCGGACTTCACCATGCGTGACGAACCCGTCCTGGCAGTACACCCCGCCCTCCGCGACGAGTCCGCCCGCCGACAGCGCCCACTCCCCGGGCGAGCTGATCCGGGCGCCGTTGAGGTTCACGGCGCCACTCACGTGGGCGTTGATGAGCGACACGGCGGTGACCCGGCTGTGCAGGGGTGAGGGCGTGCCTCCCTCCAGCTGGGAACGCCTGAGGTCGAGACGTCCTTCGACGCGGATCATGCCCGCCTCCACCCCCGGCACCCGGCTGCCCACGATCGCGATCGACTGGGCCGACGCCCCGGAGAGGTCCACACTCTCCTCGAACCAGCAGTCCTCCAGCCAGAACGCATGAGCGATCTGTGCGCCGGCCAGGTTGAGTTGCCCGGATATCCGCGCCCCCGTGAGTCTCAGACACGCGACGGCGCTCGACCGCGTGGTGTTCGCGCCCTGGAGAAGCGCCACGATCACGGGGGCCCTGACCGTCCGCTCGGCACCCCACCGTCCGCCCTCGGCGACACGGTCGTCCTCGGGTACGCCCGTGCGCAGATCCACGTCGCGTCCCTCGGGGAACGCGTCCCACACCTCACGTTCCGGCGCGGTCAACTCGTCGTATGAGAGCATCCCCGCAGCGTAGTGATCCAGTGTCATGACGTCTGTGCATTCCGGTCCGGGGAGGTGCGGTGGAGATCACGGTGCAGTGGGTCAAGGTGTCCTGGACGAAGGAGTCCCGGGGCGGGGAGGCCGCTGCCCTCAGGAACGCGGTGCCCGTTGGCTTCGCCGTGCCCGAACTTCCGTCCAGAGTCGCCCACTTCGTGCATCTGTCCGAGCGGTACGGGTTCGAGCCGCGTTCGGCGGAGAGGCCGCTGCGCGAGGTCGGCCTCAGCCTGCGGAACGAGGGCGACCGGCTTCGGGTGCTCGCGCGGGTGGACCCGATGTTCGGTCTGCCGCCCCGGCGCCGGAGGCCGCCGGCGGTGCGGTTGCTGCCCGGGCAGTGGGTGCGGTGGCAGCTGAACTACCGGTTCAGCAGCGCGATGGGCATGCGGGGCTGGTCCTACTGGCTCGACACGTTCAACATCGCCTATGGACCCGTCGACCCGGACGTCTTCCTGTCCGAGCCGCCTGTGTTCGTCGACGAGCGCGGGCCGGTCCGGTAGTACGGCGCGGCAGCGGTGAGCCCCCACCGCGCCAACGGTGAGGGCTCACGTGAGATGGCCTCCGACCGGCCCTGCTACAACTCCTTGATCCGGATGTCCCGGTAGGAGATCACGTCCGACGTGCTGTGCACCTGGAGCCCGATGTAGCCCGTCGCGTAGCGCCGGCCGTCCGTGCCCGGGTCACCCGCGCGCGGCGGGGTGAAGACCTGGCCGCCGACGTTGTCGAACTCGTTGATGACGACGCCGTTGCGCAGGACCGTGAAGTGCTGGCCCTCGGCACGGATCTCGTAGTCGTTCCAGGTGCCCTTCGGGGTGACGCCGGCGCTGCCCAGGCCCACGCGGTCGAAGCCGTAGACGGAACCGGTCTTGTACATGTCGCCGGTGGGGCTGTCGAGGATCTGGATCTCGTGGCCGTAGTTGATGGCGACCCACTCGGGCCGGGACTCCTCCGGATGGTTGTGGACGTTGGGGAAGCGGATGAAGACGCCGCCGTTGGCGTTGCCCGTGCCCGGCGCGTCGTCGCGGAAGCGGAGCTTGAGCGAGAAGTCGCCGTACTTGCGCTCCGGGAACCACAGCATGCCCATGCCCTGCACGGTCGTGCTGCTGGTGATCGCGCCGTCGCCGGTCAGCGCGAACTTTCCGCCGCCGACCTGCTCCCACCTGGACAGGGACGCTTCCGTGCCGTCGAACAGGTCGCGGTACCCGGTCGTCTGACCCGGCTTGCCGATCTTCGACTGCTTGGCGGCCTTGGTGATCTTGTTGAACTCGCGCTGGTCGATGACGCCGTCCGCCAGGAGCCCGTCGAGCACGCCGTCGACGTGCTTGAGGAACAGCGCCTGCGACGACCAGTCCTTCTCGTCCTCGATCAGCTCGTTGATCGTGCACCGGCTGCGGGTCATCCGGTTCGGCACGCCCGAGTCGACCGTGCCCACGATGACCGTCAGCCGCTCGTCGTACTCGGGACAGGCGGGCGCCGGGACACCGCCGCCCTGTGCGACGGTGAAGGTGACGTTCTTGGCGGCGGAGGTGTTGCCCGCCTTGTCCGTCGCCCGGTAGGCGAACGTGTGGAAGCCGAGCCGGTCCACGGTCACGGCGGCCGAGTACTCCAGGTACGGGCCCCCGTCGAGCGAGTACTCGACACGGGCCACCCCGGACGCGGAGTCGGAGGCGTTGACCGTCACCTTGGCGCTCGTGACGTACGCGCCGTTCGAGTTCCTGGTCCCGCTCAGTGTCGCCGAGGTCTCCGGCGCGGTCGTGTCCTGCGCGGGCGGCGCCACGACCTTGAAAGTCACGGACTTCGCGGCCGCCGCGTTGCCCGCCTTGTCGGTCGCCCGGTAGCGCACGGTGTGCGTACCCACCGCGTGCACCATCACCGGTGCGGTGTACGGCTGCCAGGCGCCGTCCGAACCGAGCGCGTACTCAATGGTGTCGACGCCCGAACCGGTGTCCGAGGCGGTCACCGTGACCGTCGCCATCGTCAGATAGTCGCCGTTCGCGTCCTTCTCGCCGCTCACCGTCGCGGAGGTCTCCGGGGCGGTGGTGTCGTCCGTCGGCGGGGCGACCACGCTGAAGGTCACGGTCTTCTCGGCGGCCACGTTGCCCGCCTGGTCGGTGGCCCGGTAGCGCAGGGTGTGGGTGCCGACCTGGTCGACGACGACCGGCGCGGTGTATGCCTGCCACGGGCCGTCCGTGCCGACCGCGTACTCGATCGACTTCACCCCGGAGGCGTCGTCGGAGGCGGACACGGTCACCGTGGCCGAGCCGACGTAGGCGCCGTCGGCGTTCTTCTGCCCCTCGACGTTCGCCGAGGCGGTCGGCGCCGTGGTGTCCTCGCCGCCGGGCTCGGTCACCGTCAGGATGCCCTGCATCTGGCCGTGGCCGGGGATGCCGCAGAAGTAGCGGTAGCGGCCGGGCGTCAGCGTCACCTCGACCGAGTGCCTGCCGCCGCTGTCGTCGCCGGGATTGGCCAGGATGTTGACCGGTACGTCGTGGTTGTACTCGGGGTCCGACACGTCGAAGGTCAGCGTGTGCGGCATGCCGATGTCGTTGCCGGTCGCCGTGCTGTTCTCGAAGACGAGGGTCGTGGGGCCGGCCACCGCCGTCGTCGGGAAGCTGGCGTACTGGTCGGTGCGGGAACTCGCCGTCCAGGTGAGGACCTGGGCAGCCGCCACGCGGTCGCGGTCCCGGTCACGTCCGTACGCCGTCGTCGAGGTGAGCCCCAGCATCAGCAGCAGCGCGCCCAGCAGCGCGGTGTACAGGCGGAGAGGTCGATGTCTCACTGTGCCGCCTTCCTGGCCAGATCCTTCGCGGCGGGGGTGGCCGCGCCGCCGGTGTACGTCACGTGCCACAGCGCCGACTGGGAGTCGGAGGTGAAGAAGCCGCGGCCGTAGTCGAGGACGTAGAGCGAACCGTCCGGCGCGAACTTCCAGTCCATGAGGTTGCGGATGCCGCCCTGACCCACAGGGATGATCTTCTTCAGCGACTCCGCCGTGACCGGCAGGCCGCCCTTGCCGACCGTCTTCGGGTCGGTGAGCACCGCGTGGCGCGGATTGTCCGCGTCGTAGAAGTCGCCGACGAACCACTTGCCGTCCCAGTACTGCGGCCACGCGTCGGGGCCGGCCGTCGCCGCGTCGTAGCGGTAGACCGGGCCGTCCATGGTGGCCTGGCCGCCGCCCTTGAGCCACGGCAGGAGGTAGGTGGCCTCCTCGTTCTTGTAGCTGGGCACGCCCGCGGAGTTGCGCGGGAAGTCGGGGGCGCCTCCCTGCGGGGAGTACCAGATGGTGTTGCCGGTGACGGGCGGGAGGTTCACCAGGCCGTCGTTGTTCGGGGACTCGTTCTTCGGGGCGTCGCAGTCGTACCAGCCCAGCGGCTTGGTCGGGTCCGGCAGATTGCGGTCGCGGTAGGGCTGCTTGTTGCCCATGCAGAACGGCCAGCCGTGGTTGCCCGCCTTGGTGATCGCGGCGAACGTGTCGTACTTCGCCGGACCCCACGTCGTGCTCGGCGCGCCCGCGTCGGGGCCGACCCAGCCCGCGTAGAGGATGTCGGTCTTCTTGTCGACGGAGATCCGCGCCGGGTTGCGCACACCCATCACATAGATCTCGCCCCGGGTCTTGCCGCCGCCCTCGTCCTGCTCCTTGCCGGTGAAGAGGTTGCCCTCGGGCAGGGTGTACGTGCCGTCCGGCTCCGGGTGGATGCGCAGGATCTTGCCGTTGAGGTTGTGCGTGTTGCCGGCCGTGCGGCGGGCGTCCGCGAAGGACAGACCCTTGTAGTTGGGCTGCGGGTTGTTGCCGGAGTAACCGTCGCTGAAACCGGAGGAGTTGTTGTCACCGGTCGCGATGTAGAGGTTGCCCTTGGAGTCCCAGGCCATCCCGCCGCCCGCGTGACAGCAACTGTGCACCTGGACAGGCCACTTGAGGAGGACCTTCTCGGAGGACAGGTCCAGCTTGTTCGTGGCGCGGTCCAACGTGAAGCGGGAGACGCGGCGTTCGGCGATCTGCTTGTCGCGGTCGAGGCCGGAGTGCGGGGTGTAGTGCAGGTACACCCAGCCGTTGGACTCGAAGCCGGGGTCCAGCTCGATGCCGAGCAACCCCTCCTCGACCTTGGTCAGTTCGTCGCCGCCGCCCTTGTTGCCGAAGACGGTCAGGGCGCCCGCGAGCGTCACCTTCTTCGTCGCGGGGTCGTAGATGTGGATCTGGCCGACGCCCTTGCCGATGTCGGGGTTGTTCCAGTCGGTGACGACCGGTGCGCCGTTCACGCCGCCGCCCCGGCCGATGTACAGCACCCGTCCGTCGGGCGCCACGACCATGCCGTGCGGCTCGCCGATCTGGTCCTGCTGGCCGGGCTGGTTCGGCTGAGTGACGCGCACCGCCGCGTAGTTGGCGTCGATGGTCGCCTTGCAGTCGGCGCGCGAGAGCCGGGTGGTCCACAGCAGCGCGCCCCGCAGATGGTCGCGGAAGTCGGTCTCCGCGAACGACTCGACCGTGCCGCCCATCGCGGTGTAGAAGGAGCGGCCGCCGGCGTAGTCCCGGCACCAGGAGACCGGGTGGTCCACGCCGTTGGCGCCGGACCCCGGCTGGTAGCTGGCTTCCCGGACCTTGGCGACGGTGTGCACCTTGCCGGTCGGGTTGCTCGCCCAGTTGATCCACTTGTCGGGCCGCTTCCACTCCAGCGGCAGATCCTTCGTGGCCGGATGACTCCGGTCGGGGACCTCGACGACGGCACGCTGGACGGCGGCCGGGTTCGCGCTCGCGGGACGGGCGCCGATCAGGCCGGTGAACCAGTCGGAGTACGGCTCCGTCCGGGCCGCGTCATGGATGCCGAGGAAGCCGCCGCCCGCGTTGAGGTAGGCCTCAAGGCCGGCCTCCTGCTCGGGGTCGAGGACGTCACCGCTCCCGGTCAGGAAGACCACGGCGTTGAAGGTGCCCAGCCGCTTGTCGTTGGTGAAGACCGAGGCGTCGTCCGTGGCCACGGTCTTGAAGCGCTGTTCGGCGGGGCCGGTCAGGCCGATGGACTCGATGGCCTCGATGCCCGCGTCCACGGTCGGCGACTCCTCGGTGGCCGAGGCGTGGAAGACGAGGACTTTGACGTTCTTGCCACCCGGCGGCGAGGGCAGCGCCGACGCCTTCGGCTCCGGTAACGGCCGGGCCGTGGCGGCCGTGCCCCCGCTCAGCAGGGATGCCGCCAGCGCCCCGGCCATCAGCGCCGCGGCGCTCACGCGCCGGGATCTCGACCGGTGATGTGGTGCGCTCTGCATGGGTCACCCACCCTCCGTGGTCTCAGCAACAGCGCCAGAAGCTAGACGCCTTTCAACGACCCGCCAATACCAACGGACGGAATCTCACCAACTTTGTCCTGGGTGTGGATAAACGAGGGGTACGGCTCTACCGTGGCCGCCGTCCCCACGGGCACTCCCGCTTCTCGCTCGTCTCCTCACGACACTGGAGAGACCGGTATGGCTCTGGACAGAAGGACTTTCGGGCGACGGATGCTGGCCGGTGGCGTGGTCGCCGCCGCCGGTACGGCAACGTTGTCGGTGGCCTCCGCCCCCTCCGCCGCGCCTGCGGAGACCTCCCCGCCCACCGCCCCGGCCGGCGGCCAGGTGCGCCACCTCAAGCTCTACGCCGAGAAACTGCCGGGCGGACAGCTCGGATACGGCCTGGAGAAGGGCAAGGCCACCGTGCCGGGCCCGCTCATCGAGCTGGTCGAGGGCGACACCCTGCACATCGAGTTCGAGAACACCACCGACGCCGACGCCAGCCTCCACATCCACGGCGTGGACTACGACATCGCCAACGACGGCACCCGGATGACGGGCAGCCACGTCGAACCCGGCGGGACCCGCACCTACACCTGGCGCACCCACGCACCCGGGCGGCGCAAGGACGGCACCTGGCAGGCGGGCAGCGCCGGTTACTGGCACTACCACGACCACGTCGTGGGCACCGACCACGGAACGGGCGGCATCCGCAAGGGCCTGTACGGTCCGGTGGTCGTGCGCAGGAAGGGCGACATCCTGCCGGACAAACAGTTCACGATCGTCTTCAACGACATGACGATCAACAACAGGACCGGCGGCGAGACCCCCGACTTCGAGGCCACGGTGGGCGACCGCGTCGAAATCATCATGATCACGCACGGCGAGTACTACCACACCTTCCACATGCACGGTCACCGCTGGGCCGACAACCGCACCGGCCTGCTGACCGGCCCCGACGACCCCAGCCGTGTCGTCGACAACAAGATCACCGGCCCGGCGGACTCGTTCGGCTTCCAGGTCATAGCGGGCGAACACGTGGGTGCGGGCGCGTGGATGTACCACTGCCACGTACAGAGCCACTCCGACATGGGGATGGCCGGGCTGTTCCTGGTGGCGAAGCCCGACGGGACGGTGCCGGGCCACACGGGACACCACACCGCCGCGCACCACGGCCACTGACGTCCGCACGCGGCTTTGTCCTGTGAGTGGGGAAAGTGGGTACGAATTCCCGCGCTACTTCTTCCCAGTCCGGGCAGCCGCTGCTACGTTCCCACCCGAAAGAACGCGACGGACGGCCACTTCGAGGCGGGAGGGACTCGTGAGACGCATGACGGCACGACCCGCCAACGCCCACCAGGCCAGGCTGCTGCGCCTGTTGCGCGACCAGGGGCCCCACTCGCGTGCGCAGCTGGGCGATCAGGTCGAGCTGTCGCGGTCCAAGCTCGCCGTGGAGGCGGACCGCCTCCTGCAGACGGGGCTGATCGTGGCCGACGGACTCGCCGCCTCGCGCGGTGGACGCCGTTCCCACAATCTGCGCCTCGCCCCGAGCCTGCGCTTCCTCGGCATCGACATCGGCGCGACCTCGGTCGACGTCGCCGTCACCAACGCCGAACTGGAGGTGCTGGGCCACCTCAACCAGCCCCTGGACGTACGCGAGGGCCCGGTCGTGGTCTTCGAGCACGTCCTCGCCATGGCGGCGAAGCTGAGGTCCTCCGGACTGGCGGAGGGGTTCGACGGTGCCGGCATCGGCGTCCCGGGGCCCGTCCGCTTCCCGGAAGGGGTGCCCGTCGCCCCGCCGATCATGCCCGGCTGGGACGGCTTCCCCGTGCGGGAGGCGCTCAGCCAGGAGCTCGGCTGCCCTGTCATGGTCGACAACGACGTCAACCTGATGGCGATGGGCGAGCAGCAGGCCGGCGTCGCCCGCTCGGTCGGCGACTTCCTCTGCGTCAAGATCGGTACCGGCATCGGCTGCGGCATCGTCGTCGGCGGCGAGGTGTACCGGGGGGCCACGGGCAGCGCGGGCGACATCGGGCACATCCAGGCCGTGCCCGACGGCCGGCCCTGCGCCTGTGGCAACCGGGGCTGTCTGGAAGCCCACTTCAGCGGAGCGGCGCTCGCCCGCGACGCGATGGAGGCGGCCACCCAGGGACTCTCGGCGGAACTCGCCTCCCGTCTTGAGACCCACGGCACCCTGAGCGCCGTGGACATCGCCGCCGCGGCCGCCGCCGGCGACGCCGTCTCGCTCGACCTCATCCGTGAGGGCGGCACCCGCACCGGCCAGGTCATCGCGGGCCTGGTCAGCTTCTTCAACCCCGCTCTCGTGGTGATCGGCGGCGGGGTGACCGGCCTCGGCCACACCCTGCTCGCCGCCATCCGCACCCAGGTCTACCGCCAGTCGCTGCCGCTCGCGACCGGCAACCTGCCCATCGTGCTGGGTGAGTTGGGCCAGAACGCCGGCGTCATCGGCGCGGCCCGCCTCATCAGCGACCACCTGTTCTCCCCGGCGTGACCGCGCCGTCCGGCACCGATCCGCCGGACGGCCCACAGGAACAGCGCGACGACAAGCACCGCCCGCCAGGCCGCGTACGGGCCACCACGCCTCGTACCGCGTAAGCGCCACGCGCACTGCCACAGCCCGTACCGCCCGTACGACCCGTGCCACCCCGCACCGCTCCGCTCCGCCCCGGTCCGCCCGACCCGTCGGCGCACCGCCCTGAAACAGGCCCGCACGCCCGCCGAGGGGAACCCACATGGCATCGGAACCACCCCTGCTCAGCATGACCGGCATCACCAAGGCGTTCCCCGGAGTCCGGGCGCTCGACGGCGTCGATCTCGACGTGCGCGAGGGCGAGGTGCACTGCCTGCTCGGCCAGAACGGCGCCGGGAAGTCCACGCTCATCAAGGTCCTGGCCGGTGCCCACCAGCCCGACACCGGCGTCATCCGCTGGCGCGGCGACCCGGTCGTCCTCCGCTCGCCGATGGCCGCCATGCGCCTCGGCATCGCCACGATCTACCAGGAACTCGACCTGGTGGAACACCTGTCGGTCGCCGAGAACGTCCACCTGGGTCATGAGCCCACCACCGCCGGGTTCGTCGTCCGGGGCCGCACCGCACGCGCGAACACCGCCGCGCTGCTCAGCCGGCTGGGACACCCCGAGATCGAACCGGGGCGTCTGGTGGGGGAGTTGTCCGCCGCCCAGCAGCAGATCGTGTCCATGGCGCGGGCGTTGTCCCACGACGTACGGCTCATCGTGATGGACGAACCGTCCGCCGCGCTCGACCCCGACGAGGTCGACAACCTCTTCCGCGTGGTCGCCGGACTCACCGCTGAGGGCGTCGCCGTCGTCCACATCTCGCACCGCCTGGACGAGATCCGGCGCATCGGGGACCGCGTGACCGTGCTGAAGGACGGCCGGGCCGTGGCACGCGGGCTGCCCGCGAAGACGACCCCGACGCGCGAGGTCGTCACCCTGATGACGGGCCGGGACGTCGAATACGTCTTCCCCGACCGTCCTGCCGAACTCCCCTCCGCAGAGCCGGTGTTGGAGGTCCGGGGGCTCGCCCGCAGCGGTGAGTTCGAGGCGTTCGACCTGGAGGTGCGGCCCGGTGAGATCGTCGGGATAGCCGGGCTCGTCGGCTCCGGCCGCTCCGAGATCCTGGAGACCGTCTACGGCGCCCGCAGGCCCGACACCGGACAGGTCCTGGTCGGCGGCAGCCCGGTGCGCCCCGGCAGCGTACGCGCGGCCGTGCGCGCCGGCATCGGCCTCGCCCCCGAGGAACGCAAGGCGCAGGCCCTGCTCATGCTGGAGTCCGTCACCCGCAACGTCTCGCTGTCCTCCCTCTCCCGGTTCGCGCGCGGAGGCTGGATCGACCGGGGCGCCGAGCGGAACGCCGCGCGCGCCGCGACCCGCGAACTCTCCCTGCGCCCCGACAACCCCGCCGTCCCCGTGCGCACCCTCTCCGGCGGCAACCAGCAGAAGGCCGTCCTCGCCCGCTGGCTGCTGCGCGGCTGCCGGGTTCTGCTGCTCGACGAGCCGACCCGGGGCGTCGACGTCGGCGCCCGCGCCGAGCTGTACGCCGTGGTGCGCCGACTCGCCGACGAAGGCCTCGCCGTGCTGCTGGTCTCCAGCGAGGTCCCCGAGGTGCTCGGCCTCGCCGACCGCGTCCTGGTGCTGCGCGAGGGCCGCGTCGTCCACAGGGCGCCCGCCCGCGAACTCGACGAACACCGCGTCCTCGACCTCGTCATGGAAGGAAGCCCGGCCTCATGACGCAGCCCGCCTCCCCGCCCCGGTACGGCACCGGCAAGGTGCCCGCGGACACCCCGCCCCCCGCCTGGCGCGCGCTCGCGGGCCGCGCCGACGTCCGCACCCTCTCCCTGCTCGGGGTCCTCGCCGTCCTGATCGTCATCGGCGGCGTCACCAAGCCGGACGAGTTCCTCGACACCCGCAACCTCCAACTCGTCCTCACCCAGGCCTCCGTGATCGGTGTCGTCACCGTCGGCATGACCTTCGTCATCACCTCCGGCGGCATCGATCTGTCCGTGGGCGCGATCGTCGCGCTCGCCTCGGTGTGGGCGACGACGGTGGCGACCCAGGACTTCGGGTTCGCGGGCATCCTCTTCACCGCGGTGATCGTCGGCGTGGGCTGCGGTCTGGTCAACGGCCTGCTCGTCGCCTACGGCGGCCTGGTCCCGTTCATCGCCACACTCGCCATGCTGGCCTCGGCACGCGGACTGGCCCTGCAGATCACCGGCGGGCGCACGCAGATCGTCAGCGTCGACTCCGTCCTGAGCCTCGGCGAGCGCGACGCCTACGTCCTCGGCATCCCGCCGCTGGTCCTGGTCTTCGCCGTCGTCACCGTCATCGGCTGGCTGGTGCTCAACCGCACCACCTTCGGCCGCCGCACCGTCGCCGTCGGCGGCAACGCCGAGGCCGCCCGGCTCGCCGGCATCGACGTACGCCGCCAGCGCCTCTACCTCTATCTGCTGTCCGGGCTGTGCTGCGGGATCGCCGCCTTCCTGCTGATCATCCTGTCCGGCTCCGGCCAGAACACCAACGGCAACCTCTACGAGCTGGACGCCATCGCCGCCGCGATCATCGGCGGCACGCTGCTCACCGGGGGGCGCGGCACCATCACCGGCTCCGTGCTCGGCGTCCTGATCTTCACCACGATCACCGACATCTTCGCCCTGAACAACCTCCAGACCGACGTCCAGCAGATCGCCAAGGGCGCGATCATCGTCGCCGCCGTGCTGGTGCAGCGCCGGACCGCGAACTCGGCCTGAGCGCGTTCGCGACCGCTGCCTGAGCAGGCCCGGGAGCAGAACTCCGAGACCCGACCCGAGCCCCCCGAGCCCCGAGGAAAGGTTCACCGCCATGTCGCACCTCCCCAGTCGCAGAGGACTGCTGTTCGGGAGCGCCGCCGTCTCCGCGGGCGTCGTGCTCGCCGGGTGTACGAGCAACGAGTCCAAGGACGACAAGGCCGGCGCGGACGACCAGCCGGTCGCCGACGACAAGCCCGGCAAGCGCGTCACCATCGGCTTCGCGGGCCCGCAGGCCGACCACGGCTGGCTCAACGCCATCAACGACAACGCCAAGCGGCGCGCGAAGAAGTACGCGGACGTCACCCTGGAGATCACCGAGGGCTCCAACGACACCGCCGCGCAAATCGGCCAGATCGAGACCCTGATCAACAAGAAGGTCGACGTCCTGGTGGTGCTGCCCGCCGACGGCAAGGCCCTCACCCAGGTCGGCCTGAAGGCGATGCGCGCGGGCATCCCGGTCGTCAACCTCGACCGCGTCTTCAACAGCCCCCAGGCGTACCGCTGCTGGATCGGCGGCGACAACTACGGCATGGGCCTCAACGCCGGGCACTACATCGGCGAGAAGCTCAAGGGCAAGGCGAACGCCCGCGTCGTCGAGCTGGCCGGACTCGACAACCTGGAGCTGACCCGGCAGCGCACCAAGGGCTTCGACGACGCGCTCGAGAACTACCCGAACATCAAGAAGGTCGCCCGCCAGGCCGCCGACTTCACCGTCGAGTCCGGGCAGGCCAAGATGGCCCAACTCCTCCAGGCGCAGTCGAAGTTCGACGCCCTGTGGAACCACGACGACGACCAGGGCGTGGGCGCGCTGCGCGCCATCGAGCAGGCCGGACGCGACGACTTCCTGATGGTCGGCGGCGCCGGCGCGCTCGCCGCGTTCCAGGCGATCGAGCGGGACGACAGCGTGCTCAAGGCGACCGTCCTCTACCCGCCGACGATGGCCGCCTCCGCGATCGACCTCGCCCGCGCCCTCGGCCAGAACAAGGGCGTCGGCGGCCTCGCCGAGTTCGAGATCCCCGCCTCCCTCACCCTCTACTCGGCCGTCGTCGACAAGGACAACGTCGGCCGGTACATGTCCACCGGCTTCCGGTGACGGGGCCCTCGCCGCACCCGCACGGCACCACCCCGCACGAGGACGAGGAGAGGACCCACCGCATGGCACAGCCGCAGCAGTCAGCAGGGGCGCAGGCCGCCGGCCCGGACGGGCCGGAGGGGCCGGAGGGGCCGGAGGGGCCGGAGGGGGGCACGGACCCGGAGAGCCACCCGGCCGGGGAGGAGGGCCGCCCCGCCAGGGAGGAGGCCCGTCCGGCCGGGGAGGTGGTCCGCCCGGCCGCCGGCAAACCGCCGCTGCGCGTCGGCATGGTCGGCTACGCCTTCATGGGCGCCGCCCACTCCCAGGGCTGGCGCACCGCGGGCCGCGTCTTCGACCTGCCCCTGCGCCCGGTGCTGTCGGTGCTCTGCGGCCGCGACGGCACCGCCGCCCGCGCCGCCGCCGACCGGCACGGCTGGGCCGCCACCGAGACCGACTGGCGTGCCCTGATCGCCCGCGACGACGTCGACCTGGTCGACATCTGCACCCCGGGCGACAGCCACGCCGAGATCGCTCTCGCCGCCCTCGCCGCGGGCAAGCACGTGCTGTGCGAGAAGCCCCTCGCGAACACCGTGGAGGAGGCCGAGGCGATGGCCCGCGCGGCCGAAGAGGCCTACCGGCAAGGCAAGTTGGCGATGGTCGGCTTCAACTACCGCCGCGTCCCCGCCGTCGCCCTCGCCCGGCGCATGATCACCGAGGGGCGGCTCGGCACCCTGCGGCACGTCCGGGTGGCGTACCTCCAGGACTGGCTGGTGGACCCGGAGTTCCCGCTGACCTGGCGGCTGCGCAAGGAGGCGGCGGGCTCGGGCGCGCTCGGCGATCTGGGCGCACACATCGTCGACGTCGCCCAGTATCTGGCGGGCGAGACGCTCTCCGGGGTCTCCGCCCTGACCGAGACCTTCGTACGGCAGCGGCCCCTGCCGGGCGCGCCCGCCGGCGGCCTGGCCGCGGTCACCGGCGCGGGCACCGGCCAGGTCACCGTGGACGACGCCGCCGTGTTCACCGCCCGCTTCCCCTCCGGCGCCCTCGCCTCCTTCGAGGCCACCCGCTACGCCACCGGCCGCAAGAACGCGCTGCGCCTCGAACTCAACGGCGAGCGGGGCTCGTTGGCCTTCGACCTGGAGCGGCTCAACGAGCTGCACTACCACGACGCCACCGAGGGGGCCACGCACGGGGGTTTCCGCCGCATCCTCGTCACCGAGCCCGACCACCCCTACCTGGACGCCTGGTGGCCGCCGGGTCATGGCCTCGGCTACGAGCACACCTTCGTCCACCAGGCCCGCGACCTCGTGCACGCCATCGCCGAGGGCCGCAGGCCGGAGCCGTCCTTCGCGGACGGACTCCAGGTGCAGCGCGTGCTCGCCGCCGTCGAGGAGAGCGCGGCGAAGAACTCCGTCTACACCCCGATCGCGGTCTGAGGAGGGCCCCGCCATGCCCCGCACCTTCACCCTGTTCACCGGCCAGTGGGCCGACCTCCCGCTGGAGGAGGTCTGCCGACTCGCCCGCGACTTCGGCTACGACGGACTCGAACTCGCCTGCTGGGGCGACCACTTCGAGGTCGACAAGGCGCTCGCCGATCCGTCGTACATCGCGTCGCGCCACCAACTCCTGGACAAGTACGGCCTGAAGTGCTGGGCGATCTCCAACCACCTGGTCGGACAGGCCGTTTGCGACGCCATCATCGATGAACGGCACCAGGCCATCCTGCCCGCCCGCATCTGGGGCGACGGCGACGCCGAGGGCGTACGGAGGCGGGCCGCCGCCGAGATCGCGGACACCGCCCGCGCCGCCGCGGCCTTCGGCGTCGACACCGTGATCGGCTTCACCGGCTCGGCCATCTGGCACCTCGTCGCCATGTTCCCGCCCGCCTCCGAGACGATGATCGAGCGCGGCTACGACGACTTCGCCGAGCGCTGGAACCCGATCCTCGACGTGTTCGACGCGGAGGGCGTGCGCTTCGCCCACGAGGTCCACCCCAGCGAGATCGCCTACGACTACTGGACAACCCAGCGCGCCCTGGCCGCCGTTGACCACCGGCCCGCCTTCGGCCTCAACTTCGACCCCTCCCACTTCGTGTGGCAGGACCTCGACCCCGTCGGCTTCCTGTGGGACTTCCGCGACCGGATCTACCACGTCGACTGCAAGGAGGCCCGCAAGCGCCTCGACGGCCGCAACGGGCGCCTCGGCTCCCATCTGCCCTGGGGCGACCCACGCCGCGGCTGGGACTTCGTCTCCGCCGGACACGGCGACGTGCCCTGGGAGGACGTCTTCCGCATGCTGCGCTCCATCGACTACCAGGGTCCGATCTCGGTCGAGTGGGAGGACGCCGGCATGGACCGGCTCCAGGGCGCCCCCGAGGCCCTGGCCCGCCTCAAGGCGTACGACTTCGACCCGCCGACCGCCTCGTTCGACGCGGCCTTCGGCAACTGACCCCACCAACTCCCCACCCCCCACCGGGATGACGGCGCATCCCGGCGCACCCGCACCCGCCCGTACGACCGGCCCCATCTGGAGGCACACGTGCACGGGAACGACCGCCCCACCGGTACCCCCACCCGGCCACCACGGCTGCGTACCGCCCTCGCCCTGTTCGGCGCCGCGCTGCTCATCGGCGCCGCCCCCGCCCTCACCGCACCCGGCGCCGCCGTCGCCGCCCCCGCCGACCGGGGCGGCACGGCAGCCGCCGAGGACTTCCAGCAGGTCGCCCTCGCCCAGGGCGCCGCGGAGGTCGGCGAGCCCATGAGCCTCGCCGTCCTGCCCGACCGCTCGGTCCTGCACACCTCCCGCGACGGCGAACTCCGCCTCACCGACGCCACCGGCACCACCCGCAGCGCGGGCAAGCTCGCCGTGTACTCCCACGACGAGGAAGGGCTCCAAGGCGTCGGTGTGGACCCGCACTTCACCGACAACCGGTTCGTCTACCTCTACTACGCGCCCCCGCTGGACACCCCGGCGGGCGACGCCCCCGAGACCGGCACCGCCGCCGACTTCGCCCCCTTCGACGGCGTCAACCGGCTCTCCCGCTTCGTCCTGAAGACCGACGGCACCCTTGATGCCGCCAGCGAGAAGAAGATCCTCGACGTGCCGACCTCGCGCGGCATCTGCTGCCACGTCGGCGGGGACATCGACTTCGACCAGGACGGCAACCTCTACCTGTCGACCGGCGACGACTCCAACCCCTTCCAGTCCGACGGCTACAGCCCCATCGACGAACGCGACGGCCGCAACCCGGCGTTCGACGCCCAGCGCACCGCCGGCAACACCAACGACCTGCGCGGCAAGATCCTGCGCGTCAAGGTGAAGGACGACGGCTCCTACGCGATCCCCGAGGGCAACCTCTTCGCCCCCGGCACCGCGAAGACCCGCCCCGAGATCTACGCCATGGGCTTCCGCAACCCGTTCCGCTTCAGCGTCGACAAGCCGACCGGCATCCTCTACGTCGGCGACTACGGACCCGACGCCGGCGCCGCCGACCCCGCCCGAGGCCCCGGCGGCCAGGTCGAGTTCGCCCGCGTGACCGGCCCCGGCAACTTCGGCTGGCCGTACTGCACCGGCAAGAACGACGCCTACGTGGACTACGACTTCGCCACGAAGACCTCCGGCGCCGCCTTCGACTGCGCGGCCCCGAAGAACAACTCCCCCCACAACACGGGCCTGACCGACCTGCCCCCGGCGCAGCCCGCCTGGATTCCGTACGACGGCGCGTCCGTACCGGAGTTCGGCGACGGCTCCGAGTCCCCGATGGGCGGCCCCGTCTACCACTACGACGCCACGCTCGACTCGCCCGTGAAGTTCCCCGAGGCGTACGACGGGAACTTCTTCGCCGGTGAGTTCGGCCGCCGCTGGATCAAGCGCATCGACACCGGCGCCGACGGAGCCGTGAAGTCGATCAACGCCTTCCCCTGGACCGGCACCCAGGTGATGGACATGGCCTTCGGCCCCGACGGCGCGCTGTACGTGCTGGACTACGGCACCGCCTGGTTCGGCGGCGACGAGAACTCGGCCCTGTACCGCATCGAGAACGCCACCGACGGCCACTCGCCCGTCGCCAAGGCGGCCGCCGACAAGACCTCGGGACAGGCCGCGCTGAAGGTCCGCTTCTCCTCGGCCGGCACCACCGACCAGGACGGCGACACCCTCACCCACCACTGGGACTTCGGCGACGGCAGCAGCTCGACCGCCGCCAACCCCACGCACACGTACCGCAAGAACGGCACCTACACCGCGACCCTGACCGCCGAGGACCCCTCCGGCCGCACCGGGAGCGCCGCCGTACGGATCGTCGTCGGCAACACCGCGCCCACCGTGACGCTCCAACTGCCGCAGGACGGGCAGCTGTTCAGCTTCGGTGACGCCGTGCCGTTCACGGTGAAGGTCACCGACCCCGAGGACGGCAGGAAGATCGACTGCTCCAAGGTGACCGTCCACTTCATCCTCGGCCACGACACCCACGGCCACCCGCTGACCTCCGCCCAGGGCTGCACCGGCACCATCCAGACCAGCGCCGACGGCGGCCACGACGAGGACGAGAACATCTTCGGCGTGTTCGACGCCGAGTACACCGACAACGGAGGCGGCGGCCAGGCCGCGCTCACCTCCCACGACCAGAACGTCGCCCAGCCCCGCCACCGCCAGGCCGAGCACTTCAGCGACTCCTCGGGCGTCACCCTCCAGTCCAAGGACACCGCCCACGGCGGCAAGACGGTCGGCGACATCCACAACGGCGACTGGATCTCCTTCACGCCCTACGCGCTGGGCAACGCCAAGAAGATCACCGCGCGGATCTCCTCCAGCGGCACCGGGGGCACGCTCGAAGTCCGCGCCGGCTCGGCGGGAGGCACCCTGCTCGGCAAGGCCACCGTGCCGGTGACCGGCGGCTGGGAGACCTTCCAGGACGTGAGCGCCGGCCTGTCCCGCGCGCCGAAGGCCACGACCACGCTCTACCTGGTCTTCAAGGGCGGCTCCGGAGCCCTCTTCGACGTGGACGACTTCACCTTCACCACCGGCTGAGCGGAGGGCACCTCCATGCGCACCACATATCTGCGCACCACATGTCTTCCCACCACATGTCTTCCCACCACATGTCTTCCCACCACATGTCTTCCCACCACACGGATGCGCAGCACACGGATGCGCGCCACACGTCTGCTCACCACCGCGGCCGTGGGAGCCGCGCTGCTGCTGGGGTGCGTCACCGGCCCCGCCGCCGCGCGCCCCTCGGACAGCGGACGCGTCCTGGTCTTCTCCAAGACCGCCGGATTCCGCCACGACTCCATCCCCGACGGCATCGCGGCCGTACGGCAGCTCGGCGACACCGGCGGCTTCACGGTCGACGCCACCGAGGACGCGGCCGCCTTCACCGCCCGCAATCTGCGCCGCTACGACGCCGTGGTGTTCCTCTCCACCACCGGCGACGTGCTGAACCCCGCCCAGCAACGGGCCTTCGAGGGCTACATCCGCCAGGGCGGCGGCTATGTGGGCGTCCACGCGGCCGCCGACACCGAGTACGACTGGCCGTTCTACGGCGGTCTCGCCGGGGCGTACTTCCAGTCGCACCCGGCGATCCAGCCGGCCACCGTCGTGGTCGAGGACCACGCCCACCCCGCGACCGCCGCCCTGCCCGGCCGATGGGAGCGCACCGATGAGTGGTACAACTACCGCTCCGACCCGCGCGAGCGCGCCCACGTCCTGGCCTCGCTCGACGAGTCCACGTACTCCGGCGGCACCATGAACGGCGACCATCCCATCGCCTGGTGCCAGGAGTACCAGGGCGGCCGCTCCTTCTACACGGGCGGCGGCCACACCAAGGAGTCCTACGCCGACCCCGCCTTCCGCGCCCACCTGCTGGGCGGCCTGAAGTGGGCGACCGGCGCCGCACAGGCCGACTGCCGCCCCGAGAACGGCTACCACCCGCTCTTCGACGGCACCGCCGCCTCCCTGGAGAACTGGCGGCAGGCCGGGCCCGGCTCCTTCACCCTGGCCGACGACGGCACGCTCACCTCGACCGGCGGCATGGGGCTGCTCTGGTACGCCGCCTCCGGCCTCACCTCGTACTCCCTGAAACTCGACTGGAAGGTCACCGGCGACGGCAACTCCGGTGTGTTCGTGGGCTTCCCGCCCTCGGACGACCCCTGGTCCGCCGTCGACAACGGCTACGAGATCCAGATCGACGCCACCGACGTCCCGGAGAAGACCACCGGGGCCGTGTACGGCTTCCAGTCGGCCGACCTGGCGGCCCGGGACCGCGCGCTGAACCCGCCGGGGGAGTGGAACACCTACGAGATCCGCGTCCAGGGCGAACGCCTGCGGGTCCGGCTCAACGGCGTACCGGTCAACGACTTCACCAACACCGACCCGGCCCGCAGCCTGCGGGACGGACACATCGGCCTCCAGAACCACGGGGAGGGCGACCAGGTGTCGTTCCGCGACGTCCGGATCAAGGAACTGCCCGCGAAGGGCCGCTGACCGGCGGCGGGCGGGAGACGCCGTACTCCCGCCCGCCGTCCCCACTCCCGCCCGCCGTCCCCACACCCGCCCGCTGCCCCCGCACCCGCACCGCCGTCCCCGCACCGCCGCACGAGCGCCCGTGCGCCCGCGCGTCCGAAATGGAGGCCGACCATGTCCGCGTCCCCTTCCCGAGGTCCCGCCGGAGTGTGGCTCATCGGCGCCCGAGGCTCCGTGGCGACCACCGTCGTCGCGGGCTGCGCCGCGCTGACCGCGGGGCTGCACCCGCCCACCGGCATGGTCACCGAGACCGCCCTGTTCACCGGCTGCGACCTGCCCGAACTGTCCTCCCTCGTCTTCGGCGGCCACGACACACTGGACTGTCCGCTGCCCAAACGGGCCGAGCAACTCGCGGTCGGCGGCGTCCTGCCACCCGGCCTGCCCGCAGCCGTCGCCGCCGAACTCACCGCCGCCGACCGCGAGATCGTGCCCGGCGGCCCGCTCCCGGACGACGACCGCGACGAGGAGCAGCTGATCGACGCCTTCGCCGCCGACATCCACGACTTCACCGCCCGCCGCGCCCCCGCCGGGACCGTCGTCGTCAACGTCGCCTCCACCGAACCCGCCGCCCACGGCGACACCCTCCCGCCCAGCTCGCTCTACGCGGCCGCCGCCCTCCGCGCGGGCTGCCCCTACGTCAACTTCACCCCCTCCACCGGCCTCCACCACCCGGCACTGGCGGCGGCCGCGGCGCAGAGCGGCCTGCCGTACGCGGGCCGGGACGGCAAGACCGGCCAGACCCTGCTGCGCTCGGTGCTCGGGCCGATGTTCGCGCAACGCGCCCTCGCGGTACGCGCCTGGTCCGGCACCAACCTGCTCGGCGGCGGCGACGGCGCCGCCCTGGCCGACCCGGCCGCGGCCGCCGCCAAGAACGCGGGCAAGGAACGCGTCCTCACCGACACCCTCGGCACACCGGTCGAGGGCCAGGTGCACATCGACGACGTGCCCGCCCTCGGCGACTGGAAGACCGCCTGGGACCACATCGCCTTCGACGGCTTCCTCGGCACCCGCATGGTCCTCCAGACCACCTGGCAGGGCTGCGACTCGGCGCTGGCGGCTCCGCTGGTGCTCGACCTGGCCCGGCTGCTGCTGCGGGCCCGGCAGGCGGGACTGTCGGGTCCACTGGGGGAGCTGGGCTTCTACTTCAAGGACTCGGTGGGGGAGGGGACTTCGGCGCTGGGCGAGCAGTACACGGCGCTCGGCCGCCTCGCCGACCGGCTGCGTGGTGACGCCGGGCGCGTGGGGGAGTCGCGGTGAGGGACGGCGGGGTCGCGGGCGGGACGGTGAAGTCCGGCGGACTCACGCGGGCTGTGGGCGGATCGGGGGCTGGCGGCGGGAGTACGCCGGGGGAGGCCGAAGCGGGAGGGGCGGGTGAAGGACCCGTGGTAACGAGAGCCGGAACCGGAGGCGGCGTGGGGATGCCCGGGGGAGCCCCGGGAGGCGGGGGCGGCGGGGGCATACCCGGGGGAGCCTCCGCAGCCGGGGTCGGTGCCTCGGGCGGGGCGGGCGCTCCCGGCCCAGCGCCCGCGACCGGCCTCGCCGCACGGACCGCCACCGCTGTCAACGGGGGTCGTACGGCCGTCCCCGTGCCGCCGCGACCCGGCCATGGCAGAGGGAGCCGTTTCGCCGCCTGGGCCGAACTCCTCCGCCTGCCCGCCCTGTTCACCGTCCCCGGCGACGTCCTGGCCGGCAGCGCCACCACCCCCGCCCGCCCCGGTCCCCGTACCCTGTGGGCCATCGGCTCCTCCCTGTGCCTGTACGAGGCAGGCATGGTCCTCAACGACTGGGCCGACCGCGCCGAGGACGCCGTCGAACGCCCGCACCGCCCGCTGCCCTCGGGCCGTGTCCACCCCGCCGCCGCCCTCACCGCGGCCTGCGCCCTGACCGCCGCGGGCCTCGCCCTCGCGGCGCGGTCCGGCCGCCCCGCGCTCGCGGTCGCCGCGCCCCTGGCCGCGACCGTCTGGGCCTACGACCTCGGCCTCAAACGCACCCCGGCGGGCCCCGCCGCGATGGCGACGGCCCGCGCCCTCGACCTCCTGCTCGGCGCCGCCGCCACCTCGGGCCGCGTCCGACCGGCGCTTCCCTCCGCCGCCCTGCTCGGCACGCACACCCTCGCGCTCACCGCGGTCTCCCGTCACGAGACCCAGGGAGGCGCCCCGCTGACACCCTTGACGGCGCTCGCCACCACCGCTGCCCTGACGCGTCTGCTGGGCCGAGGGCACACCCGGTCGAAGGTTCAACTGTCCATAAGTGAAAGTCAGTTGCCCTCTCTGAAGTCGGGGGCTCGTGCGGCCCTACCCGCCGCCTGCGCCCTCGCCTACGCCGCGACGGCCGCCCGCCCCTACCTCCACGCCACCCTCAACCCCTCACCCCCGCTCACCCAACGCGCCGTCGTCGGCGGCATCCGCGCCACCATCCCCCTCCAAGCCGCCCTCTGCGCCCGCTCCGGCGCCCCGGTCCGCGCCCTGATCACCGCGACCCTGGCCCCGCTCGCCGCCCGGTTCGCGAAGAGGGTGAGCGTGACATGAGGTCCGCGATCCGGCCGCATGCCGAGGAGGCGCGAGCCACCGTTCCCACCGGTCGCTGCTGCGGCTGTGAGCACGACAGCGTCCCCGACCTCGCGCGAGCCGGAAGTTTCCGCGTCCCTGCCCGCCGCACGGTTCACGCGGAACCGGGACGTGACGCGACCTGGCCGTACACCGAGAGCGAGCGGACCACCTGCGCCGCCCGCTGCCTCCGCAGTCGCGGCAGCGGCGTTGCCGACCTCGCGCCGGTCAGCGTGCCGCCGTCCCCGCTCACCGCCCGCATCGCGAAGAAGGCGAGCGCGACATGACCTCTGCGACCCGCCCCCGCACCGGCGACGAACGGTCCGCCACCCCCACCGCCCTCCGCTTCGGCTACGGCACCAACGGCCTGGCCGACCTCCGCCTCGACGACGCCCTCGCCCTCCTCGCCGACCTCGGCTACGACGGCGTCGGCCTGACCCTCGACCACATGCACCTCGACCCGCTGGCCCCGGACCTCGCCGCCCGCACCCGGAGGGTCGGCCGCCGCCTGGCCGCGCTCGGCCTGGAGGTCACCGTGGAGACCGGGGCCCGCTATGTCCTGGACCCGCGCCGCAAACACGGCCCCTCCCTGCTCGACCCCGACCCAGCCGACCGGGCCCGCCGCGCCGACCTGCTGATCCGCGCCGTCCGGGTCGCCGCGGACCTCGGCGCCCACGCCGTGCACTGCTTCAGCGGCACGCTTCCGCCCGGTACGGACGAAGACGCGGCCTGGGGCCGGCTGGCCGGGGCGCTCACCCCGGTCCTGGAAGCCGCCACCGCCGCCGGCATCCCCCTCGCCGTCGAACCCGAGCCCGGCCACCTGCTCGCCACCCTCGCCGACTTCCACCACCTCCGACACCTCCTCGGCGACCCCGCTCACCTCGGCCTCACCCTCGACATCGGCCACTGCCAGTGCCTCGAACCCCTCTCTCCCGCCGACTGCGTCCGCGCCGCCGCGCCCTGGCTGCGCCACGTCCAGATCGAGGACATGCGACGCGGCCGGCACGAACACCTGCCCTTCGGGGACGGCGACATCGACTTCCCCGCCGTCCTCGCCGCCCTGGCCGCCACCTCGTACCAGGGCCTCACCGTGGTCGAACTGCCCCGCCACTCCCACGCCGGCCCCCACTTCGCCGAAGTCTCCCTGCCCTTCCTCCAGGCGGCCGCACCCGCCACCCGGCCTTCCCCCTCCACGGAAGGGAGCAGCGCATGACCTCCTCCCGCATCACCCCGGCGCCCGACAACGCGCCCGTCGAGGCGACTTCCCCGTCCCCGCTCCAAGCCCTGCGGACCCACCTCGCACCGCCGGCCCGCGCCTGGCTGGACCGTGCCCTGGACCAAGCCGCCGACCCCACCGCCACCCAAACCTCCCTCCCCGCCTGGGAGTTACGCCTCGCCGAAGCCGGCCGGCGCTGCGGTCCCGCGCATGCCGACACCGCCCGTGTCCTCCTCCTGCACACGGCCCGCCCCACCCCGGCCGCCCTCGCCCGCCTCTACCACCAGGGCACCGCTGACGAACGCCGAGCCGTCCTGCTCGCGCTGCCCGGCCTCGTACCGGGCCCCGACGCCCTCCCGCTCGTCGAGGACGCGCTGCGCACCAACGACACCCGGCTCCTGACCGCCGCCGTCGGTTCGTACGCCGGCCGCCATCTGGGTCCGCACCTGTGGCGGCACGCCGTTCTGAAGTGCCTGTTCACCGGCGTACCCGTCGCCCATGTCGCCCGGCTCGCCGAGCGCGCCCGCGGTGACGCCGAACTCGCCCGCATGCTCGCCGACTTCGCCGCCGAACGCACCGCCGCCGGCCGCCCCGTCCCCGAGGACCTGCACCGCGTCCTGGCCCTGACCGAACCCGGCCCCCCGCCGCACACCACGGACGACCGCGACCCCCACCGCAAGGAGTCCTGATGCGCCTCTTCGACCCGCACATCCACATGACCTCGCGCACCACCGACGACTACGAGGCCATGCACGCCGCCGGTGTCCGCGCCGTGGTCGAGCCCTCCTTCTGGCTCGGCCAGCCCCGCACCTCGACCGCCTCCTTCCTCGACTACTTCGACTCCCTCCTCGGCTGGGAGCCCTTCCGCGCCGCCCAGCACGGCATCGCCCACCACTGCACCCTCGCCCTCAACCCCAAGGAGGCCAACGACCCCCGCTGCACCCCCGTCCTCGGCGAACTGCCCCGCTATCTCGTCAAGGACCGCGTCGTCGCCGTCGGCGAGATCGGCTACGACTCGATGACCCCCGCCGAGGACACCGCGCTCGCCGCCCAGCTCCAGCTCGCCGCCGACCACGGCCTGCCCGCCCTCGTCCACACCCCGCACCGGGACAAGCTCACCGGCCTGCGCCGCACCCTCGACGCCGTCCGCGAGTCCGCGCTCGCCCCCGAACGCGTCCTGGTCGACCACCTCAACGAGACCACCGTCAAGGAGGCCAAGGACAGCGGCTGCTGGCTCGGCTTCTCCGTCTATCCCGACACCAAGATGGACGAGGAACGCATGGTCGCGATCCTGCGTACCTACGGCCCCGAACAGGTCCTGGTCAACTCCGCCGCCGACTGGGGCAGAAGCGACCCCCTGAAGACCCGCAGGGTGGCCGACCTGATGCTGAAGGAGGGCTTCACCGAGGACGACGCCGACCGCGTCCTGTGGCGCAACCCCGTCGCCTTCTACGGCCTCAGCGGGCGGCTGGACCTGGACGTCACCGACACCGGGGCCACCCACGAGGGCAACTCCATCCTGCGCGGCGTCCCCCGGGACCCGGCACCCGCCGCCGCGCCCGACGGGGAGGAGTGACCCGTGCGCTTCCGCCACCCCGACGGCTCCCTCGTCCACCTCGCCTACTGCACCAACGTCCACCCCGCAGAAACCCTCGACGCAGTGGTCACCCAGCTGCGCGACCACTGCGAACCCGTCCGCCGCCGCCTCGGCCGTGACCGGCTCGGCATCGGCCTCTGGCTCGCCAAGGACGCCGCCCTCGCCCTGGAGAACGACCCCTGCGCGGTCGGCGCCCTGCGCGCCGAACTCGACCGGCGCGGCCTGGAGGTCGTCACCCTCAACGGCTTCCCCTACGAGGGCTTCGGCTCCCAACGGGTCAAGTACCGCGTCTACACCCCCGACTGGGCCGACCCCGAACGGCTCCGCCACACCACCGCCCTCGCCCGCATCCTCGCCGGACTCCTCCCCGACGACGTCCCCGAGGGCAGCGTCTCCACCCTGCCGCTCGCCTGGCGCACCGTCGCCGGCGCCGCCCGCATGGAGACGGCCCGCACCGCGCTGCGCACCCTGGGCGAACGCCTCGACGCCCTGGCGGACATGACCGGCCGCTCCATCCGCGTCGGCCTCGAACCCGAGCCCGGCTGCGTCATCGAGACCACCACCGACGCCATCACGCCACTCACCGACATCGCGCACCCGCGCATCGGCATCTGTGTCGACACCTGCCATCTCGCCACCTCCTTCGAAGACCCGCACACCGCCCTGGACGCCCTCGCCCACGCCGGCGTCCCCGTCGTCAAGTCCCAGCTCTCCGCCGCGCTCCACGCCGAGCACCCCCACCGCCCGGACGTCCGCCAGGCCCTCACCGCCTTCGCCGAACCGCGCTTCCTGCACCAGACCCGCACCCTCACCGCCACCGGACGACAGGGCACCGACGACCTCGGCGAAGCCCTCCAGGACGGCTCCCTGCCCGACACCGCGCCGTGGCGCACCCACGTCCACGTCCCCCTCCACGCGTCCCCCGCCGCGCCCCTCACCTCCACCCTCCCGGTCCTCGCCGCCGCCCTGACCCGCCTCGTCGGCGGTTCGCACCCGCTCACCCGCCACCTGGAGGTCGAGACCTACACCTGGCAGGCCCTCCCCGCCACGCTCAGGCCCCGCACCCGCGCCCAGCTCGCCGACGGCATCGCCGCCGAACTGGCCCTCGCCCGCGACCTGCTCACCGACCTCGGCCTGAAGGAGCTGCCGTGACCGACCGCCCGGCACCCTCACCGGGACCCGGGACCCACCGGCCCGCGCCCCCGCCCGCGCCCCAGCGACCGACATCGCCCCCGCCGGCACCCGCGCCCCAGCAACCCACCGCGCCCCCGCCAGACCGCCCCACCCCCCTCCTGGTCCTGGACGTCGTCGGCCTCACCCCCCGACTCCTCCCGCACATGCCCCGCCTCCGCGAACTCGCGGCCCAGGGCTCCCGCGCCCACCTCGGCACCGTCCTGCCCGCCGTCACCTGCGCCGCCCAGTCCACCTTCCTGACCGGCGTCATGCCCTCCGAGCACGGCATCGTCGGCAACGGCTGGTACTTCCGCGAACTGGGTGACGTCCTCCTGTGGCGCCAGCACAACGGCCTCGTCTCCGGAGACAAGCTCTGGGACGCCGCGCGCCGCGCCCACCCCGGCTACACCGTGGCCAACATCTGCTGGTGGTACGCCATGGGCGCCGACACCGACATCACCGTCACCCCCCGTCCCGTCTACTACGCCGACGGCCGCAAGGAACCCGACTGCTACACCCGGCCTCCCGGCCTGCACGACGAACTCACCGCGAAGTTCGGCACATTCCCCCTCTTCCAGTTCTGGGGACCCGGCGCCGGCCTCGCCTCCAGCAGCTGGATCATCGACGCGACCCGCCACATCCAGCGCACCCGCCACCCCGATCTGACCCTCTGCTACCTCCCGCATCTCGACTACGACCTCCAGCGCCACGGCCCCGACGACCCGCGCTCCCTGACCGCGGCCGCCGACCTGGACACCGCGCTCGCGCCACTCCTGGACGACGCCCGCGCGGAGGGCCGTACCGTCGTCGTGCTCTCCGAGTACGGCATCACCCGGGCCGACCGCCCCGTCGACATCAACCGCGCCCTGCGCCGCGCCGGGCTGCTGGAGGTGCACACGCAGGACGGCATGGAGTACCTGGACCCGATGGCGTCCCGTGCCTTCGCGGTCGCCGACCACCAGATCGCCCATGTCTACGTGCGCGCCCCCGAGGACCTCGACGCCACCCGGGCCGCCCTCACCGGCCTGCCCGGCATCGACCGACTCCTGGACGACGAGGGCAAGAAGGCCCACCACCTCGACCACCCGCGCTCCGGCGAACTCGTCGCCGTGGCGGAGCCGGACGCCTGGTTCACGTACTACTACTGGCTGGACGACGCCCGGGCACCCGACTTCGCACGGCTCGTGGAGATCCACCGCAAACCCGGCTACGACCCGGCCGAACTCTTCCTGGACCCCCTGGACCCCTACGTCAAGGTCAGGGCCGCGGCCGCGCTGGCCCGCAAGAAGCTCGGCATGCGTTACCGGATGGCGGTCGTACCCCTCGACCCGTCACCTATTCGGGGCAGCCACGGGCGCCTTCCCACGAGCGACGACGACGGTCCGCTCCTCATCTGCTCCACCCCCCGTGCCGTGGGCGACCGCCTCGCGGCCACCGATGTGAAACCACTCCTGCTCCGACTCGCAGGCATCACCTGACGAACCGCCACCAGTCCGCCCTGTGCACCTGGTCCCCAGTGAAGCACTCACCACTGACAACGCCCTCCCACACCCCGGAGTTCCCCCATGAGCCGCATTTCCCGCAATGACCCCGAACTCACCCACCGCCTCTCCAGAAGGGGCATGCTGGGCGTCGCCGCGGGCGCCACGGCCGCCGCGCTCCTGGGCGCGGCCGCCGGACCCGCCGCCGCGTCCACCACCGCTCCGGCCGCCTCCGCCGCAGGCCGGGGCCGCCCCGTCCTGCCCCCCGGCCGCCTCGGCATCCAGCTCTACAGCCTGCGCGACAAGGTCGGCACCCTCGGCTTCGCGCCCGTCTTCGCCGAGCTGGAGAAGTACGGCTACGACGAGATCGAGTTCGCGGGCTACACCCAGGGCTCGGCCGGCCCCATCACCCTCGCCCGCCTCAAGCGCCTCGCCCGGGACCACGGCCTGACCCTGATCGGCAGCCACGTCGGCTACTACTCCGACGACCCGGGCGCCTACACCTTCGCCCAGAACCTCGACCAGGTCCTGGACGACGCCCAGGCCCTCGGCCTCAAGCACATCGGCACCGCCTCGGGCCCCTTCCGCTACGGCTCGACCGTCGACGCCTGGAAGCGCGCCGCCCAGGACTTCAACGCCTACGGCGCCGCGGCCAAGGCGCGCGGCATGAAGTTCTACCAGCACAACCACTCCGACGAGTTCGCCTTCGCCGCCGACGACCCCAAGGTCCGCCTCTACGACGTCCTGCTCGCCGAGACCGACCCCGACCTCGTGTACCTGGAGATGGACATCTACTGGGCCTACGCGGGCCAGTTCCGCTTCTCCCGGCGCCCCGACGGCACCCCCGCCCCCTTCGAACCCCTCGACTACGTCGTCGCCCACCCCCACCGCTACCCCCTCTTCCACGTCAAGGACGGCGTCAGCGACCCCTCGAACGAGTTCGGCTACCGCATGACCGACGTCGGCGACGGCGACATCGACTACCAGCGCTTCATCTCCGCCGTCACCCACCTCCGCGGCCAACGCCAGTCCCACCACTGGCAGACCGAACACGACAACCCCACCGACTCCTTCCGCTTCGCCCGCCGCTCCAGCGCGTACTTGCACTCCCTGCGCGAGAAGTGCTGACGCGGCCCATCGAACGGCCACTTGTCGGCAGGCCGGACAGCTACCGGGGCCCGGTGTCGTCCGGCCTGCCGATGGGACGTCGGACACCTCAACCAGCGGTTGCGAAGCGTAAGTTCAGATTGAGCCAGCCTGGCACAGCCCAGCCGCACAGCACGCACCGCGAGGAGTCCCGCATGCACCGTGAGGACGTCGATGCCGCCGTGGCAGAGATGCTGCGGATACTCGGCCCTCATACCGCCGAGGACTGGACGGTGCCGGCGGGGCCACTCGAATGGACCTGCTGGCAAACGGCGGCGCACATCGGCCATGACCTGCTGGCCTACGCAGGGCAGCTGGCGGCACAGCCCACCGACGCGTACCTTCCCTTCGACCTGAACGTCCGCCCCACCGCCTCACCGGCCGAGGTGCTTCAGGCCGTCACCGCCTGCGGTGGGCTCCTCAGCAGCGCGCTGGCCACGGCCGACCCGGCCTCGCGTGCCTGGCACTGGGGTCCGTGCGACCCCGAGGGGTTCGCGGCGATGGGCGTCGCCGAAACACTGCTGCACACGCACGACATCACGCAGGGGCTGTCCGTGGACTGGCTGCCACCAGCACCGCTGAGCGCGGCCGTACTCGACCGGCTCTTCCCCGACGCCCCGCCCGGAGACCCCAGCCAGGTGCTTCTCTGGTGCACCGGTCGCGCGGATCTCGACGGCCTCCCTCGCCCCACCTCATGGAGGTGGGAAGCAGCCCGACCGGACCGACCGAGCTGACCCCGGCGAGCCTTCCCGGTTGCCGCACCAGGTCCGCTCCGGCGGATCATGACGGCGTAAGTTGGAACGCATGCACAGCACACTGACCGAGCACGCCCGGTGCCTCTACGGAGACGAGTACCGCCCGACACCGGCCTGCGGTCAGGAGCACCGTGAGCACTACTTCGTCGAGGAGCTGACGTTCGCCGATGCGGACGCGATCCTGTCGATGCTGCGCGAACTCTGCCCCCACGTGGTCGACGGCCGGCTCCCGGTGTGGATCCGCAACCTCGCCTACCGACTCGTGCTGCTGCAGAGGCCGGACGAGCCGGCCCTTCTGCGTGAGGCCGCGCAGAACCTCTGGTTGCACGGTCCGGACTGGGACGAGACCGCGACGGAGCTCACAAGGCGGGCAGAAGAGCTGGAAGCCGCACCGCCAATCCGAACCCCCGCGCCGTCTGTACGCCATGACCCCCCGTTGGGAGCATGACGGCGGGATGTCGCGCGGCAGGTGAGGGGTGGGTGCATGGGGGCGGACGAGATCAGGTCTCAGGGCTTCAACCTGAACGAGCTGTTCCGCGATGTGACGTACGAGATCGACTACTACCAGCGTGACTACACCTGGGGCGAGGAAGAAGTCCGCACCCTCCTGCGGGACTTGTGTGACTCGTTCCGCAGCTGGTCGGGTGACGTGGCATACCGGCGCCGCCCGCACACCGCCCCGGAGTACTTCCTCGGCCCCTTCGTCTATCACGAGCCGGAGAAGGGGCGCCGCTTCCTCGTCGACGGCCAGCAGCGGTTCGTGACCCTGCACCTGCTCTTCCTGCAACTGAGGCTGTGGGCCAAGGAGGTCGAGGACTCCCACACACTCGACCAGCTGAATCGCGTGATCACGCCCGACGGCAAGCACTTCAGCGTCGGTATCACCGACCACGACCCCGTCCTGCGGGCCATCAGCGAGGGCCGTAAGTACGAGACGGGGGCGGGGGATTCGCTCTCCCGCCGCAACCTGTGGGCACGCAGCCGGCAGCTGGAATCCCAGCTCGTGGAGGAGCTCGACGCCGAGGAACTCCACCACTTCACCGAGTGGTTGCTGAAGCGGGTGGTTCTGGTCGGCATCCGCGCGGCAGGCCGCGACCACGGCTACCGCATGTTCGAGACGATGAACGACCGCGGTGCCCGCCTCACCGCCGTCGACCTGCTCAAGAGCCACCTGCTGTCCAACGTCGGCGCGGGCGAGGAGCAACTCAACACCCAGTGGCAGGAGATGCTGCGGGAACTCTCCACCGACCGCGACGACCCCCAGGCGGCCTCCCGCTTCATCAAGGCCTACCTTCTCGCCCGCTGCGCACGCGAGGGCGACGCCGACGACCGCCGCCAGATCACCACCAACCTCAACGTGTGGGTGCGCCACAACGCCACGCACCTCGGACTGATCACCGGGCGCCCCGACCGCTTCCTGGAGTTCGTCCAGGACCTCCTGGATTCGGCCCGCCTTTACCGGCCCTTCCTCGCCGCCACCCGCACGCTGAAGAAGGACGGCGACCGCCTGGAGACGGTGTTCTTCAACGAACGCAACGGGCTCGGCGCCCAGTCCGTCGCCGTTCTCGCCGCCATCGACCCCTGCGACCAGCCCACCGCCGCCAAGGACAAGGCCCGTCTCGTCGCCGCGTACATCGACCGCTGGTACGCCCTGCGCATCCTGCAGGACCTTCCCGTCCAGTCCGCCGACGCCGACTCTCTGATCCACACCGAACTCGTCCCCCTCCTGCGGAAATGCCGCACCGTGGACGAGGTCGCATCCGCACTCGCCGGTCTCGTCGCGAACGAGGGCGGAGCGATACGTGACGCGGTCACCCTGGGGCTGCGGGGCAACAACGGCCCTCAGATCCGCTACCTGCTGGCCCGGGCCACCGCCTACGTCGAAGATGCCTGCCGACGGTCGTACGAGGTTCTCGACTATCTCGACGCGGAGAAGTTCCACATCGAGCATCTGTGGGCCAACCATCACCACCGGGTGCGCCCGGAGATACCCGACAAGGTCGTCTTCCGCAGCCTGCGCAACCAACTCGGCGGACTCGGACTGCTGTTGGGGCGTGAGAACTCCAGCCTCAACGACCTGCCCCTCAGCGAGAAGACCGCTGTCTACGTCCGCGGCAACATCCTGCTGGGCATCATGGCCCCCAAGTACGACCTCCGGAATCCGGTGCTGCGCGAGTTCATCAAGACCCACCAACTCGACAAGCTGCTGAGACCGTTCGGCGCGGGGGACACCATGACCTCGGTCGTCCAGACCCGTCAGGACCTCTACCTGCGGCTGTTCGAACACATCTGGGAACCCAGACGACTTGGCCTGCCGGTCACCACCCCACCACCCGCTCCGAACGGCACGGCATCGACCGCTCCGGTACGCCGGCCGCAGCGCAGAACGGCCACGCGGGGGCGCCGCACGCAGGTCGCCCAGATGATCCAGGCCCAGGTCCTGAAAGCCGGCACCCGGATCGTTCTCGCGTACCGCTCCGCCGAGCACTGGGCCACCATCGACGAGGACGGAGGCATCATCCTCGCGGCTACCGGCGGCACCCCATACGGCAGGGTCGACGAAGCCGGGGCCGTCGCCCGGGGCACCAAGACCTGCCAGGGCATGAACGAATGGCACGTCGAGGACGAGACGGGGCAGCGCATCAGCCTGCGAACAGTGCGCGACCGGGCCGTGGATGCCGGGTTGTTGTAGTGGTGACGAAATTCGGTTGAACGACCGTTGTGCGGTCGTGACAGGCTGGCCCGGTGATTGCTGATCTGGCGCCCGGTGACCTGTCCTGGGCCGACGTGGATCCCGCCCGTCACCCGTTCGACAGCGCGTCGGCGGCGCGAGTGGTGCGGTCGCTGGGTCCGGTGGGGCGGGTGCCGAACCGCCCCGACGTCCCGAGCGGGAGTCTGGAGATGAGCACCTGGAGCTGGGACGAGGGCCGCCCCTGGGCCGACGCCGTGTCGCACGCTCTGGTGGGGCGCTACGGCAGCTGGACCGTGGGGTGGCGCTGGGCGCACGACGAAGGTGACTTCGACGGGGGGCCGGTCGGGAACTGGTGCTGCCCCCGGGATTCGATCACCACGCCGGAGCAGACGCTCGACCGGGTCGTGGCGGCCCTGTGCGAGTGGCGGGAGTGGCTGGAGAGCCTCGCCGGGTGGTTCGACGCGTACCCGTTGGACCTGGCCGACATCGATGAGCAGCGGATTCTGTGGGAGTGTGTCGCGCGCAACCTGATCGTGCAGGTGACCGACCGCACCGGCTGCGGCAGCGGTTGGCACCGGCACTGCCGTCAGGTGCTCGGCTGGTTCCTCAGCCGCTGGGGAGTGGCGCCCCGACGCGCCGAGAAGATGGTCGGCGAGGCGATCGGCGGCCGGTTCGAGAGCTGGACCGGCCCCGACCCGGTACTGGTGGAGGACGTCGCGGAGCGGCTCGCGCTGTCGCTGCGCCCGGACGGCGGCGAGAGCGTAGGGTCCGCCACCGAGCCCGCGCCGGACCACCTGGAGCGGTGGCTGGCCGTACGCCGGACCGTGCCGTGGCACGAGGCCTCCGACAGTGGCGGGGACGGCCCCGTCACCCCGGCACGCGACGGCGCGGCGAACGACATCCGCCGCTTCGACGCGGCCGTGGACCCCGCCCGGGCGCAGGGTCTGCTCGCCGCCCTGGAACTGCTGCGGGCCGACGCGGCGCGCGGCGCCTCCCTCGACTTCGAACTGCTCCGGAACTGGCAGCAAAAGGTCTTGGACACACCGGAGTCGCCGCAGTTCCGCGCTCTCCCGGCCTTCGCCAAGCGGGGCCGGGAACGCTACGGCATCGGCCCGGACACCCGAGCCCGCCTCGACGCCTGCCTGGCCGAGAGCACCCCGGACGGCACGACACCCCTTCCCCTCACCGCCCGGGCCGCACGCGCCTACCTCGACGTCTGCTTCTTCCACCCCTTCGACGACGGCAACGCCCGAGCGGCCTTCCTCACCCTCGTGTTCGTCCTCGCCCGCGAAGGCATCGCCCTCGACGGCGTGATCCTGCTGCGCCGCGTCACCTTCCAGGCCGACGAGCCCGAGGACGCGCTGAGGCTCGCCGGGTTCCTTGACACCCACCTCGCGCAGACCAGGCGCAATGCCGCCGCCCCTCATTCCTGACGGGCGGGTGCGCGCATCAGGCGGACCGGCGGGGCCGGACGTACGCCGTCCACGTGACGCCCGCGCAGACCGCGTACGCCGCGAGGAAGGCGACGTACGCGGCGTCGCCGTTGCCGACGGACAGGAACGACTGGCGGAAGGCGATGTTGACCAGCACGCCGCCGAAGGCTCCGACCGCGCCGGCGAAGCCGATGAGGGCCGACGCGCGGGCCGCCGCGTCCGGGCCGGGCGGCGCTTCGGCGTGGCACAGGGCCGGGATCATCTTGTACGTGGAGCCGTTGCCCAGGCCGCTGAGGACGAACAGGGCGGTGAACGCCGTCACGAACAGCGGCAGGGAGTGGGCCCGGGAGGCGGCGAGCGTCAGCAGGGACCCGGCCGCCATCCCGGCGAAGGTCGCCAGCGTCACCCGCGCCCCGCCGAAGCGGTCGGCCAGCCGTCCGCCGACCGGCCGGACGAGGGAGCCGAGCAGCGGGCCGAGGAAGGTGAGGTACGCGGCGCTCACCGGAGTCGCGAACCTCTCGGCGAACTGCACCTGGAGCACCTGCCCGAAGGCGAACGAGAAGCCGATGAACGAGCCGAACGTGCCGATGTACAGCAGCGATACGAGCCACGTGTGCCGCCAGGCGAGCAGGGCGCGGAGCTGACCGGGAGGCCGGGGCAGCCGCAGGTCGTCCATCCGGAGGGCGGCGCACACCGCGGCGGCGACGATGAGCGGCACGTAGAGCAGCACCAGCACCCGGGGGTGACCGGCGCCGGCGGTGGCGAGGACGGCGAGTCCCGCGAGCTGTACGGCCGGGACGCCGAGGTTGCCGCCGCCGGCGTTGACCCCGAGGGCCCAGCCCTTGAGGCGCTGCGGGTACAGCGCGTTGACGTTCGCCATGGAGGAGGCGAAGTTGCCGCCGCCGACCCCGGCGAGGCAGGCGGTGAGCAGCAGGGCGCCGTACGGCGTACCGGGTTCCAGCACGAGGGCCGTCGTCACGGTGGGCACGAGCAGGAGCAGCGCGCTGACGACCGTCCAGGTGCGGCCGCCGAAGACGGCCACGGCGCGGGCGTACGGGACGCGCAGGAGGGCGCCGAGCGCGGTGGGCAGCGCGGTCAGCAGGAACTTGCCGGCCGGGTCGATGCCGTACTCGGGGTCGAGGAAGAGGACGAGGACCGACCACAGGCTCCAGACCGAGAATCCGACGTGCTCGGCGACGACGGACCACAGCAGGTTCCGGCGGGCCGTACGGGCGCCGGCCGCCTCCCAGAAGGCCGGGTCCTCGGGGCGCCAGTCGGTGAGTTCGCGGCGGCGGCCGGGGAGCAGGCGGGGGAGTGCGGCCGGTGCGCCGACTGCGAGCGACAGCGGTGAGGCGGCGGGGTGGGTGCTGGTCGTGGGCATGGGCAACTGCCTTCTGTGGAAGGGGAGATGTCGGCTCAGGTGCCGGACGTGGTGGTGCGCACCCGCCACACCGGCAGCCGGGCGGGCGTGCCGTCGGGTGCGGTCGGCTCGTCCAGGCAGGTTCCGGTGCTCAGGTCGAAGACCTGCTTGTACATGGGGGAGGCGACGACGGGCGTGGCGCCCCGACTCCCCAGCAGGCCACGGGAGATGACCTGGGCGCCGCTGAACGGGTCGCGGTTGCCGACCGCGTGGAGATGCCCGGCCCGGTCGCGGAAGAGCGCGACCTGCTCGGCGCCGAGGAGTACGGCCACACCACGGCCGGGTACGAGGTCGGCGTACGGCAGCACGGGGACCCAGCGGGTGCCGTCGTGGACCTCGATGACGGCACCGTCGGGCCCGGCGGCAGGGGCGAGTTGGGCGGCCGCGAGGGCCGGGGGAGCGGGGGCGACGGTCATCGGCCTGCCTCCTGAACGGGTCGACTGGTCGGCTGAACGGGTCGACTGGTCGGCTGAACGGGTCGAGCGGTCGGCGCGGCGGTGAGCACGAGATCGCGCGAGCCGGCCGGAGTCCGCAGCAGGCGGCCGGGCTCCCCGGGCCGGGCCGGGCGGATCTGGCCGCGCTCGGACACGAACGTGACGGTGGGGTCCGGCAGGTCCGGCGCGTTGGCGAAGGAGGCGAAGCGGCGCAGCCGGTCGGGATCGTCCAGGACGGCGGCCCACTCGTCGGTGTATCCCGCGACGTGGCGGGCCATCAGGGCGTCCAGGTCCGCCGCGATGCCCAGCGAGTCCTCCAGCACGACCGCGCGCAGATGATCCAGGCCGCCCTCCAGCCGCTCCAGCCAGGGCGCGGTGCGCTCCAGACGGTCGGCGGTGCGGATGTAGAACATCAGGAACCGGTCGATGACGCGCACCAGCGTCGCCTTGTCCAGGTCGGTGGCGAGCAGGTCCGCGTGGCGCGGGGTGGTGCCGCCGTTGCCGCCGACGTAGAGATTCCAGCCGGTGGAGGTGGCGATGATCCCGAAGTCCTTGGACTGCGCCTCCGCGCACTCGCGCGCACAGCCGGAGACGGCGGACTTCAGCTTGTGCGGGGCGCGCAACCCCCGGTAGCGCAGCTCCAGTTCGATGGCGAGCGAGGTGGAGTCCTGCACGCCGTAGCGGCACCAGGTCTGCCCCACGCAGGACTTCACGGTGCGCAGCGCCTTGCCGTAGGCGTGGCCGGACTCGAAGCCGGCGTCGACCAAGCGGCGCCAGACGGCGGGGAGTTGGTCGACGCGGGCGCCGAAGAGGTCGATGCGCTGTCCGCCGGTGATCTTGGTGTAGAGGCCGAAGTCGCGGGCCACCTCACCGATGACGATGAGCTGTTCCGGAGTGATCTCGCCGCCCGGCACACGCGGGACGACCGAATAGGAGCCGTTGCGCTGGATGTTGGCGAGGTGGTGGTCGTTGGTGTCCTGGAGCGCGGCCTGTTCGCCGTCCAGGACATGGCCGTTGCCCAGGCTCGCGAGGATCGAGGCGACGACGGGCTTGCAGACGGCGCAGCCCTCACCCGTGCCGTGGCCGTCGAGCAGCGTGGTGAAGTCGGTGATGCCCCGCACGCGGACGATCTCGTAGAGCTCGGCACGGGTGTGCGCGAAGTGCTCGCACAGGGCGCGGGACACCTCGGCGCCGGACGCGGCCAGCTCGTCCCGGACCACGGTGGTGAGCGCCCCCAGGCAACTGCCGCACCCGGTACCGGCTTTGGTGCACTTCTTCACCTCGGGCACGCCGGTGAGCCCGCTCTCCCGGACGGCGGAGCGCACCGCGCCCTTGGTGACGTGGTGGCAGGAACACAGCACCGCGTCGTCCGGCAACTCCGGTGCGACACCGCCACCTTGCGCTGCGGGCAGTACCAACTGCTCCGGCGGTACGGTCAGCGGCTTCCCGGCGAGCGCGAGGGGCCGCAGCACGCCGTACGCCTCGGTGTCGCCCACCAGGACACCGCCGAGGAGGCGGTCGTCGGCGCCGATGACGAGCTTCTTGTAGACACCGGAGCGGCTGTCGGTGAAGGTGACGTCGAGGGCGCCCTCCGCCGTGCCGTGCGGGTCGCCGAAGCTGGCCACGTCCACACCGAGCAGCTTGAGCTTGGTGGAGAGGTCCGACCCGGTGAACTCGCCGCCCACACCGCAGAGGTGTCGCGCGGCGGTCTCGGCCATCGCATAGCCGGGAGCGACCAGTCCGTAGACCCGGCCGTCGACCGCCTGGGCGCACTCGCCGATGGCCCACACCTGCGGGTCGGCCGTGCGGCACGAGCCGTCGACGGTGATGCCCCCGCGCTCTCCCACCGGCAGGCCGCAGTCACGGGCCAGTTGATCGCGGGCGCGGACCCCGGCTGAGAACACCACCAGATCGGCGGGGAGTTCCGCACCGTCCGACAGCCGGACCGCCCGGACGCGGCCATCGGCGCCGGAGTCCACGGCGGAGGTCCCCGCCCCGGTGTGCACGTGCACGCCCAGCTCCTCGATCTTGCGGCGCAGCACCGCTCCGCCGCCCTCGTCCACCTGGAGGGCCATCAGCCGAGGCGCGAACTCCACCACGTGCGTGTCCAGTCCGAGGGCGCGCAGGGCACCGGCCGCCTCCAGGCCGAGCAGTCCGCCGCCGACGACGATCCCGGTCCGGGCGCGCGCGGCGCCCTCGCGGATGGCGCGGACGTCGTCGAGCGTGCGGTACACATGGCAGCCGGGGAGGTCGTGGCCGGGCACCGGCGGCACGAAGGGGTACGAGCCGGTGGCCAGCACCAGCGCGTCGTAGCGCAGGACGCGGCCCGAGGCGCTGGTGACGGTACGGGCGGCGCGGTCCACGGCGGTCGCGGGGTCACCGAGATGCAGCGTGATGCCGTGCCGCTCCATGAACCCGCCCGGCACCAGGCCCAGTTGCTCGGCGGTGGTGCCGGAGAACCAGCTGGTGAGGTGGACGCGGTCGTAGGCGGGCCGGGGTTCCTCGGCGAGGACGGTGACGTGCCAGGCGCCGGCGCCTGGCTGCTCGTACAGTGCCTCCAGGAAGCGCTGGCCGACCATGCCGTGGCCGACGAGCACCAGCTCCTTCGGGGCGGTGGGGGCGGTCATGTGCGGGACTCCTCGACGACTCGGGCGGACGGGACGCGCGGCGGGACGGTGAGCAGGGACAACGGGTCCCGCCCGACAGGCCGGCCGGTCAGAAAGGCGCGGGTGAGACTGCCGGCGGTGGCGAGATCGCCGACGAGGATCGCGCCGACGATCCGGTCCCCGCGCAGCACGAGCTTCTTGTAGGCGCCACGGGTGGCATCCCCGATGCGCAGCACGTCGGCGCCCTCCTCGTCGGCGTCGCCGCACGCGCCGAACGCGGCGTACTCGACGGGCCCCGCGGTGAGACGGCTCATCGGCCGGGAGCCGGTGTACCGGGCCCCGGGACCGGCGCCGGAGAGCCGGGCGGCGAGCACGTCGGCCTGTTCCCAGGCGGTCGTGGCCAGGCCGTGCACCGTGGTCCCGTGTTCGGCGCAGTCCCCGACGGCGTAGGTGTGCGGAGCGCAGGCGAGGGTGTCGTCGACGACGACGCCGCGCCGTACGGGCAGCCCGGCGGCGCGGGCGAGACCGGTACGGGGGCGTACCCCGCAGGTCAGGACCACGAGGTCGGCGTCGAGACGGCGGCCGCCCGTCAGCGTGACACCGGGGCCGCTGTCCGGGGCCGGGGCCCGCTCGCCGGGGTGGACCCCGACACCGAGGCGGCCCAGTGCCGTACGCAGCGCGGCTCCCGCCCTGCGGTCGAGGTGGCGTTCGACCAGGTGGGGGCCCTGGTGGACGATCTCCACGGACAGACCGCGAGCGGCGAGGGCACGGGCGACACCGACGCCGAGCACACCACCGCCGATCACCACGGCGCGCGAGGCGGTGTCCGCGTCACGGGCCAGGCGGGCGCAGTCGTCGAGCGAGCGCAGGACGTGCAGCCCCGTACGGAGGCCGCCGGTCGCACCGGTGAGGCAGCCGCTCGCGTCGGCGAGGCCACCGGCCGCACCGGCGAGCCCGTCCAGCGGCGGCAGCACGGGCTCGGCTCCGGTGGCGAACACCACGTCGTCGTAGGCCTCGCGGCTGCCGTCGGCGAGCGTGAGCGTACGGCCCCGGATGTCGACGGCGACCACCTCGGTTCCGGTGCGCACCTCCGCGTCCCCGGTGGGCAGTGCGAGGGAGCCGGCCCGGTGGCGCCCGGCGATGACATCGGCCAACAGGGCGCGGTTGTACGGGGCTTGGGGCTCCGCGCCGTAGACGACGGTCTCCGTGGGCCCGCCGTGGGCATGGAGCTGCTGGGCGAGGCGCGCGGCGGCCATCCCGGCGCCGACCACGGCGACGCGGCGGGAACTCACGCCGTCACCGCGACCGGTGCCGAGGGTGCGCAGACCCGGGGAAGCGCCGACTTCTCGACCCGCACCGCGCACACCTTGAACTCCGGCATCCGCGAGACCGGGTCGAGCGCCGGGTTGGTGAGCAGGTTCGCGCGCCCCTCGCCGGGCCAGTGGAACGGCATGAACACCGTGTCCGGCCGGATGGCGGAGGTGACACGGGCCGGGGCGGTGACGGTGCCCCGGCGGCTGGTGACGGTGAGCAAGTCCCCTTCCTGGACGCCGAGTCCGGCGGCGAGAGCGGGATGCAGCTCGACGTACGGTCCCGGCGCGGCGGCGGCCAGTTCCGGCACCCGGCGGGTCTGGGCGCCGCTCTGGTAGTGGGTGACCAGGCGCCCGGTGGTCAGATAGAGCGGATACGCGTCGTCGGGCTCCTCGGCGGCGGGCCGGTGCGAGGGCGCGGTGAAGCGGGCCCGGCCGTCGGGGTGGGCGAAGCGGTCCAGGAACAGGCGCGGGGTGCCGGGGTGGTCCGGGGCCGGGCAGGGCCAGAAGACGCCGTCCTCGGCCGCGATACGGTCGTAGGAGATGCCGGAGTAGTCGGCCGGCGCCCCGGCGGTGGCCCGGCGCAGCTCGGCGAAGACTTCCTCGGGGTCTTCGGGGAACCCCGTGGCGTGGCCCAGGCGTTGGGCCAGTCCGTGCAGTACGGCAAGGTCGCTGCGGACGCCCGGCGGCGGGGTGACGGCGGCCCGGCGCAGCAGCACCCGGCCCTCCAGATTCGTGAGGGTGCCGGTCTCCTCGGCCCACTGGGTCACCGGCAGGACCACATCGGCCAGCAGCGCCGTCTCCGACAACACGACGTCGCACACCGCGAGATGGTCCAGCGCGCCCAGCCTCCGCGTGACGCGGGCGGCGTCCGGGGCGGAGACCACCGGGTTGGACCCCATGACGAGCAGTGCGCGGACCCCGCCGGGCCGGCCGAGGGAGTCCAGCAGCTCGTACGCCGACGGCCCCGAGTGCGGCAGGGTGTCGGGGTCCACGCCCCAGACGGCGGCGACGTGCGCCCGCGCCCCGGGGTCCTCCAGCGAGCGGTAGCCGGGCAACTGGTCCGATTTCTGGCCGTGTTCGCGGCCGCCCTGGCCGTTGCCCTGCCCGGTGAGGCAGCCGTACCCGCTCAGCGGCCGTCCCGCCCGCCCGGTGGCCAGGCACAGGTCGATCCAGGCACCGACGGTCGCCGTGCCCTTGCTCTGCTGCTCGGGCCCGCGCGCGGTGAGCACCATGGCGTGCGGGGTGCGCGTGAACAGAGTGATGGCTGAACGGAGTTCAGGCACCGGAACGCCGGTCAGCGCCTCCACGCGCTCGGGCCAGTGGGCCATCGCGGCGGCGCGGGCGTCGGCCCAGCCGGCGGTACGGGCCGCGATGAATTCCTCGTCCAAGTGCCCCTCGGCGATGGCCAGATGAAGCAGACCGAGCGCCAGGGCGAGGTCGGTGCCGGGAAGGGGCTGGAGGTGGAGGTCGGCCAGTTCGGCGGTACGGGTGCGGCGCGGGTCGACGACCACCAACGCGCCGCCGTTCTCCCGGAGTTCCCGCAGATGGCGCACCGCGGGCGGCATCGTCTCGGCCGGGTTGGCGCCGACCAGGATCACACAGCCGGTGCGGGCCACGTCCGTCAGCGGGAACGGCAGACCACGGTCCAGGCCGAAGGCGGCGCGCGAGGCGGCGGCAGCCGAGGACATGCAGAAGCGGCCGTTGTAGTCGATCGAGCGGGTACGCAGCGCGACACGGGCGAACTTGCCGAGCAGATAGGCCTTTTCGTTGGTGAGCCCACCGCCGCCGAACACCCCGACCGCGTCCGGCCCGTGGGCCTCGGCGGTCACGGACAGCGCCGACGCGACCCGGTCCAGCGCCTCCGCCCAGGACGCCTCGCGCAGCCCGTCCGCGTCACGCACCAGAGGCGCGGTCAGCCGGGCACCGGGGGCGAGCAGGGCGGCCGACGTCTGCCCCTTCCCGCACAACGCGCCCCGGTTGACGGGGAATTCGTCGCGCCCGGTGACCTCGGGCACCCCTCCGGTGGCGCGCAGCCGCATGCCGCACTGGAGGGAGCAGTACGGGCAGTGAGTGTCGGTCATGCCGACGAGGCTGTCCCGCCGCCGTTTCCCCCGGCGCTCGGCCGCGTTGCCCGCACGGTACGGGACGCGCACACCGCTGCCGGAGCGGTGTGCGGAGGAGGACATCTTCCGTAACACGCAAGCCCGTTGCGGTAACCCCGACGTGACGGCCGGGCAACGGACGCGACATCGCGGCCCCGGAGCCTCGGCACATGAAGGCCGGTACCAGGGAGACGGCCGCCCCGCTCACCGGTTTCACGGTGGGCGTCACGGAGGCACGCAGGCGGGAAGAACTGACGGCGCTGCTGCGGCGGCGCGGAGCGCGGGTGACGGAGGCGCCCGCCCTGCGCATCGTGCCGCTGGAGGACGACGCGGCGCTGCGCGCGGCCACCGAACGCTGCCTGGCGGCCCCGCTGGACTACGTGGTCGCGACCACCGGAGTCGGCTGGCGCGGCTGGATGAGCGCCGCCGAGGGCTGGGGCTACGGCGCCGAACTCACCGCCGCCTGCCGCAGGGCCGAGGTGCTCTCCCGGGGCCCGAAGGCGACCGGAGCGGTTCGCGCCTGCGGGACGACGGAGACCTATTCCCCCGCCTCGGAGGCGGTGGACGAACTGCGCACCTGGCTGCTGGCCCGGGACCTGAGGGGCCGCCGCATCGCCGTGCAGGAACACGGCGCGCCCCTCCCGGGCCTGACGGCGGCGCTGCGGGAGCGCGGCGCCGAGGTGGTCGAGGTACCGGTGTACCGGTGGGCGCCCCCGCAGGACCCCGACCCGGTACGCCGCCTGGCGGAGGCCACGGCACGCGGCGACGTACACGCGCTCCTGTTCACCTCCGCGCCCGCCATCACCTCCTTCCTGGAGCACGCGGAGACGGCGGGCCGCTACGACGCGGTCCTGGAGCGGCTGCGCGGAGACGTGCTCGCCCTGTGCGTGGGCCCGGTGTGCGCCCGGCCGCTCCTGGAGGTGGGCGCGGAACCCGTGTGGCCCGAGCGCGGCCGGCTGGGCGCGATGGTCCACCTGCTCACCGCCACCCTGCCCGGCCGCGACCGGCACCTGATCCCGGCCGGCGACCGGACACTGGTCCTCCAGGGCAACGCGCTGCTGCTGGGCGAGAGCGACGACAGTACGACGGAGGCGGTGTGGCTGACGCCCGGCTCGGCACGGGTGCTGCGGGCGCTGGCCGAGCGGCCCGGCTGGGTGGTCGGGCGCCGCGAACTCCTGCGCCGGGTGTGGCCGGGCCAGGGGGCGGACGAGCACGCGGTGGAGGCGGCGGTGACACGGCTGCGGGCCGCCCTCGGACCCCACGCGGGACTGGTCCGTACGGTCCCCAAACGCGGTTACCGCCTGGCCACGGAACCCGTCGCACGCCCCCGGGGAGGCACCCGGTGAGCGCGACGCCCACGCTCCTCGCGGTCGCCCACGGCACCCGCGACACGGAAGGGGTCCGTACCGTGCACGCCCTGCTGGACGAGGTCCGCCGGGCGCGGCCCGCCCTGCGGGTGGAGGTGGCCTGGCTGGGCCTGGCCGAACCCTCCGTTCCGCGAGCGCTGGCGGCACTCCCGGGCCCGGCCGTGGCCGTACCGCTCCTGCTGGCCCGGGGCTATCACGTACGGGCCGACCTCCCGGCCCTGCTGGCGGACGCGCGCCCCGGTCGGGTACGGGTGGCCCCCGCTCTCGGGCCGTCCCCCTTGCTGGCCCGCGCCCTGGCGGCCCGGCTGGCCGAGGCGGGACGCCCGGCAGGCGGCACACCGGTGGTCCTGGCCGCCGCCGGCTCCTCCGACCCACGCGCCCGCGCCGACACGGCGGAATCGGCCCGCCTGCTGGCCGCCCGCCTGAACGCACCGGTGACGGCGGCCTTCGCCGCCGGCGAGGGCCCCTCACCCGCCGAGGCGGTCGCCGCCTGGCACACGGCAGGCCACCCGGACGTCGCCCTGGCCACCCACCTCCTGGCCCCCGGCCACTTCGCCCACCGCCTCACCGGCACCGAGGCCCGCTGGACGACGGCCCCCTTGGGCGCGCAGCGGTGGCTGGCGGCGCTGGTGCTGCGACGGTACGACGAAGGGGCCGCGCCGTGGACGAGGACGGCCGAACGGACCCCGGCCGCACTCCATGCCGTGGCCGGCCCCGCCCGCTCACCAGGCGCCCCCGCCCCGGGCGCCATAGATTGAGCCCGACACCGCTGGGAGGACAGACATGCGGCACACCGTCACGGTCGCGGGCCCCGCGGCGCCCGACACGGTCTGGGAACGGTACGCGCGGTACGACCGGTGGGCCCACTGGGCGCCGCATCTGCGGGCCGTCGAGACGGAGGGCGACGTCATCCGCCCGGGCGCCCGGGGCGTGGTCCAGGTGGCGGGGCTGCTGCGCGGCCGTTTCACCGTCACGGAGGTCGACCGGGCCAAGGGCACCTGGACCTGGCAGCTGATCTTCCTCGGCATCCCCGTCCAGGTCGGCCACACCATGACGGCACACGGAACCGGCACACGTGTCACCGTGGAACTGACCGCCGCCTGCCCGGTCCCCCTGCTGTACGCGCCGATGGTCCTCTGGGCACTCCACCGGCTCACCCGCGTCTGAACCCGGCGCCGGGCGGGGGAGGCACGCGCGGTTGTGCGACTGCCGGCCCCGCCGCCATCGCGGCGGGGCCGGGTCGCGGCTAGCGCAGGTGCCGGGTGAAGAACCGGGCCGCCGCGTCGCCCGCGAACTGCGGAACGCCGGTGTGGCCGCCCATGTTGGCGTTCAGCGTCTTCTCCTCGGAGCCGAAGGCGTCGAACAGGTCCAGGGCCGCTTGCCGGTCGTTGCCTTCGTCGTCCCACTGCAGCAGGACGTGCAGCGGGATGGTGACCTGACGGGCCTCCTCGAACATGACGCGGGGGATGAAACTTCCGGCGAACAGCACGGCGGCCGCGATACGGGGCTCGGCCACCGCCAGCCGGGTGCCGATGGAGATGACTCCCCCCGAGTACCCGACCGGCCCGTCGATCTCGGGCAGCGCCAGAAGGGCGTCCAGGACGGTCTGCCATTCGGGGACCGCCCGGTCGACCAGGGGGAGGACGAGGGCGTCGATGGTCTCGGCGCCGACCGGCTCGCCGGCCTTCAGCGCGCGTCGCAGGTCGGTGACGGCCTGTTCGGTGCCGGGGAGGCGGGGCCGGTCGCCGTTTCCGGGGAGTTCGATGGTGGCCGTGGCGAAGCCGTCCCTCGCGGCGTGCCGGGCTCGTCCGACCAGCCGGGGGTATGCCTTGCGCAATCCGACCGGGGGAGGGCTGAGCAGGATCGGCGACGCCGGTGCGGACGCGGACGCGGATTCAGGCGTCCACAGGATGCCGGGGATCTCGCCGAGGGTGAATTCGCGCTCGAGGACGCCGTCGTCGAGGCGCTGTTCAGAAGTGAAACGCATGGTCGTGCCTTTCGGGAGTGCACAGAACGGCGCTCCCGGACGACGACCTATCGCCCGACCGTGACCTCGGAAGAGAGCACCCACGTCAAAACGATCACGGGTACCACCTCCTCCAACTCTCGCACGGCCTCCCGGAGATTAGCAGACCGGTGCGATGGACCGGTGGCCCGGGATTCCGACCGCCGGCACCTGATCCCGGAGCACTACAACGCGGCGCGGGACCGTGGCGGCGCCCCGCGCCTGTCCGGCCGCGTGGTGCTCGGCCGTCCGCCGCACGGCGGCTCGGAAATCCGGGCCCAGGGCCGGTTCGGCCCACTCCGCCCACGCCCGGACCTGTACGCCCTCGGCGTTGTCGGGCAGCCCGGGTGTCACCGAGCGCCTGATCCCCGCGAACGCGGAACCGGTACCGAGACCGCCGAAGGCGGATACGCGTCGGCCCACCGGCTCAGTCCACCCGCACCACGAACTTCCCCCGCACCCCACCCGCCTCCAGCGCCCGATGGGCATCCGCGACCGCCGCCAGGGGATACACGGCGTCCACCATGGGACGCAGCTCGCCCCGGAGCACATGCCGGGCGATGTCGTCCAGGAGAGCCCGCCGCGGATTGCCGCTGAAGAAGCGGATCCGGCTGCGGCCGTGCACGGCACTCGCGGCGACGGAGGAGAGGGACGCGACGGGGCGGGACAGGTCGAAGGCGATGGTGACCATGCGGCCGCCGGGATTCAACAACCGTCGATAGGAAGCCAGTTGCGTACCCACCGTGTCCAGTACGACGTCGAAGCGGCCCAGGTCGTCCGGGCGGACGGCGTGATGGTCCACCGCCTCGTCGGCGCCCAGTCCGCGGACGAAACCGAGGTTCGCGGCGCGGGCCAGGCCGGTGACGTGGGCGCCGTGTGCTGCGGCCAGCTGGACGGCGGCGTTGCCGACGCCGCCGGCCGCTCCGCGCACGAGGAGCCGTTCGCCGGGGCGGAGCCGGGCCTTGTCGCGCAGGGCGGTGACGGCGGTGGTGGCGACCGGGAGCGCGGCCGCCGCCACCAGGTCCAGGCCGTCCGGCACCCGTCCGACGCGCTCCGCCGGCACCGCGACGTACTCGGCCGCGCTGCCGAACCCCGAGGCGCGGCCCAGCACGCCCCACACCCGGTCGCCCACCGCCAAGCCGGCCGTACCGCCGCCGAGCGCGGCGACCTCGCCGGTGAAGTCGAGGCCGGTGCGCTGCGGGAACCGGCGTCCGGTCACCAGGCGCACCTTCCCGGCCCGGGCGGCGAGTTCACCGCCGTTGACGCTGAACGCCCGTACCCGTACGAGCACTTGACCGGGGCCCGGCGCGGGCCGCTCGGCCTCGCCTACGCGCAGCACCTCGGGGCCGCCGAAGCGGTCGACGAATACGGCCCTCATGGTGTTCTCCTCCGCTGACGTGGGAGCCGCCGGAAGCGTCACGGCGGCCGTTTCCCGAGGCTAGGCTGGCAAACGGACGACATCGTCCGTTTACGCGGAGGTGAGAGACAGTGACCGCCGATTCCTCTCGGATGGCGGCCCCGGGCGTGGAAAAGTACACGGCGGCCGACCCCGCCGAGGGCAAGGGGCTGCGTCTGGACGCCCGCCGCAACCGCCGCCGTATCCTGGCCGCCGCCCGCGAGGTCTTCGCCGAGCACGGCATCGACGCCCCGATGGCGACGGTGGCCCGCCGGGCCGGAGTGGGCGTGGCCACGCTCTACCGCCACTTCCCGACCCGGGACGACCTGGTGAGAGGCGCCTTCGCGCACCAGATGGCGGCCTGCGCCGGGGTGTGCGCGGAGGCGGTGGCCGACCCCGACGCGGGGCGCGGCTTCCGGCGCCTGGTGGTGGAACTGTGCCGCCTCCAACGCGAGGAGCGCGGCTTCCCGGCGGCCTTCCTCGCGGCCTTCCCCGACCGCGCCCGGGAACACGCCGAGGCCCGCTCCGAGGCCGAGCAGGCCCTGTCCGTGCTGATCCGCAGAGCCCAGGCCGCAGGCGCCCTCCGCCCCGACTTCCACCTCTCCGACCTGGCCGTCGTCCTGCTGTCCCACGGCGGCCTGGTCGCCGCCCGCCCCGACGACACGGCGGCATCGACCCGCCTGGTGGCCTACCTCCTCGACTCCTTCCGCCCGGCCCCCCAACACGGCCCGCTGCCCCCACCGGGCGACCTGAACCTGGCGGGGATGCCGGTCACGGCGCCGGGGGCCGGCTGAGGCGGGGCCAGACGCGGGAGGGCGCCGGCCCACACCCTCACCGCGCCCAAGCCGGGGCGGCCCCCGCCGCGACCGACCGTGACGCGTCACGACATCCCGGCTCCCTTCCCCGCCGGTACGACCGCGCGCGCATAGCGTGATCACATGACCACAGAAACGGACCGTCCCGTTCTCGACGACCGGCGGTGGAAAGCGCTCGGGGTCTGTCTGACCGCGGGCTTCATCTCGCTGCTCGACGTCTCGATCGTGAACGTGGCTCTGCCTTCCATGGAGCGCGGGCTCGGTGCCTCCGAGGCCACCCAGGCCTGGGTGGTGTCCGGGTACGCCCTCGCCTTCGGGCTCGCGCTGGCGCCGGCGGGACGGCTGGGCGACCTGCGGGGGCGCCGCCAGGCGCTGCTGCTCGGCCTCGGCGTGTTCACGGCCGCGTCGATGGCGTGCGGTCTGGCCGCCGGACCCGCGTGGCTGGTGGTGTTCCGGATGGTCCAGGGCGCGGCCGCCGGTGTGGTCGCACCGCAGACCTCGGGGCTGATCCAGCAGATGTTCCAGGGCGCCGAACGGGCCCGGGCGTTCGGCTTCCACGGCAGCGTCATCGCCGTGTCCACCGCGGTGGGCCCGCTCGCGGGCGGACTGCTGCTCCAGGCGTTCGGCACGGAACACGGCTGGCGCTGGGTGTTCTTCGTCAACGTGCCCATCGGCGTCGCCGCCCTCGTCGCCGGCCACCGGCTGCTGCCCCGCCTCCCGGTGCCGAGCGGCAGACGGGAGAAGTTCGACCCGGTCGGCGTCCTGCTCCTCGGCACCGGCGTGCTCGCGCTGCTGCTTCCCCTGGTCCAGGAACAGCAGTGGCACGGCCGGGCGAAGTGGCTGCTCCTCCCGGTCGGCGTCCTGCTGCTCGCGGCCTTCCGGGCGTGGGAGCGGAACCGGGTCCGCGTGGGCGACGCCCCGCTGGTCGACCTCGGCCTGTTCTCCCTGCGCTCCTTCACGCTCGGCACCCTGATCAGCCTCACGTTCTTCGGCGGCCTCACCACCATCTTCTTCGTCCTGTCACTGTTCCTGCAGAACGCGGTGGGCTACAGCCCCCTCGCCGCCGGTGTGACGATCCTGCCGTTCGCGGCCGCCTCGGCGGTCGGCGCGGCCTACGGGGGACGGCTGGTGATGCGCCACGGCCGCAAACTGGTCGTCATCGGCCTGAGCGGAGTGGTCGTCGGCCTGCTGGGCGTCGTCCTGGCCGTTCAGCTGGTGCCCGGCGAGCACGTCGGCTGGGCCATGGCGCTGCCGCTGCTCATCGGCGGGACCGGGTCCGGCCTCACGGTCTCGCCCAACACGACCCTCACCCTCACACTCGTGCCCGTACGACGGGCCGGCGCGGCCGGCGGAGTGATGCAGACCGGCCAGCGCATCGGCTCGTCCGTGGGCATCGCCGTGGTCGGCGCCGTGTACTTCGCGCACCTCGCCAACCACGGCCGGGCCACGACGGCCCTGCAGCTCGGGCTGCTCACCGCCGTGGCCATCATCCTTCTCGCCCTCGCCCTGGCCGTGGCTGATCTCCGTGAACGCCGGGTCCACCCGGGCGACGACGGCCTCGCGGCGGCCCCGTCGCCCGGTGTGGGGGAGAGCGGGGCCGGCGAGAAGGCGGGCCAGGGGGTCTGAGCCCGCGTCAGTTCTTCGCGGCGCGGGGCAGACCGCGCGCCGCGAGCAGAACCATCGAGATCTTCAGCGCGGTCGAAATGGTCAGGGCCTGGAGGAAGGGCATGCCCATGAGCCACAGCGCCACCATCATGACCGTGAGGACCAGCAGCACCGGGAGCAGATGGGCCTGCCCGGCCACGGACCGCACGACACCGCTGAAGGACCGGGACCGGGCCCCCGTACGGATCGCGTCACCGCGGAGCTCTTCTTCTTCGACGTGCGCCATTGTCTTCATTCCTTCGTTCAGGCAGGAGCGAGCGCGGGCAGCAGCCGCAGGGCGTTCCCGCGGTTGATGTGGCCGCGCTCCAGGTCGCCGAGGGCGGGGTCCGCGTCCAGCGCGGGCGCGGTCACCTCCGTGACCACGCGCGTGGGGGTGGGCGGCCAGTCGCTCCCGTACAGGATCCGGGAGGAGCCCGCGGCGGCCAGCAGGGTGGGGGTGGCCGACGGGGACATCGGCGCGGCCGTGTCGTAGTAGAAGCGGTGCAGGTAGTCGCGCACGCGGCCGGGATCGACGGCGGGGACCAGCTGGCGGCCGAAGACCTCGATCCGGCCCGCGATGTACGGCAGATAGCCGCCGCCGTGCGGAAGGATGAAGGTGAGCCGCGGGAAGCGGTCCAGCGTGCCGTTCATGATCAGGCTCAGCGCGGCGCGCGTGGTGTCCATGAGGAAGTCGCACACGAACGGCGGTACGCCCTTGGGCGCGCCGGAGGTGGCCACCTGCATGGGGTGCGTGCTGATCACCGCGCCGCGTTCGTCCAGTTCCGCCATGAGCGGGTCGAGCGCGGGGTCGCCGAGGAACGTCTCGCCCGTGCTGGTGCGCGCGCTGACGCCGACGGCCCCGAGCTCGTCCATCCCGTGGGTGACGGACCAGCGGGAGAGCTCGGGGTCGTCCAGGAAGACGGGCGTGAAGAAGGCGAAGCGGCCGGAGTGCCGGGCGGCCAGGGCACCGGCGGCGTCGAGGGCGACCCGCGCGCTCTCCCTGCGGGCCGCGGGCTCCTTGGAGCGGCCCAGCATGGCCACGGTGAGGACGCTGGTGCGGGTGCCGGTGCGGTCCATCAGGTCCAGCGCGGCGGTCTCGTCCCACCGCGTCCACGGCGGCAGGCTGTCCCGGTCCACCAGGCCGTTCTCGTCGGCCCACCGCACCCATTCGGGGGCGGTGTAGTGGTGGTGGACGTCTATTCGTTCGTGCCGGGCGTCGTCGCCGCCCAGCGCGGCGGGGCGGCCTATGTCGCCCGGGGCTTGCAGGTCGGTGCTCATGGAAGGGCTCCCTGTGGTGGAGGTGTCCGGGGCGGATCAGCGGCTGAGCAGGCCTTCGAGGGCGTACGTCAGCTCGAACGCGGGGTCTGCCGGGAGGTCCGTGGAGCGCCAGGCGACCATGCCGTCGGGGCGGACGAGCACCGCGCCCCGGGAGGTGACGCCGTGGACGGCGGCCCAGTCCGCGCCACCGCCGCCGCCCGCGGCCGAGGTGTCGAGGTCGAAGTCCGGCCCCGCGCCCACGCGGTAGGACAGCACCGGGGCGCCGAGCACGGCCGACGCGCCCCGGGCGGCCGCCGGCCACGGGCCGTCCGCGGTACCGGAGAGCAGGACGAAGGACCGCTCGTACAGATCGACGGTCGACTTGGTCTCCCCGTCGTGCGCGACCGTCATGTGCGGGGCCCGGGTACCGGGGTCGCCCTCCAGCCGGAGCTCCTCCGGGATCGTCGGCGCCTCGGTGTCCGCGCCGGCCACCGCCGTGGAGACGTAGCGGTAGCCGAGGGAGACGGTCATCAGGTCCGTGCTCTGGGCCGTGGCCTGCGCGGCCGCGTAGCCGGGGTGCTCCTCGCGGGCCGCCTGCTCGATGGCCCGCGCGATCGTCGCCAGGGCGACGGGGCGCCGCTCCTTCTCGTACGTGTCGAGCAGCCCCTCACCCGCCCAGCCGCGCAGCACCGCGGTGACCTTCCAGGCCAGGTTGTGCGCGTCCTGGATGCCCGTGTTGGAGCCGAACGCGCCGGTGGGCGGCATCTCGTGGGCGGAGTCGCCGATGAGGAAGACACGCCCCTCCCGGTAGCGGTCGGCGACCCGGTCCGCCGCGTGCCAGGGGGCGCGCCCGGTGACCTCGACGTCCAGGTCCCGTACGCCGGCGGCGGCCCTGATGTGGTCCGCGATGCGCGTGTCGGTGAACGAGTCGAGCGTCTGGCCGCGCTCGGGGAACCAGGGGATGTGGAAGACCCACTTCTCCTCGTTGTCGACCGGCAGCAGGACCCCGTCGCCCTCGGTGCCGTTCAGGTAGCAGACGAGGAAGCGCTGATCCTCCACCACCTCGCGCAGGAGCTTGCTGCGGAAGGTGACGCTGACGTTGTGGAACAGGTCGCCCCGGCCGCTCTGCCCGATGCCCAGGCGCTTGCGCACGGGGCTGCGCGGCCCGTCGGCCGCCAGGAGGTAGGCCGCACGCTTGGTGTACGTCAGACCGCTCTCCCGGTCGAGCAGTTCGCACGTCACGCCGTCCGGTTCCTCGGTGAAGGACACCAGCTCCGTGCCGAAGCGCACGTCCCCGCCCAGCCGGCGGGCGTGGTCCAGCAGGACCGGCTCCAGGTCGTTCTGGCTGCACGCGCACCGCACGGTCGAGCACAGGCCCTTCTCGGGGGCCCCGCCGGTCAGCCGGGCCGAGAGCCAGCGGCTCTCACCGCCCGAGAGCCGGTCCGTCTGCAGGATGCCGTGATTGCCGGACAGGCAGGACGCGGCCTGCCGGATGTCCGGCTCCAGCCCGGCGGTGCGGAACAGCTCCATGGTCCGCATGTTGTTGCCCCGGCCCCGGGGGTGCTCGGACGTGGCGGCCCGGCGTTCGGCGACCATGTGGCCGACGCCGAGCCGGCCCAGAAACACCGACGCGGACAGTCCGACGAGCGAACCGCCCACGATCAATACCGGCAGCATTTCTTCGTTTTCTTCGATTTCTGAGGCACGCTTGTCCACGGCCCGTCCTCCTCCAGTGACCCAGCGGTGGTTCGGGCAGCAATTCGAACTCGTGGCGGCCCTGATTCCGAACCTGTCATACCGTCACGGGGTCGGCAATCGAGCCTTCCCTCGGACGGCGCATCGACGTTTTCCGCGTCCTTACCGCGCCTGCGCGGACCGCTCGGCGTAAGGGTGAATCGGGTTTTCCCGTTCCGCGTGGCGTCAATGCATTCCTGCGTTCCGGCGTTCAGCCGCCTCGTGCCACTGCGGGAAGATCACTGCGGGAAGAGAAGAAGGGCCGTCGATGACTCAGTTGCAAGAGCAGGAGAACGCGGACGAGACAGCCCGGGCAGTGGACGCGGCATCCCGCGGCTGCCCCGTGTACCGCTCCAACCCGCACCCCCTCTACCGGCATCTGCGGGAGAACGCGCCCGTCGTCCCCCTCACCCCGCCGCACGGGGTGGAGTCGTACCTCGTCACGCGGTTCGAGGACGCGAAGGCGGCCCTGGCCGACCCGCGGATCAGCAAGGACATGTACGCGGCCATCGACGCCTACCGGGCCATCTTCGGCGACTCCTCCATCGCCCTGGACGACAACATGCTGTTCGCCGACCCGCCGAAGCACTCGCGGCTGCGCCGGATCGTCAGCAAGGCGTTCGTCCCCCGCCGCATCGAGGCCCTGCGCCCCCGCGTCCAGGAGATCACCGACGCGCTGCTCGACCGGTGCGCCGCCCAGGACTCCGTCGACCTCCTGTCGGCCTTCGCCTTCCCGCTGCCGCTCCAGGTGATCTGCGAGCTGATCGGCGTCGCCGAGGAGGAGCGGGCCGAGGTCCAGCAGTGGTGCAGCGTCGTCGCGCGGACCGGGTTCAGCAAGAAGGACAAGGACAAGCTGCACGAGGCGGAGACCACGCTCCGGGAGTACTTCGAGGTCCTGATCGCCCGTAAGCGCAAGGCCCCCGAGGACGACTTGCTGAGCGTCCTCATCCAGACGAGCGACGAGCAGGAGTCCCTGACGGACGGCGAGCTGCTCTCCACCCTGTGGGTGCTGCTCTTCGCCGGCCACAAGACGACCGCCTACCTCATCGGCAACGCCGTCTACACCCTGCTCACCCACCCCGAGCAGCTCAAGCAGGTCATCGACTCCCCGGACCTCCTCCCGAACGCCATCGAGGAGGTCATCCGCTACGAGGGCTCGGTCGAGAACGCGACCTTCCGCCACGCCCTTGAGGACATCACCATCGCGGGAACGGTCATTCCCAAGGGCGCGCTGGTCCAGATCGCGGTCACCTCGGCGAACCGCGACGACGCCGCCTTCGAAAACCCCGACGTCTTCGACATCACCCGTCCGGGCGTACAGAGCAACCACCTGGGATTCGGCACGGGCCCGCATTACTGCCTGGGCGCGCCGCTCGCCAGAATGGAAATGCAGATCGCCCTGACCTCCCTCTTCAGCCGCTTCCCGGAACTCTCCCTGGAAACGCCGGACGCCGAGGCGCAGTGGCTGAAGGTGCCGTTCCCGGCGTTCCGGGGACTGACGGAGCTGCGCGTGGCGCTGGGCTCTTCCGGGGCGCGGGACGGCCGGGCGTCCGAGATGGCCGAGACCTTGTGAGTGCGCGGGGGCAGGGCGTGGAGGGCGTCATCACCGACGCCGTCCACGCCCTGCCCCCTTCACCCGCGACGCTCCGGCATGGCAACGCTCTCGGTAAGCCAGTGGTGTACGGCGAGCGCGGTGGTCCGAGCGTGTTCCTCCAACACGGTGTAGTGGTCCCCGGGAACCGTGATGTCGGTGTGCGGCACACTCCAGGGCGGGGCGGCCTCCGTGCCGGGCAGCGGGTCCCCGGCCCGTACGAAGAGGGTCGGGGCGGCAAGGGCCGAGGGCTGCCAGCCGGTGAACAGCTCGAAGTAGCCGGCCATGGCGGTGAGCCGGTCCGGTTCGGCACCGGAGAACCGCGCCGCCCGGCGCAGCATGTCCGACGTCATCGCGGAGAGCGACTGCCCGCGGTCGTCCGCACCAGGGGGGTAGGTGTCCACCAGGACGACGGCGGCCGGGGCCGAGCCCTCCGCCTCCAGCCGCTCCGCCACGGCCTGGGCCACCCAGCCGCCGGCCGAGCGGCCCAGCAGCACCACGGGCTCCTGACCGGCGAGCGCGCGCACCGTGGCGGTCTGCGCGGTGACAAGGGCGCTCAGCGTGGCCGGCAGCGCCTCGCCGGGCCTGAACCCCGGGTACCGTACCGCCGATACCGGCCGCAGACCCCGTAGTCCGGCGCCGAGGCGCGCGTACTCCTGGGGGCCGGAGAGCGCGCTGAGCGCGGGGAAGCAGATCACGCGGGCAGCCGTACCGCCCGCTTCGAGCGTCACGGGGTCGAGCACCGCGCCGGCCGCCCCGGCGTCGTCGAAGACCGGGCGCAGGCGTGCGGCGACCGTGAGCAGCACCATGCCGTCCCAGGTCCGGCCCCGGTCACAGGCACTGCGGAACAGGGCGCCCACGGAGTCCGGAGCCTCCCTGGGCGCGGGTACGCCTTCCACCCGCACCGGGGCAGCCGTGGGACCGGCCGTGCCCGGACCGCCGTCGTCCGCCGGGCGGTCGGTGGCGGTCGGTCGCTCCGGAGCGCCCGGAGAACCGGAAGGAACCGTCTCCCGTCCGTACCGTTCCGCCAGCTCGGCGGCGACCGCGCGCGGCGTCGGGAAGTCGAACAGCAGCGTGGGCGGCAAGGTCAGCCCCGTCGACGCGGACAGCAGATTGCGCAGATCGACCGCGGCCAGGGAATCGAGCCCCAGGTCCGCCAGCAGGCCGCCCTCGTCGATCGAGCTCGCGCCCTCCTGGTGGCCCAGTACCGAGGCCGCCTTGGACCGGACTTCCGTGAGCAGCAACCCCATTCGCTCCTCCGGGGCGGCGGTCGCCAGCCGCCGCCTCAACGAAGCGGCGGGCGGCGCGCCCCCGTCCGTGGCGGGCCCCGGTTCACGGGCGGCTTCCGGGACACCTCCGTCGAGGACGGCGGGGTCGAGCCGGGCCGCGATCACCACGGGGTCGTCACCGGCGACGGCGGCGTCGAAGAGACTCAGCCCCTCCTGCGCGCCGAGCGGGGCGAACCCGGAGCCGGCCACCCTTCGCAGGTCCGCGCCGGCCAGGTGTGCCGTCATGCCGTCGCTCTGCCGCCACGGGCCCCAGACGATCGACGTACCAGGCAGCCCGAGCCGTTGCCGATGCCGCGCCAGCGCGTCCAACACGCAGTTGGCCGCCGCGTAGTTGGCCTGACCGGCGGCGCCGAAGACCCCCGCCACCGACGAGTACAGCGCGAACAGCGCGAGCTGGTGACCCCGCGTCAGTTCGTGCAGGGCGAGGGCCGACTCCGCCTTGGCACGCAGCACCCTCTCCAGACGGGCGGGAGTGAGCGCCGGGACGATGCCGTCGTCCAGCACGGCCGCCGTGTGGACGACACCGGTCAGCGGGTGAGCCGCCGGTACGGAGTCGAGCAGGGCGGCCAGCGTCGTCCGGTCCGTGAGGTCACACGCCCGTACGGTCACCCGGGCACCGAACTTGCCCAGCTCTGCGACGAGTTCGTCCACTCCCGGCGCGGCGGGCCCGCGCCGGCCGGCGAGCAGCAGGTGCCGGACGCCGTGAGCGGTGACCAGATGCCGTGCGAGCAGCATGCCCAGCGAGCCGGTGCCGCCGGTCACCAGCACGGTGCCCTCCGGATCGAGCGCGGGTCGCGACCGCTGTCGCCCACCGGGCCCGGCCGGCCGGACGAGTCTCGGTACGTACGCCGTCCCCTCCCGTACGGCTGTCTCCGGTGCCGGAGCGGCCAGCAGCGCGGGAAGGACCCGCCAGGAGCCGGGGTGATCGTCCATGTCGACCAGGGCGAAACGGCCCGGATTCTCGCGCATCGCCGAGCGGACGAGCCCCCACGCCGCCGCCTGGGCCGGTACGCGGTCCCCGGGATCGCCGCCGTCACCGGCCGGACCACCGTCGTCCGGACCACCGTCGTCCGGGCCGACGGCGCCGGACGTGACCAGGACCAGCCGGGAACCCGCCAGGCCCGGATCGGCGAGCCACTCCTGTACCAGCCGCAGGGTCAGGCTCGCCGTCCGCAGGATTCGCGCCGACGAGCCATCGGTAGCCCCCGTCGTGCTCTCCGTACCATCGGCCGGACCCGGCGGCCACGGGCACGGTACGACGACCACAGCCGCTGAACCCCGGCCCGCCGACGCCGAGTCGGCGTACACGGGAACGCCGGAGCCCCGGGGCGCGAGCGCCTCCGTCAGCCTGTCGCCGGCCGTGCCCAGCACGCCCCACACCGGCGGCGTGGGAGGTACGGGCGGCCCGGACAACGGAACCCAGTCCCTCCGCCACAGAACCGCGCTGTCCCGAGCCGCCCGGCCCGGCCCGGCGGACGGCAGCGGCCGGAGCGTCAGCGAACGCACCCGCGCCACCGGAGCCCCCTGCTCGTCGGCCAGCTCCACCGCTGTCCGCCCGTCCGCTCCCGGAGCGAGCCGCACCCGCAGCCGTCGCGCGCCGGGGGCGTACAGGCGTACCCCGCCGAAGGTGAACGGCAGGGCCGTCCCCGCGCCGCCGTCCGCCTCGAAGCGGCCCGCCACCGGGGGACCGGCGAGTGCCAGGGCGTGCAGCGCGGCGTCCAGCAGCGCGGGATGCAGGACGAACCCCGGACCACCCGTCTCCGTGGCACCGGCCGCGTCGGGCAGCGCGACCTCGGCGTACAGCTCCTCCCCGAGCCGCCAGGCGGCGCGCAGGCCCCGGAACGCGGGCCCGTAGCCCAGACCGCTCCCGGTGAGTGCCCCGTACGGGTCGGACCCCGGACCGCCGGCGTACAGCGGGACCGCGCCCGGCGGGGGCCAGGGCTCGGCGCCGGTCCCGGTGGCCGGTGTCTCGCGGTCCGCCGGCTGCCGTGGCGCCAAGGTCCCCGAGGCGTGCCGGTGCCAGGGACGTCGACCGGCGGACGCCTGTGGCCGGGCGTGGAAGCGCACGGTCCGGCGCCCCGCGTCGTCCGGCCCCGACACCTTCACCTGGAGTTCGACCGCGCCGTCCGGGGGCAGTGGCAGCGGCGCCGCCAGGACGAGTTCGTCCAGTACCGGTGTGCCCACCGACTCGCCGGCGTGCAGGGCCATCTCGACGAAGGCGCTCCCCGGCAGCACCACCTCCCCCGCGATCCTGTGGTCGGCCAGCCACGGCCGCTCCCGCACGGAGAGCGTCCCCGTCAGCAACAGGCCGTCGTCGTCGGCCGTCGTGGTGCGGTACGACAGGAACGGGTGGGCCGGTGTGTGCGCCGGGGGAGCGGGCCGGTGTCGCGGAGAGGCGTCGAGCCAGTAATCGCGGCGCTGGAAGGGGTACGTGGGCAGCGCGACCCGCCGGCCACCGCGCTCCGCGAGAACGGCCCGCCAGTCGACCGGCACGCCATGGGCGTACAGAGCGGCCAGGGTGTCGGTCAGGGCATCGCCCTCCGGCCGTGCCGCGCGCAGTGCCGGCAGGACCAGCGGCGCTGCGGGCGCCTCGCCGCCCGTGTCCGGAGCGGACCCCGGCGTACCGAGACAGCCCTTGACCAGGCCGGTGAGTACCGCGTCCGGTCCGAGCTCGACGAAGTGAGCCGCGCCCCGGCTCCGCAGGTGTGCCACCGAGTCGGCGAAACGGACCGGGCGGCGCACATGGTCCACCCAGAACTCCGGTGAGCGCAGCTCCTCGTCGGTGGCGGCCCGTCCCCCCGTCACGGCGGTGACCAGCGGAACGCGCGGTGCGCCGAAGGACAGGCCGCGCAGCACCTTCGCGAAGTCGTCCAGCATGGGTTCCACGCGTACGGAGTGGAAGGCATGGCTCACCTGGAGCGGCGCCGTGAACCGGCCCCGGTCGCGGAAGTGCGCGACGGTCTCCCGTACCGCGCTCTCGTCCCCGGAGACGACCACCGCGAGGGGTCCGTTGACGGCGGCGATCTCCACCGCACCACCCGTACCGGCGAGGTGAGCGGTCACCTCTTCCTCACCGGCGGCCACCGCGGCCATCGCCCCGCCCGGGGGCAGCGCGTCCATCAGCCGGCCCCGTGCCGCCACCAGGGTGCAGGCGTCCGCGAGGGACAGCACCCCGGCGGCGTGCGCCGCCGTGATCTCGCCCAGTGAGTGCCCGGCCACCAGATCCGGGCGTACCCCCCAGGACTCCCACAGCCGGAACAGAGCCGTCTCCAGGGCGAAGAGGGCCGGCTGCGCGAACCGGGTCGTGTGCAGGAGCGCGCCCGTCTTCGTGCCGGGGTCCGCGAGGACGACGTCCCGCAGCGGCACCGGCAACAGCGGATCGAGCAGGGCGCAGGTCTCGTCGAACGACCGGGCGAAGGCCGGGTACAGCTTCCGCGACGCGTACAACTCCCTTCCCATGCCGTTGCGTTGACTGCCCTGACCGGTGAAGAGGAAGGCCAGCGGGCCCTGGTGGCGCGAGGTGCCGCGGTGGACCAGGGGCCCGTTCGCGCCCTCCGCCACGGCCCGCAGGGAACCGAGCAGTTCCGCACGGTCCCGGGCCACCACCACGGCCCGGTGCTCGAAGGCCGTGCGGGTGGTGGCGAGCGAGTGGCCGATGTCCGCCGGGGTCGCGTTGGGGTCGGCGGCGAGCCGGTCGTACAACCGGCTCGCCTGCTCCTTGAGCGCCGGCGCGCTCTTCGCGGAGACCGGGACAGCGACTGCCGTAACCGGAGCGATGGCCGGGCCGCCGTCGGGGCGCCCGCTCCCGACTCCGTCGCCCGGCACGGGAGCCGGCGGTGGCGTGGCGGGCTCCGCCGGTGCCTCTTCGAGCACCACATGGGCATTGGTGCCACTGATGCCGAACGAGGACACTCCCGCCCGGCGCGGACGGCCCGAACCCGGCCACCGGACCGCCCGGTTGAGCAGCGCCACCCTCCCCGACGACCAGTCGACGCGGTCGGTCGGCTCGTCGGCGTGCAGGGTACGCGGCAGTACCCCGTGTGCCATCGCCTGCACCGTCTTGATCACGCCGGCCACCCCGGCGGCGGCCTGGGTGTGACCGATGTTCGACTTGACCGAGCCCAGCCAGAGCGGACGCTCCCGCTCCTGACTCCCGTACGTCGCCAGGAACGCCTCGGCCTCGATGACATCGCCGAGCCGGGTGCCGGTGCCGTGCGCCTCCACCGCGTCGATGTCCCCGGGCTCCAGCCCCGCGTCCGCGAGGGCCTGCCGGATCACCCGCTGCTGTGCCGGACCGTGCGGTGCCGTCAGCCCGTTGCTCGCCCCGTCCTGGTTGACCGCCGAACCGCGCACCACGGCCAGCACGGGGAGCCCGGCCCCGCGCGCCTCGGACAGCCGGGCGAGCAGCAGCATCCCGGCGCCCTCGGCCCACCCCGCGCCGTCGGCGGACGCGCCGAACGCCTTGCAGCGGCCGTCCGGGGCCAGCGCCCGCTGCCGGCTGAACTCCACGAACGACAAGGGGGCGGTCATCACGGTGGCCCCGCCGACGAGCGCGAAGGAACACTCCCCCCGGCGCAGCGACTGGGCCGCCAGATGCAGCGCGACCAGGGACGACGAGCACGCCGTGTCCACCGTGACGGCCGGGCCCTCCAGCCCGAAGGTGTAGGCGATACGGCCGGAGGCGACGCTTCCGGAGTTGCCGATGCCGAGGTACCCCTCGACATGCTCCGGCACCTCCGCCAGCCGGCCGGCGTAGTCGCTGTACATGAGCCCGACGTACACCCCGGTCGCCGAGCCGCGCAGTGCACGGGGAACGACACCGGCGTTCTCGAAGGCCTCCCACGCCACTTCGAGCAGCAACCGGTGCTGCGGATCCATGGCCGGGGCCTCGCGGGGCGAGATGCCGAAGAAACCCGGATCGAAACGCCCCACACCCGAGAGGAAACCGCCCTCACGCACATAAGTCCGGCCGGGGCGACCCGGATCCGGGTCGTACAGCGTGTCCATGTCCCAGCCCCGGTCGGCGGGGAACGGGCCGATCGCGTCCCTCCCGTCGGCCACCAGCCGCCACAACTCCTCGGGGGAGGTCACGCCCCCGGGATAGCGGCACGCCATCCCCACGATCACCACGGGGTCGTCGTCCCGCCGCGCCACGCCACGGTCCACGGTCGCGGGGCCGGACTTCGCGGCGGCGCGCAGCGAGCGCAGGTGGGCGGCGAGCGCGGCGGCCGTGGGGAAGTCGAAGGCGACGGCCTCGGAGAGCGGAAGCCCGGTCGCGTCGGACAGCCGCTCACGCAGCACGGTGGCCGTCAGGGAGTCCATGCCCAGGTCCCGGAGCGCCGTAGTCGGCTCCACCGCCTCGGCCCCGCAGCCGAGCAGGGCGGCCACCTCGCTCCGCACCAGCGCCAGCAGTTCCCCCGCCGGCTCCCCGGCCGCCTCGGCGCCCAGCGCCCGACGGGACAGCTCGGCGAGGGCGTGCCGCCGGACCTTCCCGGAGGCGGTACGGGGAACGCGCTCCACCTCGTACAGATCCGTGGGCACCTTGAAGGCGGACAGTTCCGCACGGCAGGCGGCGAGGATCGCGGCCCTGTCGAGGGCCTCGCCGCCCGGCGCGGCCACCACGTAGGCGACCGGAACCTCGCCGAACAGGGGGTGTGGGCGCCCGGCCACGGCGGCGTCCGCCACACCGGGCAGGCGCCGCAGCACCGCCTCCACCTCCGAGGGGTGGACGTTCGCGCCGCCCCGGATGATCAGATCACCGGCCCGGCCGGTGATCACGACGTCCCCCGAGGGCTCGATCCTGGCCAGGTCTCCGGTGCGGAACCAGCCGTCGTGGAGCACCTCGGCGGTGGCCTCCGGCGCCCGGTGGTAACCGGCCATCACCCCCGGCCCGCTCACCCACAACTCGCCCTCGCCCGTGTCCTGCCCGTCGGCGCCGCCGCCCACCCGGACCCGGGTGCCGGCCAGCGCCCGGCCGCACGACCCGGCGGCCGTCGCCTCACCCGGCGCCGCCATGGTCACCGGACCCGCCTCGGTACTGCCGTAGTGCTCCAGGTACGAGGTGCCGCACACGGCTTCGAAGGCCCGCCGGAACTCCGGCCCCGCCGAAGCGCCTCCGCTGATGCACCCCCGCAACGCGGGCGTCCCGAGCCCGCCAGCACCCTTGCCGCCCCGCTCGTCGCGGACCGCCTCCAGCAGGGCCGAGTACGTGGTCGGTACGCCCCCGAGCAGGGTGCGGGGCTCGTCGGTACGGCGCAGTTCGCCGAGCACCTCCGTCACCGAGAACCGGGGCAGGAGCACGGCACTCGCGCCGGTCGCGGCCACCCCGAGGACGCAGACGATCTGGCTCATCGCGTGGTGGAGGGGCAACGGCCACAGCAGCCGGTCCCTCTCCGAGAGGCCGAGGACGTCCACGAGTCCCGCCGCGATTGGCGCCAGGCGGTTGCGCTGCGTGGACAGGACGCCCTTCGCGACGCCGGAGGAACCGGAGGTGTAGAGCAGCCACGCGACTTCGTCCAGCCCGAGATCGTCCCGGGCGGGACTGCCGGCCTCCCTCCCCGCCAGATCCTCGTACCACCGGATGCCGCGCGCCGCCCACGACGACGACGGGGTGCCCTCGTCACCGTCGCCCCCCTCGACCACCACCACGGTCACCCCGGGGCGGGACAACAGCTCCGGCCGGCGGGCGAGTTCGGTCTCCTCGACGACGAGCACCCGCGCACCGCAGTCGTCCAGCAGACGGTTCAGCTCCGCAGCTGGGCTCCCCGGGTCCAGCGGTACGCCCACACCGCCGGCCCGGGTGACCGCGAGCAGGCTCTCGACAGCCTCGACACGGTTGCCGAGCAGGAGGGCCACCCGCTCGCCCCGGCCCAGCCCGAGCCCGGCCAGATGGCCCGCGAGCCGTCCGGTCCGCCGCTCCAGATCCCGGTACGTCAACCGCGTACGGCGGTCCTGGAAGGCGACCTTGTCCCCGAGACGCCCGGCGTGCTCCCGCAGCAACTCGGGGAGGGGCCGGACAACGCCAACGTCGGTACTCATTCGCAGGAAATCCCCTGTGTGCACTGGTGGTTGAGGGTGCCGTGGGAGTCGCCCGAGGCGATCTCGCGGAGAGCGCGTTTATCGGCTCGGGGGTCAGGCGGCCGGGGTCCACCGGCACGCGGCCGTGCCGTCGCAGCCGTACAGCTGCACAGGCGTGCCGTCGGCGGTGCCGGAGTTCCGCACATCGACGCACTTGCCCGTGATGCCCGAGTGGAACACCGAGGTGCGCAGCCGACTTTGGGACTTCAGCGCGCATTCCACGAGCGACGCGGCCGCCGCCATGCCCGCTTCGTTGGGGTGATAGGCGGAGCGTCCCGCCGCCGGACGGTACGTCTCCACCCACGGGCTCTCCGCGCACGCGTCGTGTCCGTGACTGGCGGCCGCCAGATCGACCACGGTCGCACCGGTGGCGGCTGCCGCGGTGGCGGTGGCGTCCGCCAGGCGCGAGGCGATACCGCGCTCGAACTCCGCCTGGTCGTCCGTCAGCGGGACGTCGGCGCACACCCCGGCGTCCGGCAGGATGGTGAAGTAGTCGACCAGGTAGACGTGCGCCCGCGGTGCCGCGCTGTGGACGGCGTTCACGATGTTTTCGATCCGCCCGGCCAGGACGGGGAAGGTCTGGTCGATCGCGTTCCGGTCCACCGTGCCGCAATTGGCGCCGCCGCCGGTCTGACAGGAATAGGTGTTGATGCTGCCCAGGTAATCGACGTCGTTCCCGCCGATGGTGACCGTGACGACCCGGGTCGCCGAGGTCACGGCCTGGATCTGCGGCGGTTGGCCCAACTGACCGACCGTCAGCACGTTCGCCGTGGTCGCGCCACTGCACGAGACATCCGTCAGGTCCGCCCCGGTCGCGCGGGCGACGATCGTGGCGTAGTTGCCGGCCGACCGGGCGCATGCCGCGGCTCCGCCGCCCGTCTGCGCCGGCGGGATACCCGGCCCGGCCGCGAAGGAGCTGCCCATCGCGACGTAGCCGAACCCCGAGGGGGCGCCGGGCTCGAACCGCGCCTGCGCCCCGGTGGCCGTCGCGGGCGTGGCGACGGCGACGGCCAACGCGGCGGCCACGGCGCACATCACGCGCACCGGCCTCCGGTCGCGGACGCGGCTCTTCGCGTGTGGACCCGGCATCAGGTTCTCCACAGGAATGGGGCACGGCACGAGCGCGGGACCGCACCCGGCCTGGCAACGTTGTCAGTCCGGACCCTAACGGGTGACGGTCCCCGGGCCAAGACCGCCGGCCGGCCGGCGGCCCCCGCTACGGCCGCCCCGTCACCTCCGGCACGTTGTACCCCTCGGCCTTCAGCCCCGGCCGTGCCGCCTCCGCCGAGCCGGGCCACGACACGGTGACCGTCCGCGACTCGCCGGGCAGCAGCCAGAGGTAGTTGTCGTCGTACTCGGCGGGCAGTACCCGGTCGCCGGAGCGGGTGTCCACCAGGGAGAGCCGCACCATCGCCGCCACCGACGAACCCCGGTTGGTCACCTGGGCGGTCAGCTCGCGTCGCCCGTCGGAGCCGGCGCGCGGGCCGGTGACGTTCAGCGAGACCCTGGTCCGCCGAGTCTCGTTCAGTGCCCGCATGGCCTCCGGTGTGCGGTACCGCCAGTAGGTGTTCTCCGACAGCGTCCTTCCGCGTGCGTCGGTGAGCCTGAGGCGCAGCAGGTACAGGCCGGGCAGGGTGCCCTCCGGGCCGGCGGTGAAGGCCTTCGCCGTCGCGGAGGGCGCGATGTCCACGGTCGCCTTCCGCTCGCCGGCCACCTGGCGGCCGTCGAGGTCGTACCAGCGGGCGGTCACGGTGGCCCGGCGGATCGGGTGCGGGGTGTGGTTGACGGCGAGGACCTGGCCGTCGACCGGGCTCGACTGCACGTGCACGGGCTCGGAGGCCTTGCGGGAGCCGTAGTACGCGCCGTTGACGTCGAAGTCGTAGTCGTACGTCTGCCAGACCGTGCTGTACCAGGCGGGGTGGGACATCCACAGCAGCAGCGCGCTCGCGTCGTCCCAGAGGCGGGCGTTCCACGCCTCGAACATGGCGCGGTGGTTCTCGTAGTTGAGGAACTGCGCCTTGCGGCAGAAGTCGTCCAGGTCCGTGGCCGTGCCGAGGCGTGACTCGATGGCGGCGCGGTAGTTCTGCGGGGCCTGGTTCCCGCGCGTGCTCCAGTCGTGGTAGTACCAGGCGCCCCCGATGGGCCACTCGGGCTCGTCGCCGGTCAGGCGGCGCATGGTCTGTGCCGTGGACACCACCGGCATGCCGATCTCGGTGTGGAAGCCGTAGTTCTTGCTGCCGTAGGTCGTCGGGGAGAAGTACTTCTCCGGCTCCACCCAGCCGTAGGGGCCGCCGCCGGTGACGATGCCGTCCGCCGAGTTGTTCTGGTACAGCACCCCGGGCGCCCCGGAGCGGACCGCGTCGCGCATGCCGTCGTCGATCGCGGCGGGCGGGTTGCCCTCGTTGGCCCCGCACCACACGACGACGCTCGGGTGGATGCGGTAGCGGAGCACGATGTCGCGTGCTGTGTTGTTGAACGCGTCGTGGTCCGGCGGGTCCATCGCCCAGGCGTTGGGGAAGTCGTTCCACACCAGCAGGCCGTGCCGGTCGCAACTGGCGTAGAACTCCTCGCGGTTGCTGCTCCCCACCCAGTTGCGGATCATCGTGAAGTTCATGTCGCGGTGCATCCGCACGGCGGTGTCCATGCGCTCGGCCGGCATCCGGCGCAGCAGTTCGTCCCAGCCCCAGTTGCCGCCCCGGCAGAACACCCGCACCCCGTTGACGCTGATCTTCAGCGCCGCGATGGAGTTGTCGACGGACTTGACGTCCCTCCAGTTTGTGCCGTCGTCGGAGACCTGGACGGTGTAGGTCCGCGCGTACGCCTGCTCCCAGGTGACCGTCACCCGGTCGAAGCGCTCCGGGGCGCCGAGGTCGATCCGGATCCAGCCGTCGTCCTCGTAGGCCGAGCTCCAGCGGGAGTTGGCGTCCCCGTCGACCACGTTGCCCGCGACCGTGCCGTCGCCCTCGGTCGAGGCGGTCGCGGACTTGCGCAGCGCCAGGTTGGTGCCCGGTCTGGTGCTGTCCACGACGGCCAGCTCCCACATCGAGAAGCCCCAACTGGTGGCACGCGTCCGGCACAGCACCCGTACGTGGCGGGCGGTGACCGCGTCGAACTCGACGTCCTGCATGCTCGCCGGGCCGGAGGTGTGGAACGGCAGCGGGGCGGCGGCGTTGTCGACGTCGCGCACGTCCGTCCATGTGGTGCCGTCGCCGGAGACCTGGACGGTGTAGGTCCGCGCGTACGCCTGCTCCCAGTCGACGGCGATCCGGTCGAAGGAGACCGGCGAGCCGAGGTCCACCTGGACCCACTGCCCGTCGTCGAAGGAGGAGGACCAGCGGGTGGTGCCGTCCCCGTCGGTGACGTTGCCCGCTCCGTGTGAGGGTTCGTCCACGGAGGACGCCGTCGCCTTCCTGGCGAGGGCCAGGTCGTTGCCGGGGGAGGCGCTGTCCAGCACCGACAGGTTCCAAATCGAGGAACCCCACTGGGTGGCGCGGGTACGGCACAGGACGCGGACGTAACGCGCCTTCTGGCGGGTGAAGTTCACGGTCTGGGTGAAGACGTCGCTGCTCCGTCGGAACGTCATCGGCAGTACGCCGTATTCGTAGCCGAACTGCCGTATGCCGAAGCGGGTTACGCGGCGGTCGCTCTCCCGGCCGTCCACGGACGCGGTCAGGGTGAGGTCGTGCAGGCGCGGTTCGCCGTAGCCGTTGGGCCACCACAGCTCGGGGTCGCGCAGGCGCAGTTGCGGGAAGTCGGCCGGGGCGAAGGTGACTTCGGTGCTCTTGCCGCCGGGGACCGTCACGGCCCGGGTGACCCGCACCCGGCCGAACGCGGCGGTGACGGTGACGCGTCGCTCTGCGCTGTCGGCGTTGCGCACCGGAACCACCACGGTCAGCTCCGCCGTGGTGGTGGCGGGCAGGTCGGGCAGCAGGGTGTCCACGCGCGGGTCGCCGATGACGGCGGCGCCGGTGGAGCGCAGCCGGACGTGGTTCCAGACGCCGGCCGCGCGGTCGCGCACGGCGGGCATCCAGTCCCAGCCCGAAGAGGCCAGGTAGGTGGGGGAGTTGCGGTTCATCATGGTGGCGCCCGCGTCGACGAAGGCGAGTCCGGCCGGCCCCTTGTCGGCCGGACTGCCGGGGAACGGCATGGGGGTGATCTTCACCGCGAGCGCCTGGGCTCCGGCCGTCAGCAGGCCGGTGACGTCGTAGGAGGCACGCGAGAACGGGTTGGTGAAGGAGCCGGCCTTCGTGCCGTTGAACCAGACCTCGGCCTCGTGGTTCACACCGTCGAACTCCAGCCAGACATACCGCCCTTGGCCGGTCCTGAGGCTCCTGGGCAGCGTGAACTCGCGCCGGTACCACCAGGAGTGCCGGGACAGGGCCTCGGGCACATGGAGGTTGCCGAACCCGGCCACGGGGTCGGGCAGGTGGCCTTGGTCCACCAGCGAGGTGAGGACGGTGCCCGGCACGGTCGCCGGGAGCCAGCGGCTCGTGTCGTGCCCCGTGCGGGACAGGGCGGCACCGCCGGCGCCGGCCCAGTCGTCCATCGTCAGGTCCCAGCCGGACTCCAGCGGGACGGTTCCGTCGTCGGCCGTCCGCAGCGGCTCGGGATGCCGCTCGCGCACACCCCAGTCGGTCCACCCGGTGGCCTCCGGGCGTCGGGTGTGGCAAGTGCCGTAGACCTGGAGGCCGTTGAGGCCGAGCGGATTGCTGTTGGAGCGCTTGTGCACTGTCATGCGCACCCAGCGCGCGGTGACCGGCTCGGGCAGGGCGATGTCCATCTCGCCGCCCCGGCCGGAATCGGTGCGGTACACCGTCGTCCAGGACGTACCGTCGCGCGAGGTCTCGACGACGAAGTCCGTGGCGCAACTGGAGAGGATCTCCTGCCCGGTGGTGTTGTCGCGCGGGTTCCCGGACGGGGACTCCTTGAACGGCGGGTCGTCCACGGTGGCCTCGAACACCAGCCGCAGAGAGGACACTTGGCACAGCGCCTGAAGGTCCACCTTGATCCACTGGGGGTCGCCGTCCGCCGCCCGCCAGCCGCTGCCCTGTACCCCGCGCACCGCGAGGCCGTCCACGGCGAACTCGGCGGGGGCCGGGGCGTAGTCGGTCGAGGACACCGAAACCGGCCGGTACGCGGCGAGTTCGGCCGGGGGAGTGGTCCGCCCCGGTTGTCCGGTTCCCGCTCCGGCGGCGGAGGCGAGCGGGCCCATGCCGAGACCGAACCCGGCCAGGAGGGTGGATCCCGCCGACAGGACGGCACGCCGGGAGGGCGCGGAGGACTGATCCGACATCAACAAGGCTCCGATCAGGGCAGACCGAGGAACGGTGAGGCTGGGGGAACAGAGCGGCTGACAACGTTGCCATGTGCTTGACAACGTTGCCGAACATTGCCGCCGCGTGATCGGACTGTCAAGACGTCCGACGTGCCGCGCGTTTGTTTCTCTTAAATTAGGAATAAATATTGACAGCGTTTCGGCCGGACGCCACAGTCGTCGCCGTGACGCCGAGGGCTCCTGCTCCGGTGCGCCCGTGCTCCGGAGCGCCGCCGCACCGGTGTGCGTCCGCCTCCGCGTCACCCATCCCGCTTTCCGACTTCTGGGAGAGGCACGTGACGTCACGTCCGCCCGTACCCGATTCCCGACGCCCCCGGTTCGCCCGGACCGCCCTCGCCGCGGCGAGCGCGGTGGCCCTGGCCGCCACCATGACGCCCTCCGCCCACGCGGCCGCGGGCGTGGACCAGGGCGCGCCGGACTACTACGACAGCGGTCTCGCCCCCACGCCCTACATGGGCTGGAACACCTACTACGGCCTCGGCGCGCCCACCGAGAAGGAGGTGCGCTCCGTCGCCGACAAGCTGGTCAGCAGCGGTCTGCGGGACAGCGGTTACGACATCGTGTGGCTGGACGGCGGCTGGCAGGCCGACGTCCCCCGCGACGCGCGGGGCCGGCTGACCGCGCACCCCGAGCGCTTCCCGTCCGGCATCCCGGCCCTCGTCTCCTATCTGCACCAGCGCGGCCTGCGGGCCGGTATCTACACCGACGCCGGGACCTACGACGGCGGCAAGAGCTGCGGTCTCGGCAGCCGGGGCCACTACGCGCAGGACGCCCGGCAGTTCGCCGGGTGGAAGGTCGACGCCATCAAGGTCGACTTCCTGTGCGGCATCTCCGAGAAGCTCGACCCGGGCACCGCCTTCAGGGAGTTCGGCGACGCGGTCGCCAAGTCGGGCCGCGCGATGCTGCTGAACCTCTGCAACCCGCTCACCGACGACTGGGGCCTGCCGCACACACCCGAGCAGGACGCCCACCACACCTACGCCTACGCCCCGACCATCGCGGACTCCTGGCGCACCGGCACCGACATCGCCTGGGGCACCCCGAGCCCCGGCCAATGGCCCAACGTCCTGCGCAACATGGACGCCAACGCCTGGCACCCCGAAGCCCAGGGCCCCGGCCACTACAACGACCCCGACTATCTGATCCCGACGCGCCGCATGGCGGACGGGAACCTGGAGCTGACCGAGGAGGAGTCGACCACCCAGTTCGTCATGTGGGCGGAGATGGCCTCCCCGCTGGTCCTCGGCTCCGACCCGCGCACGCTGTCCCCGTCGATGCTCGCCGTCCTGCGCAACCCCGAGATCATCGGCGTCGACCAGGACCGCCTCGGCGTGCAGGGCGTCCGCGTGGCCACCGACGCGACCGGCGACGTCTACAGCAAGGTCCTCTCCGGGCACGGCCGCCGCGCGGTGGTCCTGCTCAACCGCTCCGGACAGGCCGCCGAGCGCACCGTCAGGTTCGCCGACACCGCCCTCGGCGGCCCGGTCGAGGTCCGCGACCTGCGCGCCCGCGCCGACCGGGGCACGCACACCGGGTCGTACACCGTCACGGTCCCCGCCCACGGCACGGCCTTCCTCCGGCTCACCGGCGACGACGCGCTGCCCGGCACGGAGACCGGCCTGCCCGCCACCGCGAGCCCGGCCGCCGTCCGCAGCGGCTCCACGCTCGACACCTTCGTGCGCGGCCCGCGCGGCACCCTGCTCCAGCAGAGCTCCGGCAGCAGGGGCGACCGCGTCCGCGACCTCGGCGGCCCGGTCCGCGGCGGCATCCTCGGTCAGCCCTCCGCCCACGCCTCGGCCGGCGGCCGGATCGACGTCTTCGTACGCGGCGCCGACTCCCGCGTCTACCGGCGCGCCTACACCCAGGGCCGCTGGAGCGGCTGGCGGAGCCTGGGCGGCCGGGTGGCCGACGCCCCGGGCGTCGCCTTCACCGGCCCCGGCCACTGGACGCTGTTCGCCACGGACCCGGCCGGCCGGATCGTCCAGCGCGACGCGCACACCGGCTGGACCTCGCTCGGCACGCCCGGCGACCGACCGGCGTACGGCAGGCCGTCGGCGGCCGTCGACGCCGAGGGCCGGCTCCACCTCGCCGTGCGCTCCGCCGCCGACGACATCCGGACCCGCAGCCGCTCGGCGGACGGCACCTGGTCCGGCTGGACCTCCCTCGGCGGCACGGTCAGCGGCAGCCCGACACTCGTCGCCTCCGGCGACAGCGTGCTGCTCTACGCCCGCGCCGGCGACTACACGCTCTGGCAGCAGCGGTACGACTCCGGTGCCTGGCAGGGCTGGAGCAAGCGCGCGGAGTTCCCGAGCGCCGCGTTCGACGGCTCGCTCGGCGCCGTCGCGGGCCCGGACGGCACGGTCGACGCGGTGTACCGCGGGGTCGACGGCACCGTCCACCGCAGCCAGTTCAAATAAATTAGTAATTAATCTTGACGTGGTGCGGTCACCACGCGAACCTTGATCCGCCGCGACGGGGCCGCGCCCAGCCCCCGGTCCCGGGCCTCCGGTCCCTGACCCTCCGGCCGACCGGCCCCGTCGCGCGAATCCACAGGGAGCGCTTCATGACGAACCCCTTCATGACGAACCTTCAGCCCAGTCGCCGGACACTCCTCGCCGGACTCGGCGCCACCGGGGCCGCGGCCCTGCTCAGCGGCTGTGTCACCTCGTCCTCCTCCGCCAAGTCCCCCTCCACGGGCGCGGTGACCCTCCAGTCGAACCTCTCGGCACCGCAGGCCAAGGCCGCGATGGAGGACCTGGCCGCCGCCTACGGCAGGAAGGGATCCGGGCGCGTCAGCCTCAACACCGTCGCCGCCGAGACCTTCCGCACCCAGCTCCCGACGTACCTCACCTCCGCCAACCCACCGGACGTCTACACCTGGTACCCCGGCTCGGTGGCGGACGCCTACGCCAGGAAGGACCTGCTGCTCGGCCTCGACGACGTCTGGGCCTCCTCGCCCGACCTCAAGCGCTACTCCAAGGCGCTGAACTCGCTGTGCACCGCGGGTTCCGGCACAAAGGTGTTCGTGCCCTCCACCTACTACTGGTGGGGCATGTTCTACCGGAAGTCGAACTTCGCCAAGTGGGGCGTGCGCGAGCCGAAGACGTGGGACGAGTTCCTGGACCTGTGCGACACGCTCAAGTCCAAGGGCGTCGCCCCGATCGGCCTCGGCGCCGGCGGCAACACCGCCTGGGTCGCGTCCGCGTGGTTCGACTACCTGAACATCCGTATCAACGGCGCCGGTTACCACCGCGAGCTGCTCGCCGGAAAGCACCGCTTCGACGACCCCGAGGTGCGCCGGGTCTTCGACCGCTGGCGGGAAGTACTGCCCTACTTCGACCCCGACGGCACCGCCGTAGCCTTCCAGGACGCCACCACCGCCCTGCTCAACGGCCGCAGCGGCATGATGCTCATCGGCACCTTCTTCGCCGACGCCGCTCCCAAGAACGCGCTCGACGACATCGACTTCTTCCGTTTCCCCGTCATCGACCCCAAGGTCCCGCTCGCCGAAGAGGCCCCCACCGACGGCTACTTCGCCAGCGCCCGCAGCGGACGCGCCCGCCAGGTGGGCGACTTGATGAAGTACCTCGCCACGGCCGAGGCCCAGGAGATCTACATCAAGGGCTCCTCCGGCACCGTCCTGCCCTGCCACCCCGACGCCAAGGACGCCGGCACGCCCCTGGTGAAGAAGGGCCGCGCGCACATCGAGTCCGCCGCCGAACTCACGCAGTTCTTCAACCGCGACTCCAGCGACGCCCTCCAGCCCACGGCGGACACCGCGCTGACCAAGTTCATCGCCCAGCCCAAGAGCGTCGGCTCCATCCTCACCGACTGGCAGCGCGACGCCGCGAAGATCTGGAGTGCCTGAGGTGGCAGTCCTCACGACCACCGCGCGGAAAACCCCGGCGACCACGCCGTCCGGCGGCGGCAGGCGCGCCCGGGGGCCCGTCCGCCGTACCCCGCCGCTCGTCCTCGCCTTCGTCCTGATCCCGCTGCTCGCCGAGGCCCTGTGGGTGTTCTGGCCCGCCCTCCAGGGCTTCTACCTCGCCCTGACCTCCTGGGACGGCGTCTCGCCGCCCCGGTTCGTCGGTCTCGGCAACTTCCGGGAGATGGCGCACGACGAGGTCTTCCGGACCGCCGCCCTCGACACCGTGCTCTGGCTGGTGCTGTTCGGCGGGCTCTCCGCGGTCCTCGGACTCGGCGCGGCCCTGCTGCTCCAGCGGGAACGCCGAGGCATCGGCTTCTACCGCGCCGCCCTCTTCCTGCCCGTCGTCTTCTCCCTCGTGGCGACCGCCCTCGTCTGGCAGGCGATCTACCAGCCCGACGGCGTACTCAACCAGCTCCTCCAAGGCGTCGGCCTCGGCAGCCTGCGCCACGCCTGGCTCGCCGACCAGGACACCGCCCTCTACGCGGTGATCGTCCCCGCCCTGTGGCGCCAGATCGGCTACGTGATGGTGCTCTATCTGGCCGGCCTCAAGGGCATCGACCCCTCGCTGTACGAGGCGGCCAGGATGGACGGCGCCGGACGCCGGCAGCGCTTCCGTCACGTGACGCTCCCTCAACTGCGCGGTGTCAACGCCGTCGTGCTGTCCGTCATCGTCATCGACTCGCTGCGCTCCTTCGACGTCGTCTGGTCCCTCACCCGGGGCGGCCCCTACCACACGTCCGAACTGCTGAGCACCTACATGTACTCCACCGCCTTCCAGTCCCTGCGGCTCGGCTACGGCTCCGCCCTGGCCGTCGTCATCTTCGTACTGGCCTTCGGCGTCATCTGCTCCTACCTCGTCCGCGCCTTCCGGGAGGCCGACTGATGTCCGCCAACTCCGTCGCCCTGAGGCGCAGAAGAGCCGCGACCGCCGGATTCCATCTCGGCGCCGGACTGCTCTCCGCGCTCTGGCTGGCCCCCATCGCCCTGGTCCTGGTCACCAGCCTGCGCTCGTTCGACGACATCGCCGCGCGCGGACTCGGCAGCGCGCCGCACTCCTTCACCTTCGGCAACTTCGGCCAGGCCTGGGTGGACGGCGGCCAGCAACGCGCCCTGATCAACAGCCTGATCGTCACCGTCCCCTGCGTGCTGATCACCCTCGCGCTCGCCGCCATGGCCGCGTTCGCCCTCAGCCGCTACGAAATGCCGCTGCGCCGCACCCTGTTGCTCCTCATGCTCGGCGGCAACCTGCTGCCCCCGCAGATCCTGCTCATCCCGGTCTCCAAGCTCAGCGAGATCATGGGCGTCCACGACACGCTGCCCGCCCTGATCGGCGTGCAGATCGGCTTCGGCGTCGGCTTCTACGTCTTCGTCCTGCACGGCTTCATGCGGGCGATCCCGGACGAGATCCAGCAGGCGGCCGTCGTCGACGGCGCGGGACCCTGGCAGATCTTCTGGCGGATCATCCTCCCGCTCACCCGCCCCGCGCTCGCCGCCCTGGGCGCACTCGCCTTCACCTGGGTCTTCAACGACCTGCTCTGGGCCATCACCGTCCTGCGCAGCGACACGAAGATGCCCATCACGGCCGCCCTCATCGGCCTGCAGGGGCAGTACGTCTCCCAGTGGAACGTGATCGCGGCCGGATCCGTCATCGCCGCCGCCCCCACGGTGGCCGTGTTCCTCAGGTTCCAGCGCCACTTCGTGGCGGGCCTCAACCTCGGAGCGGTGAAATGACCCCTGGCGAACGCTGGACCCTCCGCACGGAGCACACCAGTTACACGGTACGGCTCTCCCCGCTCGGCCCCTGGGCGGAGCTCGACGCCTGGGGCCCCCTCGGCGTGGAGGACGGCCCGTCCGCGCTCGACTGGTCCCGGCGCACGCACTTCATCACCCCGGCGGATGCCGCTCCCGCCGAATATCTGCCGCAGGGGCAGCGGCCGTTCACGGGGGCGGACCTCGTCGTCGGGCACTCGGGGCACTCGGGCCACTTGGGCCACTCGGGGTACGAGCGTGGCGTGTGGTGGGAGTTCGCCGGTGCCCAACATACCCCGGACGGCCTGCGGTTGAGGTTCACCGACGACATCGCCGGACTGCGCACCACCCTGCACTACGCCCCCGTGCCCGGCACCGATGTCGTCCTCCGCTGGACCGAGCTGACCTGCGCTGGCGACACCGAACTCCGCCTGGAACGCCTCGACTCGGGCGCGATCAACGTGCCCGTCACCGCCGGCGCCCGCCTCACCTATCTCACCGGACAGTGGTCGCAGGAGTTCACCCACACCCAACTCCACCTGAAGCGCGGCACGTTCACCATGGGCAGCACCCAGGGCGTGGCCGGCCATGCCTACGCGCCCTGGCTCGCCGTCCAGGACGCGGCCCTGCCCGACGACGGCACCGCCCCCACTTACGGCATCGCCCTGGAGTGGCCCGGCAACTGGCACATCACCGCCGAGGCCGAACCCGCCGGTACCGTCCGCGTCCGCGCAGGCCGCGTCCCGCACGAGGGCGCCGTCTTCCTGCGGCCCGGCGAGACCCTCAACACCCCTCGCCTGGCCTGCGCGTTCAGCCCCGAAGGGCTCGACGGGCTGGCCCGCGTCTGGCACCGCTACGAACGGCACCTGAGCGGCGAGCGCCTGCACCGCACCCGCAAGGTCCTCTACAACTCCTGGGAGGCGACCGGCTTCGACGTCGACGCGTCCGGCCAGCTCGAACTGGCCAAGGCGGCAGCCGAGATCGGCGCGGAACTGTTCGTCGTGGACGACGGCTGGTTCACCGGCCGCGCCGACGACACCGGCGGCCTCGGCGACTGGTACCCCGACCCGGCCCAATTCCCGCAGGGATTCGGCCGGTTCATCGAGGACGTGCGTGCCCTCGGGCTCGGCTTCGGCCTGTGGGTCGAACCGGAGGCGGTCAGCCCGGACAGCCGCCTGTACGCCGAGCACCCCGACTGGGTCTACCGCGTCGAGAACCGCCCCGGCCGCCTGGTGCGCAACCAGCTCCTGCTCGACCTCGGCCGCACCGACGTACAGGACTTCGTGATCAGCACCTTCGACCGCCTGCTCACCGAGTACCCGGTCGAGTACCTCAAGTGGGACATGAACCGGCCGCCCACCGAACGCGGCCGTCCCGGCGCCGGACCTGCCGACCGGCTCGACCTGGACGCCGGACACGTCACCGGCTACCTCCGCGTCCTGGACCACCTGCGCGCCGCCCACCCGCACGTCACCGTCGAGGGCTGCGCCGGCGGCGGCGGACGCATCGAGCACGCCACCCTCGCCCGCACCGACGTGGTCTGGCCCAGCGACAACACCGCGCCCCTGGACCGCCTCGCCGTCCAGTACGGCTTCCTGCACGCCCACGCCCCGCACATGATGAGCTCCTGGGTCACCGACGCGCCCGGCGTGTTCGACCCGCGCCCCCGCTCGCTCGCCTTCCGGTTCGTCCTGGCGATGTGCGGCGTCCTCGGCGTCGGCGCCGACCTGCGCGCGTGGACCCCGGAACAGCGCGCCGAGGCCGCCCGCTGGACCGCCCGCTACAAAGAGATCCGCGACGTCGTCCACCATGGCGAGGCCCGCCTGCTCGGCACCCCCGCGGACCCGGTCTGCGGCGTCCAGTACACCGAGGCCGACGGCCCGCGCACCGTCGTCGCCGCGTTCGGCACCGGCGTACTCGACGGCGCCCCGCTCGTGCCCGGCCGGCCCGCCCGGCTCCGGCCGCGCGGACTCGACCCGGCCGCCGTGTACCGCGACGAGGACACCGGAACCGAATACAGCGGCGCCCATCTGCTGCACTACGGCCTGCCGTTCGCCTGGACCGCCGACCACGACGCCCAGCTCGTCGTACTCACCCGCCGATAGCCGGCCCGGCCCGCACCGCTCACGAAGGAGCCCGATGGATCAGCCCGCACACCGGTACGGTGCACGCTTCACCGGCCTCACCGCCGTGGTGACCGGAGCCGCCTCCGGCATCGGAGCGGCCACCGCCGAACGCCTCGCCCGGGAGGGAGCCGCCGTCGTACTCGCCGACATCGCGGACGAACGGGGCGAGGCCGTGGCCGGGCGCATCACCAAGGACGGCGGCCGGGCCGCCTACGTCCACGCCGACGTCTCCGCCGAGGACGACTGGACCCGCGTCATCGACGCCGCCCACACCTTCGGCCCCGTCGACGTCCTGGTCTCGAACGCCTACACCGTCGACGTGCGCCCCGCCCACGAGTTGACCCCCGCGTCCTGGGAGCGCCAGCTCGCCGTCAACCTCACCGGCGGATTCCTCGGCTTCCGCGCCGCCCTGCCCGACCTGCGCGCACGCCGGGGCGCCGTCGTCCTCACCTCGTCCGTCCACGCCCACAAGGGCATCCCCGGCCACCCCGCCTACGCGGCCGCCAAGGGCGCGCTGCTCTCCCTGTGCGGACAGCTCGCCGTCGAGTACGGGCCCGAGGTCCGCGTCAACGCCGTCCTGCCCGGCCCCATCCTGACCGCGGCCTGGGACCGGGTCTCCGAGGCCGACCGCGAGCGCAGCGTCGCCGAGACCGCCGCCGGCCGCTTCGGCACCCCCGAGGAGGCGGCCGCCGCCATCGCCTTCCTCTGCTCCTGCGAGGCTTCCTACATCACCGGATCCCACCTCCTCGTGGACGGCGGCTGGAGCGTCGTGAAGTCCTCCGCGTGAGCACCGCACACCGTCCACGACCGAAGAAAGGCTCTACGACATGACGCCCTACGCCCGCCGAGGCGTCCACGGCCAGACCGTGGAGGCACTGGCGCGCCGCATCCTGGGCGGTGAGATCCCCGAGGGGGCCACACTCGACCTCGTGGCGCTGCAGAGCGAACTCGACGTCAGCCTCACCGCCCTGCGCGAGTGCCTGAAGGTGCTCGCCGCCAAGGGCATGGTCGACGCCCGCCAGAAACGCGGCACGTTCGTACGGGCCCGCGCGCACTGGAACCTGCTCGACGCCGACGTGCTGCGCTGGCAGTTCGAGGGCGGTACCGGGGCGGGGGCGGACCGGCTCCTGCTGCGCGACCTCGCCGAGGTCCGCGCGATCATCGAGCCCGCCGCCGTACGGCTGGCCGCCGAGCGCCGTACCGACACCGACCTCGCCGCACTGGACGACGCGCTCGCCGCGATGGACCGCACCGAACCCGACCCCGCGCACGCCGTCGACGCCGACCTCGCCTTCCACCGCGCGCTGCTCGCCGCCACCCACAACGAACTCCTCGAACGCATGGAGATGGTCATCGAGTCGGGCCTCGCCCACCGCGACCGGATCGTCCACAGCTCCCCGCACAGCGAGGACCCCGTCCCCGCCCACCGCGCCGTCCTGGACGCCGTACGGCAGCGGGACCCGCTGGCCGCCGAGGCCGCCATGCGCGCCCTGCTCGACCAGGCGGGCCGCGACCTGGACCGGGTCGAGACCCCCGACGACACGAAAGGCGGCGGCAAGTGAAGATCGCTCGCGTCGAAACCTTCCTGGTCCCGCCGCGCTGGCTGTTCTGCCGCATCGAGACCGACGACGGCGTGGCCGGCTGGGGCGAACCCGTCGTCGAGGGCCGCGCGGAGGTGGTCAGGAGCGCGGTGGAGGTCCTCTCCGAGTACCTCGTCGGCCAGGACCCGCTGCGCATCCAGGACCACTGGCAGGTCCTCACCAAGGGCGGCTTCTACCGGGGCGGCCCGGTCCTGTCGAGCGCCGTCGCCGGTCTCGACCAGGCCCTGTGGGACATCGCGGGCAAGACCTACGGCGCCCCCGTGCACGCCCTGCTGGGCGGCCCCGTGCGCGACCGCGTCCGGGTCTACGCCTGGGTCGGCGGGGACGAACCCGCCCGGATCGGCGAGCAGATCACCGAACAGATCGAGGCGGGCTTCACCGCCGTCAAGATGAACGCTGCCGGTCCGACCTCGCCCGTCGCCACCGCCGCCGAGACCGCCGCCGTGGTCGCGCGGGTGGCCGCCGCGCGTGAGGTGCTCGGCCCCGGCCGGGACGTCGCCGTCGACTTCCACGGCCGCTTCGGCGCCGCCTCCGCGCGCCGTGTCCTGGCCGAACTCGCCCCGCTGCACCCGCTGTTCGTGGAGGAGCCGGTCCTGCCCGAGCAGGGCCGGCTGCTGCCCGGTCTGGTCGCCGCCAGTCCCGTCCCGCTCGCCACCGGCGAACGCCTCTTCTCCCGCGCCGAGTTCCTGCCCGCACTGCACGCCGGCATTGCCGTCGCCCAGCCCGACCTCTCGCACGCGGGCGGCATTTCGGAGGTGACCCGCATCGCCTCGCTCGCCGAGACCCACGGCGCCCTGCTCGCCCCGCACTGCCCGCTCGGCCCCATCGCGCTCGCCGCCAGCCTCCAAGTCGCCTTCGCCACACCCAACTTCCTCATCCAGGAGCAGAGCCGCGGCATCCACTACAACAAGGACGCCGACCTGCTCTCCTACGTCGTCGACCCCGAGCCGTTCCGCTTCACGGCCGGGCATGCCCATCGGGGGGAGGCGCCCGGTCTGGGCATCACCGTGGACGAGGACGCCGTCCGCGCCGCCGACCGCGCCGGGCACGCCTGGCGCAACCCGGTGTGGCGGCACGCCGACGGCTCGTTCACGGAGTGGTGAGCCGTGCCGCCGGCGTTCACCACCGACCCCGCACACGGCGGGCGTTGGACCTCGCTGCGCGACGGCGACCGCGAATGGCTGTATCAGCGCCCGGACTTCGCCCGAGACGGTGTCGTACCGGGTGACGCCTTCGTGGACGCGGGCGGCCTGGAGGAGTGCGTCCCCACCGTGCGCGGCACGCCCGACCACGGGGACGCCTGGTCCCGGCCCTGGACCCGTGACGGCGACACCGAGCGGGTCGACTGCGGTGCCTTCGCGCTCGCCCGCACCATCCGGAGCACCGCCGATGGTGTGGAGGCCGACTATGTGCTCGTGGCCGACCCCGGGTACCGCTTCGTGTGGGCGGCCCACGCGCTGCTCGACCTTTTTGAGGGGGCGGAACTGAGGGCGCGGGCGGGCACGCCCACCCGTGTCTTCCCGGAGGCCGCGCCTCTGCTCGACGGCCCCTGGCCGGACGGCGCTGCCTGGGTGGAGGGGGACTGGCCCGCGCCGTGCGGGCTGCGCCTGGACCGGCTGGGCCCCGAGGACGGTACGGCCGTCGGCGCCGTGCTCGGGGCCGGCAGGGTCTGCGTCCACGACGGAGCCGGCCGGCTCGCCCTCGCCGTTGAGGCCGAGGGGCAGCCGGTGTCGGTGGCCCTGTGGCGCAACCTCGGCGGCTTCCCGGTGACGGACCCCTACCGCAGTACCGGCGTGGAACCCATGCTCGGCCGCACCTTCGACCTCGCCGAGGCGGGACCGGGGGACGCGGCGCGTGTTCCCGCCTCCGGCGAGGTCCGCTGGCGGCTCGTCCTGACCACCGGCTGCCGCTGTCCGTGACCGCGCCCCGTTGCCTCGTGACGCCCCGGGGACGGCGGCCCCGGGGTGGCCCGGTCGGCAGTACCGAACCCGTACAGCCCGGTCGGAGTACCGAACCCATACCGAAGGACCCCTACAGAAGGAGCCCCCGCCCGTGGATCTACGAGCCACCCTGGCCGCCCGCCGTCTCGTCGCCATCGTGCGCGGAGGCGACCCGGACGCGGCCCTGCGCACGGTGCTCGCGCTGGCCGAGGAGGGGGTCGCCCTGATCGAGGTGTCCCTCAGCGGCGCCGACGCGCTCGGCGTCATCGCGCGGGCCACCGCGGAACTCGGTCCCGGCCGGCCGCTCGGCGCGGGCACCGTCCTGACCGCCGACGACGCGCGCGCCGCGCGGGACGCGGGCGCCGCGTTCGCCGTCACCCCCGGCCTCGGCGCGGGCGCCGACACCGCCCGTGACCTGGGCCTGCCGATCCTCGCCGGTGTCATGACCCCGACCGAGATCATCGCCGCCCGCGCCCAGGGCGCCGCCGCGCTCAAGCTGTTCCCGGCCGCCGAGGCCGGGGGACCGGCCTACCTCAAGGCTCTGCGCGCCCCCTTCCCCGACGTGGCGTTCGTGCCCGTCGGGGGAGTGGACCTGGCCGCCGCCCGTGCCTACCTCGCCGCCGGTGCCACCGCGGTCGGCGTCGGCTCCCCGCTCGTCGCGGACGCGGCCGACGGCGGCAGCCTGACCGCCCTGCGCGAGCGCGCCCGCGCCTTCCGCGCCGCCGCCGAGGAGGCCACGGTATGACCGGGCACATGAGCGGGCGGCTCCGCCCCGACCGTCTGGAGCTGGGCGAGGGCATTCGCTGGACCGGCGACGGCGTCGTCCTGGTGGACATCCTTGCGGGCCGCCTGTTCACCACCGCCGACGACCCCGCCCTTCCCCTGCGCGAGATACTCCGGCTGCCCGTCCCGCTGGGCGCGGTGGCGCCCGTCGCCGGCCGCCCCGGCACCTGGATCGCCGCCGCCGGCACCGGCATCTGCCTCCTCGCCCCGGACGCCACGCCCACCTGGCTCGCCACCCCCGAGGACCGGCCCGGCCCCGCCCTGCGCATGAACGACGGCGTCGCGGACCCGGCGGGCCGCTTCTGGGCGGGCAGCATGGCCTACGACACCACCGAGGGCGCCGGCTCCCTCTACCGCGTCGACCACGACGGCACGGTCGTACGCGTCCTCGACGGCATCACCGTCCCCAACGGTCCCGCCTTCACCGCCGACGGCCGCACCCTGTACCTGGCCGACAGCGCGCGCGGCGTCGTCCGCCGCTACCCCGTCGACCCCGCCACCGGCACCCTGGGGGCGCCCGAAGACTTCCTCACCCTGGAGGACGGCAGCCCGGACGGCATGACGGTCGACACCGAGGGCGCGCTGTGGTGCGCGGTATGGGGCACCGGGACGGTACGCCGCCACCTCCCCGACGGCACCCCCGACCGCGTCGTCCGCCTGCCCGCTCGACAGCCGGCGGGCGTCTGCCTGGAGGGCTCCCTGCTGCACATCACCACCGCCCGGGTGGGCCTTGAGGCACCGGGGCCGTACGACGGCGCGGTGTTCACGGTGCCGGTCGAGGTGCCGGGCACGCCCACGCCCGCCTTCCGCCCCGCCCCCTGGGCGCGCGTGGCGGGAGGTGTCGCGTGACGGACACCTGGCGTCCGGCCGCGGGGCGTGTGGTCTGTGTCGGCGAGACCATGGCGGCCCTCGCCCCCGACCCGCCCGGGCCGGCTGCCGACGCCGGCCGGCTGCGGCTCTCGGTCGCGGGAGCCGAGTCCAACGTGGCGATGTACCTCGCCGATCACGGAGTCGCGGCGACATGGCTGTCGGCCCTCGGTGACGACCCGCTGGGCCGCCGCGTGCGCGGCGCCGTGGGCGCCGCCGGGGTGGACGTCACGCACGTACGCACCGACCCGGACCGGCCGACGGGCCTGATGCTGAAGAACCCGGCGCCCACCGGAACCCGCGTGCACTACTACCGCCAGGGCTCGGCGGCATCCGCCCTCGGCCCCGGCCTGCTAGACCATCCGGCAGTGCGTACGGCCACCCTTCTGCACCTCACCGGCATCACCCCGGCCCTGTCCCCGTCCTGCCGCGACCTGGTCACCCGCGCCCTCGCCGTCCCCGCCGCCGAGCGCCCCTACGCGATCAGCTTCGACGTCAACCACCGCCCCGCCCTCTGGCCGAAGGACACCGCCCCGGACCTGCTCCGCGACCTCGCGGACCGCGCCGACATCGTCCTCGTCGGCCTGGACGAGGCCCAGCACCTGTGGGGCCCGGCCCTCACCCCCGCCACCGTGCGCGCCCTGCTTCCCGGGCCGCGCATCCTCGTCGTCAAGGACGGCTCCCGTACGGCGACGGCGTTCACGGAGTCGGAAGCCGTCAGCGTTGCCGCCCTGCGGGTCACCGTGGTCGAGCCGGTGGGCGCGGGCGACGCCTTCGCAGCGGGCTTCCTCGCGGGTCTGCTGCGCGGCGAACCCGTACACCGCGCCCTGCGCCTCGGGCACATCACGGCGGCGTCCGCCCTGAAGGTCACCTCGGACCGTGGGCCCCTTCCGCCGGACCACTGTGTGGACCGGCTGCTTGCGCTCCCCGATGAGGAGTGGGAGGCGTACGGGGGGTGAGGCGCGGCGCCGATGCGGTGCGTCCGGCCGGCTTCGTTGCGCAAGCGGTTGTGCGCGGTGCGTTGGTGTGGCGGTGATGGTGGTCATAGGGGGTGGATCACGTCCTATGGCGGGTCGTAGACGGGCTCGTGTTCTGAGCTGGACCGCAACCATCAGATGTGGACATTTAGGACATTTCTCCGTCTTGGGGTAGTAGGTCACATGCTTGCGCTGGGCTTTATCCGGCTTTAATCATGTTTGTCGTTGCCGGAGCAGTGGGCCGGACCGGGTGTCGATCGCCTGGTGTGGCTCTTCTTTTCTGCCCGATGACCGCGGGGCCTCGCCCCGACGCCCAACAGGCCGCGACCCGATTCCGGCCGGCCTCAACGACGTCTTTTGGAGAGACCCCTTGACCGCGATTTTTGCTGCCCGCCGTTCTGCCCGCCTGCGTAACCTCGTCCTGACCGGCCTCGCGACTGCGGGTGCCGCTGCCGGTGCGGTGGCGATGGTGCCGTCTTCGGCGTCCGCCGCCGAGATGCCGCAGAGCGCCCACACCGTGGCCTCTGTCTCTCACCGTGCTCACACCGCCCCCCAGGCCGCTTCGGGGAACCTGGACGGCTGGATCCGTCAGTCGCTGGCCATCATGAAGGCCAAGGGCATCCCCGGCAGCTACGACGGTCTGAAGCGCAACATCATGCGCGAGTCCGGCGGCAACCCCAACGCGCAGAACAACTGGGACGTCAACGCCCGGAACGGCATCCCCTCCAAGGGTCTGCTGCAGGTGATCGACCCGACGTTCAACGCCTACCACGTGGCCGGCACCGCCCAGAGCGTGACGGACCCGGTCGCCAACATCACCGCGGCCGCCAACTACGCCGCCCACCGCTACGGCTCGATCGACAACGTCAACTCCGCCTACTGAGCGGATACCGCGCCCCCACACGCAGCGGCAGTGGCCCCCCGACCCATACACGGTCG
>NZ_JBEXEQ010000027.1:0-94986 GCF_040703155.1 Streptomyces sp. NPDC005435
CCCGCATCGGCAACCCCCGCGACATCTGCGTCGCCGACGTCCACCTGCCCGCCAGTCCCCGGCGCGACTCTCGTGTCACGCGATGCGACCGCGCCCGATCAGGACACCGACGCGGTCGGAGCGGACACCTCGTGCACCGAAACCCCCGTGTCCCCCCGCCGCAGCACCTCCCGCTCGATCTCCTCCAGCGACCGTCCCTTCGTCTCCGGCAGCAGTCGCTTGACGAAGACGCCGGACAGGAACGTCGTGACGGCGAAGATGACGAAGTTGGCGCCCGCTCCCCAGGCGTGCAGGAGGGAGGGGAAGACCAGTGCCACGGCCATGTTGAAGAGCCAGTTGAAGACGACGCACACGCCGACCGCGCCCGCGCGGATGCGGGTGGGGAACAGCTCGGGCAGCATCACCCACTGCACCGGACCCCAGGAGGCGGCGAAGGCGGCCACGTAGAGGGCGACGCCGAAGAGGGTGAGCGGCGCGAGGAGCGAACCGTGGCCCAGCGGGGTGAGGTTCACCGCGGCCAGGACGGCCATGCCCGCGCACATGCCGACCGAGCCCCACAGCAGGAGGGGACGGCGGCCGCGCCGGTCGATGAGGCGCATCGCGGGGAGCGTCATCAGCATGTTGACCAGGCCGATGCCGACGTTCGCGAGGATCGCGCCCTTGTCGCCGAAGCCGATGCTCGTGAGGAGCGTCGGGGCGTAGTAGATGATCGTGTTGATGCCGCCGAAGTTCTGGAAGAACACCAGCAGCAGACCGACGACCAGCATGGGCCGCAGGCGCGGGGACAGCAGGTCCCGCAGCGACAGCCGCTGCGTCGCCGCCCGCTCCTCCGCCAGCGTCTTCTCGATGTCGAGCAGCTCGGTACGGGCCGTCTCGTCGTCGCCGCGCAGGAGGGTCAGGGCGGCACGGGCGTCGTCCCGGCGGCCGCGCCCCACCAGCCAGCGGGGACTCTCCGGCTGGGTGAGGATGCCGAGGGCGAGGACGGCCGCGGGCAGGACGCCGAGCCCGATCATCCAGCGCCACGCGTGGGCCGGGGCCAGCGCGTAGTCGGTGAGATAGGCCAGGAAGATGCCCACGGTCACCAGGAGCTGCATCAGCGAGGCGAGGCCACCGCGCACCTCCATCGGCGCCAGCTCCGTCAGGTAGAGCGGGACCACGACCGAGGCGATACCCACGCCGACACCGATGAGCACCCGCGCGCCGATCAGGAGCGACGCGTCGGAGGAGAGCGCGGCACCGACCGTGCCCGCGATGAAGACGAGCGCCGCGCCCAGGATCAGCCGGCGCCTGCCCCACGCGTCGGAGAGCTTTCCGGCAAGACCGGCGCCCGCCATCGCGCCCACCAGGAGCCCGGAGACGATCAGGCCCTCCAGTAGAGGCGTCAGCTTGATGTCCTGGCGGATGAAGAGCATCGCACCGGAGATCACGCCCGTGTCGTAGCCCCACAGGATGCCGCCGAGGGCGCCGAACACCCAGATCAGGGCGTTGCGCAGCCGTGGGCGGCGCTGCGGGGCGGTCGCGGGCGCCGCCTCGGGCTCCGTCACGCCGTTCACGAGGCCGCGCCGGTGGCCGTGGCGGACGCGCCCGCGGTGGCCGCCTCGGCCGAGGCGAGCCGTCCGGCCGCCTCGACCGCCGTGGCCGTCGCCGACTCCGTGGCCGCCGCGACCTCCGCGGCGCCGACGGCCCCCGAGACACGCGGGTCGTCCAGCTGGGGCGCGAGGTGGATCTTCTGCCCCGCGCCGGCCCGGAAGAGCCGTACCGCCTCGTCGAAGTTCTCCAGCGGCAGCACGTCGCTGACCAGCGGTTCGAGGTCCAGTCCGCCGGCGAGGATCTCCACGGCCGGCTGGAAGCCGTTGTGCACCGCCATGGAGCCGATGATGTCGATCTCGCGGTTGTAGACCATGAACGGCGAGAACGAGGCCTTCTTGGCGGGGTCCGCGACGCCGAACTGCAGGAACGTGCCGCCCTTGCGGACGCGGCCCAGGCCGTCCTCGATGGCGGCGATGACACCGGTCGCGTCGATCACGACCTCGAAGCCCTGCTCCCGGCCGAGCTCGTCGGCGTTCGCGGCGGTGGCGTCGGCGCCCATGCGCTGGGCGAGCTCCAGCCGGCGGGTGTTCGGGTCGACGAGGGACACGGAGGCCGCGCCCGCGTCGGCGACCAGGGCCGCCATCATCAGGCCCATGGTCCCGGCGCCGTAGACGAGGTAGTGCTCACCGGGGCGCCGGGGGAGCCGGCTGAGGCCGTGTACGGCGCAGGACAGCGGCTCGACCAGACCGGCGGCGGCCTCGGACAGGCCCTCGGGCAGGACGTGGCAGCGGCCCGCGGGGACCGCGACGTACTCGGCGAAACCGCCGTTACGGGTCACGCCGACCGCGGTGTAGTGCTCGCAGAGGTTGCCGCGGCCGATCCGGCAGTAATGGCAGGCGCCGCACGGGGTGTTGGGATCCACGGCGACCCGCCGGCCGACGAGCGGGAGGCGCACGTCCCGGCCGGTCTCCACGACGACGCCGGTCAGCTCGTGGCCGGGCACGAGCGGGTAGCTCACGGACGGCAGCTCGCCGCCCAGGATGTGCATGTCCGTGCCGCAGAGGCCGCAGGAGCTGACGCGGACGACCACCTCCGAGGGACCGGGACTCGGATCGGGTATGGCGGTCAGCTCGGCGCTTCCCGGCTGGGTGACCACGACAGCGCGCATGGCGCCTCCTCACAGCGGTGTGCGGACGGATGTCCGAAGACGCGGGGAAACATAATCGCCACGTAAGCGCTTGCGCAAACGCTTACGTGTGACTTTTCATAGGTCTTCGACGTCTGTCTTCTCGACGGACGAGGTCTCATGGACGGACGGCCCGCATCGGCCCCGGTGCGCCCGCCGCCGTCCGGCCCCACCGTGGGCGGGCGAACACACGGCACGGGGCGGTACGGGGCACACGAAGGAGTACGGGATGCGGACGATGGCGGACGTGGCGAGGCACGCGGGTGTCTCGGTGGCCACGGTCTCCCACGTGCTGAACGCCACACGTCCGGTACGGCCCGCGACCCGTGACGCGGTGCTCCGCGCCATCGAGGAGCTGGGCTACATCCACAACTCCCTCGCGCGCTCCCTCGTCACCTCGCGCACCCACTCCGTGGGCCTGGCCGTCTCCGCGATCAGCAACCCGTACTTCACCGAGATCCTCCAGGGCGTCGAGGCCGAGGCGCTCGCCACCGGCTACGGACTGCTCATCGCCGACCCGCACGACGACCCCGCGCACGAGCTGAGCGTCGTCCGCATGCTCCACGAACGCCGCGTCGACGGCGTGATCATCGCCCCCTCCGCCGAACCCTCGGCCCTGCTCGACTACCTCGGCCGCGCCGCCGTCCCCGCCGTCTTCCTGGACCGCCTCGTCGACGAGTCCGACCAGCCGGCGTACGACCAGGTCTGCGCCGAGGGCGCCGCGCCCGTGCGCGCGCTGGTGGAACACCTCGCCGCGCTCGGCCACCGGCGGATCGCGCTGGTGGCGGGCCTCGCCGGGCTGAGTACGACGACGGAGCGGGTCGAGGGATACCGGGACGGGCTGCGCGCGGCCGGGCTCCCCTACGACCCCGGTCTGCTCGCGCACGGCAACTCCGCCTCCGAGGGCGCCCGTCTCGCGGCCGGACGCCTGCTGTCCGGCCCCGCCCGTCCCACCGCTCTCATCGCGGCGAACAACGCGATGACCATCGGCGCGCTCCAGGCACTCCGTGAAGCGCGGCTGCGTATCCCCGAGGACGTCGCGCTCGTCAGCTTCGACGACTTCGAGTGGGCGGACCTGTTCTCGCCCAGCCTCACGGCCGTCCGGCAGCCGAGCCGTGAACTCGGCGCGCTGGCACTGCGGTTGCTCCTGGAGCGGCTGGACGCACCGGAGCGCGCGGCGAGGACGGTCCGGCTGCCGTGCGCGGTGGTCCACCGGACGTCCTGCGGCTGCCCGCCGGGGGCCGGCGCCTTCGGGGGGTCCGACACCCCTGCCGCGTCGTCGTAGTCCCTTTTCCCGTAATCCAGTTGAAGCACTCCTCGCCCCGCCGCTCGACGGCGCACCGAAAGGAACCAGCACAGTGATCGTCGTCGCCGGCGAGGCCCTCATCGACCTCGTGCCCGCCCCCGCCGCTCTCTCCGGCCCCCTGCCGCAGCTCCTCCCGCAGCGGGGCGGCGGCCCGTACAACGTCGCCGTCGCGCTCGGCCGCCTCGGCTCCCCGACGTCCTTCTGCTCGCGCGTGTCCACGGACGCCTTCGGCGCCGCCCTGCTGTCGGGGCTGCGGGACGCGGGTGTCGGCACGGAACTGGTCCAGCGGGGCCCCGAGCCGACGACGCTGGCGGTGGCCGACGTGGGCAGTGACGGGTCGGCGGGCTACGGCTTCTACACCGAGGGCACCGCCGACCGCCTCTTCACCCTCCCGGCCGCGCTGCCCGAGGGCGCCACCGCCCTGTCCGTAGGCACCTGCTCGCTCGTACTGGAGCCGGGTGCGAGCGCGTACGAGGCGCTGCTGCGCCGGGAGTTCGAGAACGGTGTCTTCACCGCGCTCGACCCCAACATCCGGCCCGGCCTGATCGCGGACGCCGACGCGTACCGCGAGCGGTTCCTCTCCTGGCTGCCCCACGTCGCGCTGCTCAAGCTCTCCATCGAGGACGCGCTCTGGCTCGCGGACCTCGGCCCCGACGGCGACCTGGACGCGCGGCTGGCCGAGTGGCTGGAGTACGGTCCGGCGGCGATCGTCCTGACCCGGGGCGGCGACGGACTGAGCGTGTGGAGCCGGGGCGCGGGTCGGGTGAGCGTGCCGGGGACGAAGGTCACGGTGGTCGACACGATCGGAGCGGGCGACACGGTCAACGCGGCGCTGCTCCACCGGCTGCGGGAGATCGGCGCGCTGAGCCACGCGGCCGTCGCGGGCCTCGGTGCCGAGGTCTGGCGCGACGTCCTCGGCTTCGCGGCCCGCGCCGCCGCGCTGACCTGTTCCCGGTCGGGGGCGGAACCGCCGTACGCGTGGGAGCTGTCGGCCTGAGGCGCCTTGTGGGTGCGGGGCCGTGAACGGCCCTGCGGCGCAGCGAAGTTGTCGATTACATCTCTGGCGACGTCACTGTTTATGATCTTGCTGTGACTGTGCAGAACGCCGGCAAGACGCCGTCCCGCAAACAGCGACTCCAGGAGAAGCAGCGCCGCCAGCTCGCCGTGGTCGACACCGTCGACAAGGCCGAGGTCAAGCTGCGCAAGGCGGAAGCCGAACTCGCCCTGGCCGTCGCCGAGGCCGTCCAGGTCTTCGGCGACGAACACGCCGCCTCCCAGGGGCTCGACATGCCCGCCGAGGCGATACGTCGCTTCATCGACATCGCGGCCGCGGAGACGGCCGCGGCGGCCGAGGACGCGGCCGGTGGCGCGCCTGCCGAGCCCGACGCGGCCGGCTGAATCCGACGCGCGGTCCGGCGCGCGGTCCGAGGCGTGCCGGAGGGGTCCAGTCCCCGGCGCGGCCCCGCGATCCTCACTCGGAGGGGGGTGCGCCCTTCGTGCGCAGGTGGTCCAGGGCCAGCCGGGCCGCAGTGCCGAGGACGTCCTCGCGGGTGGGTGCCCCGAGCGTCAGCGGCCTGGTGAGGACGGCGATCGCGTACCGCCGCCCGTCGGGACAGGTGACCACGCCGACGTCGTTGCCGACGCCACCCGGCACCGTGCCCGACTTGGACGCGACCAGCACCTCCGGTCCGAAGCCGGTGGCGATCTTCCGGGTGAGCCGCTGCCGCCCCATCACCCGGCGCAGGTCTGAGCACGCTGCGGCAGGACCGGCCTCGTCCCGCCAGACCGCGCGGACCAGGGAGGCCAGGGCGTCGGCGGTCGCACTGCTGATCCGCCCCGGCCGCATCCCCGGCGACACCAGCATCCGCTGCCACATCGCCTCGCCCTCCTCCGGCGACGTGGCGTCCCGGATCGCGTCGGCCATCGCGTCCCAACCGGTGAATCCGGCGTCGCGGGCCGCGGTGCCGAGCTCGTGCCGGATCGTGCCCGGCAGGTGAAAGCCGGTGAAGCCCAGCCCGGTGAGGCGCGCTCTGACCCGTTCGATGCCGATCCGGCGTATCAGCACGTCGGTCGCGGTGTTGCCGCTGATGGTCGGCATCAGCCGGGCGAGATCCCGCAGCGAGATCTCCACCGGGTCCTCGGTGATGCAGAGCCCCTGGCCGCCCGGCGACGCTTCGGCCGGTGGGGTCCGGCTTCCCCTCCGCCGCCTGGCAGAAGAACTCCAGGCCGATGGTGATTTTGAACGTGGAGGCCGCCACCGCGAGCTCTCCGCCCGCCACCGACAGGCGTCCCGGCCCGTCGATCTCCAGCGCGCTCAGGCTTCCCCGGCAGCCGCCGGCCGTGAACACCTCGCCAATCGTCTCTTCGATCATCCGCTCACGGTGGTACCCGGCGACCGCGCCGGGCAGAGACGTTCACCGTGAGCGTGTCCGCTGTCGGCTTCATGGGCCGCCGTGTCCGCAGGACGGTCCGGGAGGACCCCCAGCCTGCCCGCAGTCGCGGTCAGACACCGAGACCGCCCGTGACGTGCGTCTCCTGACGGGTGAACTCACCTGTCAGCAGCGGCAAGACCTTGCTGATGGCAGCCTTCGCCTCGGGCAGTTGCAACGACGCGTCGTGATGCTCTTTGCTCTCCCACACCTCGCTCACCCACACGGTGTCTTCGTCGGTGGCCGATTCGGTCACGACGTAGAGATGGCATCCCGCTTCGCACAGACCATCAGTGCCGGCGACCAGTACGGCGACCACTTCCGCGCGGTGACCGGGTTTCACCTTCATCGAACCGATGTAGCCGTAGCGCATGTCACTCCTCTGAAGTCACGAACGAGACGCAGCGGTGTTGCGGACACCCGACGTCAATCTACGACCGACTTCTGACCAGCCACCAGCCACCAGCCACGACACCGGATCAGACCGGGACCAGCCCCAACTCCGCACAAGCATCCCGCAGCACCTCCAGCCCGAACGCCTCCACCGGTCCCACCACCCCCGCCACCGCACCGGCGCCAGAGGCGAGCCGCTTCGCCGCCCAGGCCATCAGTTCCCCCGTGAGGCTGTACGCGCTCGGGCCTTCGAGGTGGATCTCCGCGAGCGGAGTGGCGCCGGTCGACGCGACGGCGACGACGTAGGAGCGGGTGCGGGCGCGTTCCGTGGCGTCCGGGCCGCCGGGGGGTCCGAAGGTGAGGGGGAGGGTGAGGAGGTCGGTCAGGGGGCGGCCGCCGGGGAGGCGGACGAGGGTGTCGGCGGCGGCCGAGAACAGGGAGAGCGGGCGGCTGAGGGCGGGGAACCAGCCGTTGAACACCGTCACGTCGGACAGCGCGGGGAAGTCGCCCGGCAGGAACAGGACTTCCGTGCCGGAGACGAGGAAGGCGGACTTGTGGTGGCCCCGCACCGTGAACGCGCGGACCCGGGAAGCGGTGCGCTCCTCCGTCAGCCGGTGCCCGCGCCAGGTCGCCGACGGCAGGGTCAGCCCGTCGCGCATGGTCGTACGGGTGCCCTGGCTGATCCCCCGCCGGAGCGGGCCGGTCGCGAAGTAGCCGATGTCCAGGGCGCGTACGGCGTCACCGGCCTGACGAGCGGCCAGCGTTCCGGCGAGGATGCCCGGGACGTAGTCGTAGCCGAACGCCGGGACCATCACCGCGCCGGTCTCGCGGGCTCGCGGGCCGAACCTGTCGCGTACGGCGCGGACGAAGCCGACCTCCCCGGTGGAGTCGACGTAGTGGGCGCCGGCCTCCGCGGCGGCCTCGGCGACGGGGAGGCCGAGGCGTTCGAAGGGGCCGACGGTCGTGACGAGTACGTCCCCTCGGCTCAGCTGTCGTCGCAGGGCCCCGGAATCCGTGGCGTCCACCACCACGTGGTCGAGACCGCCGTTCCGCGAGGCGAGAGCCGTCAGCGCGGCGGCGTTGCGGCCGGCCGGAGTCGGCCGGACACCGCGGCGCAGAAGGGCGTCCAGGACCAGGCCGCCGGTGTAACCGGTGGCGCCCAGAAGGAGGATGCGGCTGCTCATCGGGGTGTGCTCCTCGGTTCGTACGACGGGCCGGCTCAGCGGTCGTTCAGGTCCGACACCAGCCGCTTGGCCAGCCGCTCGGAGGACATCGGGTTCTGGCCCGTGTAGAGGTTGCGGTCCACCACCACGAACGGCAGCAGCGGCAGCCGGGCCTTGACATAGTCCGCGCCCTCCTCGCGCAGCCGGTCCTCCAGCAGCCAAGGGGCCTTGCGGCCGAAGCTGTTGAGCTTCTCCTCGGTGTTGGACAGACCCGTCATCCGGTAGCCGGCGAACGGCCACGAGCCGTCCGCGTTCCGCGCCGCCAGCGTGGCCGCCGGGGCGTGGCACAGCAGGGCCAGCGGCCTGCCGGAGCGCAGGACGCGGGTGAGCAGGGCGCCCGAGACCTCGTCGTGCGCCAGGTCCTCCATCGGGCCGTGCCCGCCGGGGTAGAAGACCAGGTCGTAGTCGGCGGGGTCGATCTCGTCCAGCGGGCGCGGGGTGTCCAGCTCGGCCCGGATCGAGTCCAGGTACCGGCCGACCTCGCGCAGCTTGCCGGGCAGGCCCGCGGTGCGGGACATGCTCAGCCGGTCCAGCGTCGGGGGCTTGCCGCCCGGAGTGGCGATCGTGATCTCCCAGCCGGCCTCGCTGAAGATCTTGTGGGGCATGGCCAGTTCCTCGCCCCAGTAGCCCGAGGGGTGCTCGGTGCCGTCGTTCAGTGTCCAGCGGTCGGCCGCGGACACGACGAAGAGGACCTTGGTCATGGCTGTTTCTCCCTGCGTGATGACGACGTGCGGTGACGCCGTGCGATGACGACGCGTGGTGACGACGTGCGGTGACGAGCTGCGGCGGGCGCGCCCGGAGCGACGGGTACCCCACGCGCTGGTACCCCGGCCGCCCCACGCATAACACCGTACGCCACTTCTGGCACAGACTGCCAAGTCTGACACTGATAGCCTCTCGGTATGAGGGAGACCACCACGCCCGGCCTGCGTCTGCGAACCCGCCGGCTCGTCACGGAGGCCCTGGCCGACACGGCGCTGGAGCTGTTCGACGCCTCCGGCTTCGACCAGGTGACCGTCGCCGACATCGCCCGCGCGGCCGGGATCTCCCAGCGCAGCTTCTTCCGCTACTTCGGCAACAAGGAGGACGTCGTCTTCGGCGACCGCGTCCCCAGTGCCGAGGAGGTCCGCGACGAGCTGTGCCGGCACCTCGACGGGCAGCCGGCCTGGGACGCCCTGCGGGCCACCTTCGTCACGGCGGCCGGTCAGATGGACGCCGAGGCGGGACGCTGGAAGCGGGCGACCCGCGTCATCTGCCACACCCCCGCCCTGCGCGCCCGCTACCTGGAGAAGCACCTCGCCTGGACCGGGCTCCTCGTGCCGGAGATCGCCGAACGGCTGGAGCCCGGCGGTCCGGACGCCCGGCTGAAGGCGCGGACGATGGTCGGCGCCGCCCTGGCCTGCTTCGACGTCGCCCTGGAGCGCTGGAGCGACGACGGCGAGGACCGGACCCTGGCCGCGCTCGTCGGTGAGGTGTTCGGGTTCGTGCGCATCCCGCGGGCGCCGTCCGGCACCTGAACCGGGAGGGGCCCTCGGCGGCCGGTTGCGGTCCACGGCGGGGGCGCCAAACATGGACACGGGGATCTCCGGCGCGGTCGCACGTGTGGGTGATCTCCGCCTCGGGGTAGCCGTCACCCGCAGCGGCCGGACCGGCCGCGCGAGAACAGACGAGAACAGACTCGTGCGCCCATCCCAAGGAGTGGCCATGACCGACATCCCGCCGCCCGTCACCCCCTACCTCGAACCCGCCGCGAAGGAACTGGCCGAGGCGACCGATCCGCACCCCCGGATCTACGAGGTGCCGCCGGAGCAGGGCCGGGCCATCCTCGCCGACCTGCAGAGCGACACGAGCGTGCCCCGCCCGGAGGTCGACGAGGAATGGGTGGACGTGGACGCCGGCGAGTGGGGGACGGTGCGGACCCGCATCATCCGGCCCAAGGGCGTCACCGGCCCGCTGCCCGTGCTGTTCTACATCCACGGCGCCGGCTGGGTCTTCGGCGACGACAAGACCCACGACCGGCTCTTCCGTGAACTCACCGTCGGCGCGGGCGCCTCGGGTGTCTTCCCGGTGTACGACCGCGCGCCCGAGGCGAAGTACCCCACCCAGGTGGAGCAGAACTACGCCGTGGGCCAGTGGGTCCTCAAGCATGGCGCCGAGCACGGCCTCGACACCTCGCGCATCGCCGTCACCGGCGAGTCGGTCGGCGGTGACATGTCGGCGGTGTTCGCGCTGATGAACAAGGACCGCGGCGGCATCGACCTCAAGGCCCAGTGCCTGCTGTACCCGGTGACCGACGCCAACTTCGACACGCCGTCCTACCACCAGTTCGCCGAGGGCTACTACCTCACCCGCGACGCCATGAAGTGGTTCTGGGACGCCTACACCACCGACCCCGCCCAGCGCGCCGAGATCTACGCCTCCCCGCTCCAGGCGACCCTGGAGGAGCTCCAGGGGCTGCCGCCGACCCTGGTCATCACCGACGAGGCGGACGTGCTGCGTGACGAGGGTGAGAAGTACGCCAACAAGCTCCGCGAGGCGGGCAACGACGTCACCTCCGTGCGGGTCGCGGGCATGGTCCACGACTTCCTGCTCCTGGACAGCCTGCGCGACACGAAGGCGGCCGACATCGCCCGCAAGATCGCCATCGACTTCCTGGGTTCGGCGCTGCACGACGACTGAGGCGGCGGCGCGCCCGCATGTGTTGACGGTGCTTACATTGGTGGCTACGCTGATGTAATCACCGTCAACATGCGATTCGGGAGCCCCTCCATGCCCTCGTCCCAGCCCCAGCACGACACCGTCGAGGTGGACCTCGGCGGCCGCACGGTCACCGTCCCCAAGGGCGGCCTCTACGACCGCTACCGGATGGACACCGACCTCGACGAGGTCGCCCGCGACCCCCGCGTCAGCGGCGTGGACTTCTTCCGGAAGCTGCCGAAGACCAAGGTCGACTCGCCCATCGGCGAGACCCTCACCCCGAACTTCTACTACCGGATCTCCACCGCCCGGCTCACGATGCTCGCGCCCACCCGCGCCATCCGCTCCCGGCTGCCCCGCGAGCTGGCCCCGCTGGAGGTCGCGCCCGGGCTCGGCCTCGTCTCCGCGATGTTCTTCCGGTACGACGTCTGCGACATCGACTTCTACACCGAGGCCGCCGTCGGCATCGCCGTGAAGCCCGCCCGGCACGGAAAGCTCGGCTTCTTCGACCTCGTCGCCGCCCTCAAGAACGAGCACCTCGATTCGTACGTGCTCTCCCTGCCGGTGAGCACGGAGATCGCCCAGGTGCGCGGCCACGACGGCTACGGCTTCCCCAAGTGGGTCACCGGCCTGGACGTCGACATCGACGCCCACCGCACGACCGCGCGCGTGGCCAACGACGCGGGCGGCGTCGACCTCGCGCTCTCGGCGCCCACCCCGGCCCAGAACAGCCACCCGAGCGGCAAGCGGGTCACCTCCCTGACCTCGTACACCTCGATCGGCGGGGCGTGGCACTCGACCCTCAGCCAGACCAACGTGCTCTCGGCGGGCACCGCGCTCGTCCCGCGTGACCTCCAACTCACCGTGGGGGAAGGGCGGATGGCCGACGATCTGCGTTCGCTGAAGCCGATCCGGACCGTCCAGTTCGACGTCGTGACCGAGGGGCAGCTCGCGCTGCACATGCCGGTCCCGACCTCGGTCCGCAGCCGGTGAGCGAGGAGCCCGACATGATCACCACCCGCGCCAACACCCCGGCCACCTTCGCCCAGTTGCCCGCGTCCCTGACCCCGGACCGGATCGAGCGCCTGGCGGCACGCGTCACCGCCGCCCCCGACGCCGTACGCGTGACCACCACCGCCCCCTACACCGGCCTGCCCCTGGCCGACCTCCCGGTCTCCACGCCCGCCGACGTCGAGGACGCCTTCGCGCGCGCCAGGATCGCCCAACGCGCCTGGGCCGCAACGCCGTTGAGCCGCCGCAAGCAGATCCTGCTGCGCTTCCACGACCTCGTCCTCGCCCGCCAGGAAGAGGCGCTCGACCTGATGCAGGCCGAGAACGGCAAGACCCGCCGGGACGCGTTCCTCGAAGTCGTGGACATCGCCATCGTGTCCCGCTATTACGCCCGCAACGGCGCCCGGTACCTGGCGCCCAAGCGCCGCCGCGGCGCGATCCCGCTGCTCACCCACACCACCGAACTGCGCCACCCCAAGGGCGTCGTGGCGGTCATCTCGCCCTGGAACTACCCGCTCAGCATGGCCGCCAGCGACGCGATCGCCGCGCTCATGGCCGGCAACGCCGTCGTCCAGAAGCCGGACACCCAGACCGCGCTCACCGCGCTGTGGTCGCTGGAGCTGATGCGGGAGGCCGGACTGCCCTCCGGCGTCTGGCAGATGGTGATCGGACGGGGCAGTTCCATCGGCGGCGCGCTGATGAGCAACGCCGACTACATGATGTTCACCGGCTCCACCGCCAGCGGCCGCAAGATCGCGCGGGACGCGGGGGAGCGGCTCATCGGCGCCTCCCTCGAACTCGGCGGCAAGAACGCCATGCTGGTCCTCGACGACGCCGACATCGAGAAGGCCGCCGACGGCGCGATCGCCGCCTGCTTCCCCTCGGCCGGCCAACTCTGCGTCTCCATCGAGCGCTTGTACGTGGCCGAGTCCGTCCACGACGCGTTCGTGGCCGCGTTCGTCGCCCGCGCCGAACGGCTCAAGGTCGGCGGCGCGTACGACTTCGGCTGCGACGTCGGCAGCCTCACCACGCCCGCCCAGCTGAAGACCGTCACCGAGCACGTCGACGACGCCGTGGCCAAGGGGGCGACGGTCCTCGCGGGCGGCAGGGCGCGCCCGGACCTGGGGCCGCTGTTCTACGAGCCCACCATCCTCGCCGGCGTCACCCCCGACATGACGCTGTACGACCACGAGACCTTCGGACCCGTCGTGTCGGTCTACCCCGTCCGCGACGACAGCGAGGCGATCGCGCGGGCCAACGCCACGCCGTACGGCCTCAACGCCAGCGTCTGGTCCCGCAGTGCCTCGCGGGGCCGGGCCGTCGCCGCCCGGCTGCACGCGGGCACCGTCAACGTCAACGAGGCGTTCGCCGCCGCGTGGGGCAGCGTCGACGCGCCGATGGGCGGCATGGGCGACTCCGGGCTCGGCCGGCGCCACGGTGCCGAGGGCATCCTCAAGTACACGGAGGCCCAGACCGTGGCACACCAGCGCGTCCAGGGGTTCACCCCGCCGTCCGGCATCGCGCCCGAGACATGGGCCGCGCTGCTGACCGGGGCGCTGAAGGTGCTGAAGGCGATCGGCTCCCGTTGAACCGACGACGAGGCGGCGCGGCTCTGTTGGAGCCGCGCCGCCTCTGTCGTGCGCCGGGGTTCGCGCTACGCCGCGCGCCGCACCGTCTCCAGCCAGGTGCGGTAACGGCGCAGTGCCCGCCGCTGCTTGCGCCGCTCCGCGAGGAGGGCCACCGCCGGATGGGTGCCGGGCGTCGGGCGGCTGCCCCGGGCGATGCGGCGCATCTGGTGCCGTACCTGGGCCATGCCCGCCGCCGAGGCGAGCGCCTTGTCCGACCAGGTCACCGGCCGCAGCTGCCGCTCCGCCTCGCGCCCCGTCCGCCAGCGCCTGGGCAGGTCGGGCGTGACGGCGAGGGCGGTGCCCATGCCGACGACGGCCACGCCGCCGGCGAGGACCCGCTCGGCGGTCTCGCGCCGGGTGATGCCACCGGTGAGCATCAGCGGCAGCGGGCTGCTTCTGACCAGGTCCTTCGCCAGGTCGAGGAAGTACGCCTCGCGGGCCTGGGTGCGCGCGTCGGCCGGACGGCCGGACATCGCCGGGGACTCGTAGCTGCCGCCGGACAGTTCGACCAGGTCGACACCGAGCGGGGCGAGCATCCCGATCACCTGGCGCGCGTCGTCGGCGTCGAAGCCCCCGCGCTGGAAGTCGGCGGAGTTGAGCTTGACCGCGACCGCGAAGGAGGGCGAGACGGCGGCCCGTACGGCGCGGACGATGTCCAGCAGCATCCGGGCCCGGTTCTCCAGCGAGCCGCCCCACTGGTCGGTGCGCTTGTTGACCAGGGGCGACAGGAACTGCGAGAGCAGATAGCCGTGCGCGGCGTGGATCTCGACCCCGTCGAAGCCGGCCCGCTCGGCGCGCTGGGCGGTCACCGCGTACCGGGTGACGGTCTCGCCGATCTGCTCGGCGGTCATGGCGACCGGGCGGCCGAAACGGCTGCTGTGCTTGCCGAGGTCGACACCGACGGCGGACGGACCCCAGACGACGCCGGGCATGTCGGAGCCGATCTGCCGCCCGGGGTGGTTGATCTGCATCCAGATCTTCCCGCCCCCCGACTTGCCGGCCTTCGCCCACTCGGTGAACGGCTCCAGCGGCGCGGCCTCGTCGAGGACCACCCCGGCCGGACCGGTCAGCGCCTCGGCGTGGACCATGACGTTGCCGGTGATGAGCAGCCCGGCACCGCCCCCGGCCCAGCGCCGGTACAGCCCCAACAGTTCGTGGCCGGGCAACTGGCCGTCGGCCGCCATGTTCTCCTCCATGGCCGCCTTGGCGATCCGGTTGCCCAGTACCTGCCCGGAGTTCAGGGACAGCGGCGAGAAAAGCTCGCTGATCATCCTGCATTCCCCTCTCGATCTCGATCGCTTACAATGTGTGCAGCGTTCACATTAAGCCAGGAATGTAAGCGCCGTAAACTTCAAGGAGTGTGACCTATGCCGCAAGCGAGCAGCTCGTACCACCACGGCGATCTGCGCGCGGCCTGCCTGCGTGCCGCGCTGGGGCTGCTGGAGGAGGACGGCAGCGCCGGACTTTCGCTGCGGGCGGTGGCGCGGCGGGCGGGGGTGTCCGCGACGGCCCCCTACCGTCACTACGCGGACCGCGACGCGCTGGTCTCCGCCGTCGCCGCCGAGGGATACCGCGAACTCGCCGGAAAACTGGCCGCCGCGCACCCCGCGCCCGCGACCGCCGACGAACTGGCCTCGGTCGCCGTCGCGTACGTCCGGTTCGCGCTCGACCGGCCCGCGATGTTCCGGGTGATGTTCGCGGAGCCGTGCGACCCGAACAGCGAGGAGCGGGTCGCGGCGACCGCCGCCGTCTCCGGGTACGTCCACGCCGTCGTGCGCGGCGCCTTCCCCGGCGCCGCCGATCCGGAGGCCCTCGCGACCACGGTGTGGGCGCTCGTCCACGGTCTGGCCTTCCTGTGCCTGGACGGCAAGCTCGACTCCTCGACCCCCGAGGTGGTGGACGCCCAGGTTTGCGCGGCCGTGCGGGCGCTGTTCGCGGCGTCGGCGGCGATGGCTCCGCAGGGGGAGGCGCGCGTCTAGGACTCGCCTCATGTTGACAGTGCACACACTCGCGGCCTAATGTGTGTGCTGTAAACATCGAGCTCCCGGATGTGCGCCGATGCGTGCGCGGGAGTCCGCGGTTCTATGGACGGAGCGTCATGAAGGCAGTGTCGATCAAGGAGCCCGGCGGCCCCGAGGTCCTGGAGTGGACCGACGTCGAGGACCCGGCGCCCGCCGCCGGCGAGGTCGTCGTCGACGTCGTCGCCAGCGCCCTCAACCGGGCGGACGTCATGCAGCGCTGGGGTCTCTACCCCGTCCCGCCGGGCACCTCGCCCTACCCGGGACTTGAGGTCTCGGGCCGTATCAGCGCCCTCGGCGAGGGCGTGACCGGCTGGCAGGTGGGCGACGAGGTCTGCGCGCTGCTCACCGGAGGCGGCTACGCGCAGAAGGTCGCCGTGCCGGAAGGCCAACTGCTGCCCATTCCCAAGGGAGTTGGGCTGGCCGACGCGGCGGGGCTGCCCGAGGCGGTGGCGACGGTGTGGTCCAACATCGTCATGACCGCCGGACTCAAGAAGGGCGAGACCCTCCTCGTCCACGGCGGAGCCGGCGGCGTCGGCACCATGGCGATCCAGATCGCCAAGGCGCTCGGCGCCCGGGTCGTCACCACGGTCGGCGGCCCCGAAAAGGCCGCCCGCGCCCGGGAGTTGGGCGCCGACGTCACGATCGACCACCGCACCGAGGACTTCACCGAGCACGGCCCCTACGACGTCATCCTCGACGTCGTCGGCGGCAGCTACCTCGAACGCAACGTGCGCTCCCTCGCCCCCGACGGACGCCTGGTCGTCATCGGCCTCCAGGACGGTCTGGAGGCCAACCTCAACCTTGCGGAACTGGTCTTCAAGCGCGCCTCCGTGCACGGCACGACTCTGCGGACCCGGTCCAGGCAGCAGAAGGCCGCGATCGTCGCCCAGGTACGCGACCAGGTCTGGCCGATGATCGAGAACGGGACCGTACAACTCGTCATCGACCAGCGCCTCCCCATGTCCCAGGCCGCCGAGGCACACCGGCTCATGGAGGCCGGCGGGCACGTCGGCAAGATCCTGCTGGTGAACGAGTAGAGCGGGAGAGCGGGCCGTGGTCGCCCACACCGACCTGCCCGCCCGCCGCGTGCCTCCGGCTGCTCCTTAGGCGGAACCGGCGGCCACGAAGAACGGAACGGCGGTCAGGAAGCGGCCGGCCTCGGCGCGCCGGCGCTGTTCGGCGAGCCACTCGTCGGCCCGGTCACGGTCGACGGCGCCCTTCGCACAGGCCGCCTCGGCGAGCCTGGTGAGCAGCGACAGCATCGAGGGATCGGTGAACACGCTGGTGTGCGCCTCCACGGTGACATCGCCGAAGCCGCCGTCCAGGAGCAGGGCGCGGTACTGGCGGCCGGCGCGTGGCGTGCCGAGGAGGTCGGCGCGGGCGTGCACGATCGTGCGGGTGAGCGCCGCGTCGTCGGAGTCGATCATGATGGCGTCCCAGTCCTGTCCCACCAGGACGATCCTGCCGCCCGGGCACAGGACGCGCCGCGCCTCCGCCACCGCCCGCCCCGGCTCCCGAAGAACGTGGAAGACCCTTTCCGCACGGTAGCCGCGCACGCTCCCGTCGGCGAACGGCAGCTCCTCCGCCCCCGCCTCCAGGAACTCGCCCGCCGGCCACCGTTCCCGGGCCGTGGCCAGCATCCGCGGATCGGGGTCCACGCCCACCGCGTGGACGCCGCGCCCGGCCAGCTCGGCGACGGCGCGCCCGGCACCGCAGCCGACCTCCACGACGGTCGAGGCAGGGGCGAGGGACAGCAGTTCGTAGGAGCGGGCCCGCAGCAGGCCGGCGCCCGGCAGCCGGTCCGCGGCGTCGAGGACGGCCAGCAGGGCCTGGGTGTCGTGGTGCTCTTCCGGTGTTTCCTGGTCCTTGAACATGGACGCCAGGCTGCAACTTAATGTCGGCATGAAGTCAAGCGGAGACAATGGCGCGAGTCTCATGAGCATCGGCGCCCTCGCGGCACGGTTCGGTCTCGCCACGCACGTCCTGCGGCACTGGGAGTCGCGGGGCCTGCTGCACCCCGTACGGGACGCGGGCGGCCGCCGCCGCTACGGCGCGGGCGACCTCACCCGCGTGGCGACGATCCTCGTCTTCAAGGAGGCCGGCCTGAGCCTGGACACCATCAGGAACCTGTCCGCCACCGCCGGGCGGGCCGCACGGCAGGGGATCCTGCGTGCCGAGGCCGAAGAACTCCGATCGAGAATCGCCGCGGCCCGGGCCTCGCTGGAGCTCGTCGAGGGCGGCCTGAACTGCGCGTACGAGGACATCACCGAGTGCCCGAACTACCGGCGGCGCCTCGCCGAGCAGGTCGGCTCCCGGGGAGCGGCCGTGCGGCCGGGGAGCTCGTGAAACGCGGCGGTGGAGGCCCGGGCTCCGGACCTCCACCGTGAGACGACCGGGACCCGCTTACCGCAGCGCCGCCGGCACGTCCGCCGAGTCGCCGATGCCGACCAGGTACTGGGCGTACTCCTTCACCGTGGCCTTGGTGACCAGCTTGCCCTGGAGGGTCTCCGAGGCGCTGACCTTCTTGCCGTCGAGGACCTGGCCGGTGAGGCTGATGACCTTCTGGCCGAGGGCGTACGGCGACTCGGCGTTGGTGGCGTACATCGTGCCGGCCTGGATCGCGGCGAGGGCGTCGGCGATGCCGTCGTTGCCGACGAGCTTGACCTTCCCGGCGAGGTGGCGGGACTTGAGGGCGGCCAGGGCGCCCATCGCCATCTCGTCGTTGGCGGCGTAGACACCGTCGATGTCGGGGTGCGCCTGGAGGATGTTGGTCATCACGTCCAGCGCCTTGGCCCGGTCGAAGTCGGCCGCCTGCTTGGCGACGGTCTTGATCTTCGGGTACTTGGCGATCTCCTCCTCGAAGCCCTTGCTGCGGTCCTGGGCGACGTTGGTGCCGAGAAGGCCCTGAATCTCGACGATCGTGCCCTTCTCGCCGAGGGACTTGGCGAGCGCGTCGGCGGCGTTGCGGCCCGCCTGGATCGCGTCGTAGCCGATGAAGGACGACAGCTTGCCGCCCTCGGGCTTGCGGTCGAACGCCATGACCGGGATGCCCGCGCCGTTGGCCTGCTTGACCGACGCCGTCGCGGAGGTGCTGCTCACCGGGTCGATGATCAGCGCGCCGACCTGCTTGGAGACGGCGGTGGTGGCCAGGTTGAGCGCGGTGGAGTCGGAGTTGTTGGCGTTCTGCACGCTGAGCTTCACCCCGGACTTGGCCGCCTGGGACTTGGCGCCGTTGCCCACGCTCACGAAGAACGGGTTGTTCAGGGTGCTCATGATCAGGGTGGCGGTCTTCTTCCCCGACCCCTTGGCGGAGGCGGTGTCGGAGGCCGAGCCCCGGCTGCAGCCGGTCAGGGCGAGCGCGGTGACGGCGGCGAGCGCGGCGGCCGCCCTTACGGTGCGGGTGACGGACATGGTGCGGCTCCTTCAGGGGACGTGCGAGAGGACGTACGGGGGAATGCTCAGCGGGTGTCGCGGGGGGTGTTCAGGGGGTGTGGTGCGCGGTGGGGACGGGGGCCGCGGGGAGCGCGGTGTCCGGTGCCGCGGGTTCGGAGGGCACGGGCGGCTTGCGCCAGGCGACCATCGCCCGCAGGCCGTCCACGTTGCGGTCCAGGAAGACGGCCAGCAGGATGACCACGCCCTTGACCACGCTCTGCAGGAACGGCGACACGTCCAGCAGGTTCATCCCGTTGTCGATGACACCGAGGACCAGCGCGCCGATCAGGGTGCCGAGCAGCTTGCCCCGGCCGCCGGCGAGGCTGGTGCCGCCGATGATGACGGCGGCGATCGACTCCAGCTCCAGACCCGTACCGGCGGTCGGCTCGGCGGTGGAGAGCCGGGCCGTGAGGATGAAGCCGCCGAGCGCCGCCAGCAGTCCGCTGATCACGAAGGCGAGCACCTTGACCCGCTGGGTACGGATGCCCGAGAGCCGGGCGGCCTCCAGGTTGTCACCGGTCGCGTAGACGAAGCGGCCGAAGCCGGTGCGGGCGAGCAGCACGCCGAAGACCGCGTACCCGGCCACCATCAGCCACACGGGGAGCGGGATGCCGGCGACGTAGTCCTGCCCGATGCCCTGGAAGGCGTAGTCGTCGACACCGACCGGGTTGCCGTCGCTCAGCTGGAGCGTCAGCCCGGACAGGATGGACATCATCGCCAGCGTGGCGATGAAGGACGGCATCCGGGTCCGGGTGACCAGCAGCCCGTTGACCAGACCCGCGGCCGCGCCGACCCCGAGGCCGGCCGCCAGCGCGGGCAGCAGCCCGTGGTCGCGCAGGACGAGGGCGGTCACCACGGAGGAGAAGCCGAGGACGGCGCCGACCGAGAGGTCGATCTCCGCCAGGACGATGACGTACGTCTGCCCGATCGCCAGCAGCGCGACCACCGAGGTGGCGAGGCCGACGTTCAGCAGATTGGTGCTGGTCAGGAAGACCGGCGAGGCGATGCTCAGGACCACGCCCACCAGCAACAGCATCCATACCGCCCGCAGTTGGCGGCCCACGGATTTCAGTACGGAGGTCATGCGGCACCCACCAATGCGTGTTCCAGGACGGACTGCTCGCTCAGGCGGTCGCCGGACATCTCGGCCACCACCCGCCCCTGGCGCATGACGACCGCGCGGTCCGACATGGCGACGAGCTCGGGGAGGTCGGAACTCACCAGGACGACGGCCACGCCGTCCGCCGTGAGCTGGTTGATGATGCGGTAGATCTCGGTCTTGGCCCCGACGTCCACCCCTCGGGTCGGCTCGTCCATGAGCAGCACCCGGGGACCGGTCAGGACCCACTTGGCGAACAGCGCCTTCTGCTGGTTGCCGCCGGACAGCGAGGTGACCGCGGCCTCCGGGGAGGCGGTCCGCACGCGCAGCCGGGACATGACCTCGCCGGTGGCCTCCCGCTCCCGGGCCCGGCGTACGAGATCGCCCGGCCCGGTGTGCCTGCGCAGCGTGGCCAGCGAGACATTGGCCTCCACGGACAGGTCAGGGCACAGACCCTCCGCCTGCCGGTCGGGGGTGACGTAGGCGATGCGGGCGGCGATGGCGTCCCGGACATGGCGCAGCCGCACCGGCCGGCCGTCGACCTCGACCGTGCCGGAGGTGAGCGGCTCCAGGCCGAACAGCGCGCGCAGCAGACTGCTCCGGCCGCAGCCGACCACACCGCCGATGCCCAGCACCTCCCCGGCACGGACCTCCAGATCGACCCCGTGGAAGACGCTCCCGGAGCCGCCCCGGACCCGCAGGACGGTCTCCTCCCCGGAGTTGCGCTCCTTGGGGTAGAAGTCGTCCACCGCGTTGCCGACCATCGCCGCGACGACCTGCGCCGGGCCGGTCTCGGCGATCGGCGAGTCCAGCGCGACCAGACCGTCCCGCAGGACCACGATCCGGTCGGCCAGCTCGAAGATCTCGTCCAGGCGGTGGCTGATGTAGACGATGGACACGCCCTCGTCCCTCAACCGCTTCACCTGCTCGAAGAGTTGCTCGGACTCGCGCTCGTCGAGCGCCGCCGTCGGCTCGTCCAGGATGAGCAGCCGCAGCTCGTGCGAGGTGGCCTTGGCGATCTCGACCATCTGCTGCTCGGCGACACCGAGCGTGCCCACGGGGGCGAGCACGTCGATGCCGTCCATGCCGAGCGCGGCGAGGGCCGACCGTGCCTCCTCGGCCATCCGCTTCCGGGAGACCAGCAGCCGCCCGAACCGCCGGTCGCGGTCGAGGACATGGATGTTCTCGGCGACGCTCAGATGCGGGAAGAGGTTCTGCCGGAACTCCTGGTAGATGACCTCGATGCCCCGGGCCATCGCCCCTTGCGGGTTCTTGAACGTCACCGGCTCGCCGTCGATGACGACCTGCCCCGAGTCCGGCTGGTGCGCGCCCGAGATGACCCGGGTGAGCGTGGACTTCCCGGCCCCGTTCTCCCCGGCCAGGGCGACGACCTCGCCCGGACCGACCTCGAAGGTGACACCGCGCAGCACACTGTTCTCGCCGAAGGACTTGGTGACGTCCTCAAGTCGTAGCCTCATGCCTGGCTCCTCAGTACACGACGCCCGCCGTGAGCAGCACGTTCGCGTACGGGGTGAACTCCCCGGAGCGAACGGCGGCCCGTGCGGAGGCGGTCGCCTGCTTGAAGGTGGTGTGGGGGACGAAGCGCAGGGCCACGCCCTGTGCGGCCAGCCGCTTCTCTATCTCGGCGAGCATCCCGGGGCTCGCCTCCTTGATCTCCTCCGACAGCAGCACGTCCTCCACCGCGACCTCGGCCAGGACCACGTCCAGCAGCTCCAGGAAGCGCGGCAGGTTCTCGGCTATGGCCAGGTCCACCCGCTCCACGCCGGGTGGGATCGGCAGGCCCGCGTCGGTGACGACGAGCTGATCGGTGTGGCCCAGCTCGGAGATGACCCGGGCCAGCTGCCCGTTGAGCGTTCCGTTGTTGCGCCTCACGAGGCGGCTCCTTCCAGGTCGGTCGCGGCGCCGGCGGAGGCCGGGCCGGTGGTGGGGTCGGCGTCGGCGGTGGCCGGGCCGTGGTCGGTGTCGGCGGTGGCGAGCAGGGCGTCGACCGCGGCCAGGCCGGGCAGCGAGGGGCTCGCTCCGGGACGGGTGGTGGCCAGGGCACCGGCCGCCATGCCGCGTCGTACGGCGGTGTCGGTGTCCAGCCCCGCCGCGAGGGCCGCGCCGAACGCGCCGGTGAAGGCGTCCCCGGCCGCCGTGGTGTCGACGGGGGTGACCGGGAAGGCCGGGAAGTGCCGGACCGCGTCTGCGGTGACCGAGACCGCGCCGGCCCCGCCGAGCGTGATCAGCGCGTGCCGTACGCCCCGGTCGAGGAACCAGCGGGCCGCCCGCTCGGCGGACTCGGGGCCGTCCACGTCGACGCCGGTCAGCGCGGCTGCCTCGCTCTCGTTCGGGGTGACGACGTCCACGTACTGCCAGATGTCGTCGGGCAGTTGCTGCGCGGGCGCCGGATCGAGCACCACGGTGAACCCGGCCTCGGCACCGGCCCGCGCGGCATGGCGGGTGACCTCGGCCCGTACCTCCAGCTGCAGCAGCAGGACGCGAGTGCGGTCCCGGGTCGCGGCGATGCTCTCGTCCACCATCTCGGGCGTGAGCGAGGCGTTGGCCAGCGGGGTGATGACGATGTCGTTCTCGCCGGAGGCGTCGACGCGGATGTGGGCGACCCCGGTGCGCCCGGGAACCGTACGCACCTCCGAGGTCTCGACGCCGTGGGCGCGCAGGCCGTCCAGCGCGAGGTCCCGGAAGAGGTCCTCGCCGACGCAGCCGGCCATCCAGGTCGGCGCGCCCGAACGGGCGGCGGCGACGGCCTGGTTGGCGCCCTTGCCGCCGAGGACGAGGGTGAAGTCGTCCCCCAGCACGGTTTCGCCGGGGCGCGGCAGCCGCTGCGTGAACGCGGTGACGTCCGCGGTGATGCTGCCGACGACGAGAACACCGGTCCGGGTCATCGCGGTCTTCCTCCTGTTTGGGGCATGGGTGTTTTTGGCATGGCCGGGGGAGGGGCATGGCGGAAGTGCCCTTGCCCTCAGGGGTGTTGTTGCTGTCTGTGTCTACGGCGGCGGTACGGCCCGGCGCCGGTGGCGGCTAACGCCGGGGCGGCGGTGCCGTGGAGCCGCGCTGGACGAGCTTGGTGTCGAGCGTGATCCGGCGGGAGGCGCCGCCCTGGCCCTCGTCCTGGCCCAGCCGCTGGAGCAGCAGACGCATCGCGAGGACGCCCTGCTCGACCATGGGGCGATCGACGACGGTGAGCGGCGGGTTGAGCAGCGGGCCGGTGTCGAGGTCGTCGAAACCGATCACGCTGACCTGGTCGGGGATGCCGACGCGCATGTCGTGCAGCGCCTTCAGCGCCCCCAGGGTCATGAGGTTGTTGGCCGTGAACAGGGCCGTGGGCGGCTCGGCCGCGGACAGCAGGCGCAGCGTGAGCTGGTAGCCGCTCTCCTCCCGGAAGTCACCGATCAGGTCGAACTCCGGCAGGAGTTCCACGCCGGCCTCGGTCAGCGCCGCCACGAACCCCTCGCGGCGGTGCCGTCCGGGCGTCGTCTCCTGCTGGCCGCTGATGGCGGCGATCCGGGTGTGGCCGAGCGAGAGCAGATGGGAGGCCGCCTGCCGGCCGCCCTCGTGGTTGTTCACCAGCACGGCGTCGAAGTGCTCGCCGCCCGCCAGATCACGGTCCACGAACACCAGCGGCACGCCCGCGTCCCGGACATGCAGCGGTGTCTCGTCCTGCTCGGTCGCGGGGGCCAGGATCACCCCGTCGACCTGATGGACCATGTCGGAGAGCACGTCGTCCTCGCGCTCGCCGCTCTCGTCGCTGTTGGCGAGGAGGATGCGGTAGCCGCGGTCGCGCGAGGCCGACTCCATGCCCTTCACGACGGCCGCGAAGTACGGGTTGTTGATGTCGGGGACGACGACACCGATCGTCCGTGTCCGCCCGGACTTCAGCGACTGGGCGACGGCACTGGGCCGGTACCCCAGCGCGTCGATGGCCTCCTGGATCACCTCGGCGCTGCGCACGCGCTGCCCGCGCAGATGCCGGGAGACCGTGGCGGCGGAGACCCCGGCGCGGGCAGCCACATCATGGATGGTGCTCACAGAGGATCTCCCGTTTCGTCGCTGAAACCGTTGTCAGAGAACGATTGCAGTCAGGCGGGGAGGCGTCAATGAGCGGTGCGCGGATTTTTCAACCGGCGGGGTTTGCCCGGGTTTTGGGGTGTTCGCGGGTGGGTGTGGGGTGCGTGCGGCGGCCGGTCAGCGCTCGACGAGCGGCAGGAAGAGGTCGTCGACGATCGCCCGGATGCGCTCGCTCGGTACAGGTGCGAGCCGCATGAACAGGTCGTGTCTGACCAGGTCATAGGGCATGGCGAGCACGGCGGGAGGGGTGCGCTTCAGGTCGATCTCCCCCCGGTGCTCCGCGCGCTCGTAGATCGTCCTGACGCGTTCCGCCGCCTGTTGGCCGAAAATCCGCTCGCGCACCTGGGCGGGGCTGAGTCCGCTGCCGGCCAGCAGTCCCGACAGGCCCGCGCTCACGGTGGTGGTGAAGAACGCGGCGCGGTCCTGCCCCATGCCGGTGAGCGCCGCCAGCAGGTCGCCGCGCAGGCTGCCGGTGTCGGGCAGTTCGACGGGGTGGCTGTCGCGGTGGTGCCGGAGCGCCGCGAGGACCAGCTCGTCCTTGTTCGCCCAGCGGCGGTACAGCACGGCGACCCCCGTCTTGGCGCGGGCGGCGACGGACTCCATGGTCAGCTTCGCGAAGCCGGTGTCGGTCAGCTCGTGCCACGCGGCGTCCAGCAGGGCCGCCTCCAGGTCGGCCCCTCGGCGGCGCTGTGCGGGCTTGGCGGCCGGTGTGCTCATGCCGCCATCGTAAGAGAGGCTTGCGTCTCTTATCAATGACCCCGTATAAGAGATGCCAACCACTCTTATTGCGAGGGCGAGACCATGACGAAGTCCGAGCGGCCACCGAACGCCCCCACCGTGCTCATCGTCGGCGCGGGCCCGACCGGCCTCACGCTGGCCTGCGAACTCGCCCGCCGTGGCGTGTCGTTCCGGCTCATCGAGGCCGCCCCGGGACCGCAGCCCGGCTCGCGCGGCAAGGGCGTCCAGCCGCGCACCCTCGAAGCCTTCGAGAACCTCGGCGTCATCGACCACGTCCTCGCGCACGGCCGCCTGGCGATGCCGATGTGGTCGATCGCCCCGGACGGCCGGGTGACCTACGGCGGCGCGGTGCCCGAGTCGCTGGCGGACCGCCCCGACATCCCCTACGCCGCGAGCCTGATCACGCCCGAGTGGCGCGTCGAGGAGACGCTCAGGCTGCGGCTGGCCGAACTCGGCGGCGCGGTCGGGTTCGGCATGTCACTGGTGGACTTCGAGCAGTCCGACGACGGTGTGTCCGCACAGGTCATGGACGTGAAGGGCGACGTCACGACCGTCACCGCGCGGTGGCTGGCCGGCTGCGACGGCGGCCACAGCGTCGTCCGCAAGCGGGCCGCAATCGCCTTCGAGGGCGAGACCCGCGAAGAGGTGCGGATGATCGTCGCCGACGTCCGCGCCGACGGCGTCGACCCCGACGCCTGGCGCGTCTGGCGGCACGCGGAAGGCATCGTCGCGCTCTGCCCGCTGCCGTCGACCGACGTGTTCCAGTACCAGGCCAGTGTCGCGCCGGGCCAGGACGCGCGGCTCACGCTCGCGAACATGCAGGCGACGCTGGACCGGCGCACCGGCCGTACCGGCATCCGCCTCCACGAACCGGAGTGGTCCTCGCTGTGGCGGGCCAACATCCGCCTCGCCGGCCGCTACCGCGCGGGCCGCGTGTTCCTCGCCGGAGACGCCGCCCACATCCACTCACCGGCGGGCGGCCAGGGGATGAACACGGGCATCCAGGACGCGGTGAACCTGGGCTGGAAGCTCGCCGCGGTCACGCAGGGTGCCGACCCGTCCCTCCTCGACACCTACGAGTCCGAGCGGCGGCCGGTCGCGGCGCATGTGCTGGGCTTCTCGACCGCGCGGCTCGAACAGATGATGAAAGCGAACGGCATCCCGATCCGCCGGGACGCGAGCACGATCCAACTGGACATCGGTTACCGGGACTTGGCGCTCGCGCGCGACGACCGTGACGACAACGCCGTTCTGCGCGCGGGTGATCGGGCGCCGGATGCTCCCGGGCTGACGACAACGGGCGGCGAGCGAAGGCTGTTCGTCCTGATGCGCGGCGGGCGTTTCACGCTGCTGTGCTTCGGGGGCGCGGGCGGGGTGGCGTTCCCGCGAGACGTCGTCAGGACGCTTCGGGTCGTGGACGAGGTGGCTGACAGTGACGACGTCGCCGACACCGCCGGGCACCTGCGCCGGGCTTACGGGGCGAGTGATCGTACGCTCGTCCTCATTCGTCCGGACGGCTATGTGGGGGTTGTTTCGGACGCGGGGGACGCTTCGGTGGTGGGGGGATACCTGAGTGCGGTGTGCGGAGTCGCCGTATGACTCGGTGGCGGGTAGCCGGTGCCCGGTCGCCGTCGGCCGCGCGCTGGTAAAATGACCGTACGCTTCGAAACACACAGGGCCCGTGCCGACCAAGGCGCGGGCCCTGTCCGTTCGGGGTCACCAGCGAAGGAAGGTCCCCATGAACGCGAAGACGCCGAACCCCGGGCGGCACTCCGGTGCCGACGACAACGACCGCGCCGAGGTGCCGGAGAGCGTGGACCCGGCACCCGCCGGGACGACGCCGGGCCTGCCGCCGGTCGAGGCGTTCGCCGAGCTGGACCTGCCCTCGGAGCTGGTCCGCACGATGACCGAGCTGGCGGTGCGCGAGCCGTTCCCGATCCAGGCGGCCACCCTGCCGAACGCCCTCGCGGGGCGCGACATCCTCGGCCGGGCGCGCACCGGCTCGGGCAAGACGCTCGCCTTCGGTCTGCCGACGCTGGTCCGTACGGCGGGCCGGCGCGCCGACGCCAAGCGGCCCCTCGCCCTGGTCCTCGTACCGACCAGGGAGCTCGCGCAGCAGGTGACCGACGCCCTGACGCCGTACGCGGAGGTGCTCGGCGTCCGGCTGGCGACCGTGGTCGGCGGCCTGTCCATCGGGCGGCAGGCGGCGTCGCTGAAGACCGGGGCCGAGGTCGTCGTCGCCACCCCGGGACGGCTGACCGACCTGGTGTCCCGCCGGGACTGCCGCCTGGACCGCGTGGAGATCACGGTGCTGGACGAGGCGGACCAGATGTGCGACATGGGGTTCCTGCCCCAGGTCTCGGAACTCCTCGGCCAGGTGCGCCCCGAGGGGCAGCGGATGCTGTTCTCCGCCACGCTCGACCGCGACGTGGACCGCCTGGTCAAGGACCACCTCCACGATCCGGTCTTCGCCTCGGTCGACCGGCCGTCGGGATCGGTGACGACGATGGAGCACCACGTGCTCCTCGTCCACCCCGCCGACAAGCTCGCCACCGCCACCGAGATCGCCGCCCGCGACGGCCGGGTCCTGATGTTCCTGGACACCAAGGTCGCCGTGGACCGGTTCACCCGCCACCTGCGCGACAGCGGCATCCAGGCCGCCGCCCTGCACAGCGGCAAGTCGCAGCCCCAACGCACGCACACGCTGGGCAAGTTCAAGGACGGCGCGATCACGGTGCTGGTCGCCACCAACGTCGCCGCCCGCGGCATCCACGTCGACGACCTGGACCTCGTCGTCAACGTGGATCCCCCCGCCGACTCCAAGGACTACCTCCACCGCGGCGGCCGTACGGCCCGCGCGGGCGAGTCCGGCAGCGTCGTCACCCTGGTCACGCCCGGCGAGCGGCGCGAGGTGAACGCGATGATGTCGGAGGCCGGCATCCGCCCCACGGTCACCCCGGTCCGCTCCGGCGAGGCCAAGCTGACCGCCCTCACCGGCGCCCGGCGCGCTCCGTCGTCCACCCCCGCGAAGAACACCAACGCCCCCTTCCGCGGCATGGGCACCCGCCCGGGCCGCCCCGCCAAGGAGACCCGCAAGACCGCGGAGGCCCGCAAGCTCGCCGAAGCCCGGAGGGCGGCCCGGGCGCGCAAGTCCCGCTGACGACTCCACCCGGCCGGGTGGGAATCTCTTGGAATTCGTGGCCCTGCGGCCGTCCGGAACAGTGCCGCAGGCACCTCCCGGAGGGGCGCAGGCGGCCTCGCCGCGTCAGCGCGCACCCTTCCCGCCCACCGCTCCCGACGGCCCGTCAGGAGCCCGTCCGCAGCCTCGCCGCATCGGCTCTGACCTGGTGTTTTCCTGGAAATCCCCTAGGTTGGGAGAGCTCTGTCGGACACCCTCGGAGGGGGCATCATGAGCGAGGAATCCCCGGCGTACGACGCCAGTGCGATCGTGGTTCTGGAGGGGCTGGAGGCCGTTCGGCAGCGGCCCGGCATGTTCATCGGATCGGTCGGTGAACGCGGCCTGCGCTACCTGGTGCTCGAAGCCGCCGAGCGGGCGCTGAACGAGGTCCTCGGCGGCACCGCCGGCCATGTCGGGATCACCCTCACCCCCGACGGCGGCATCCGCGTAGCCGACGACGGTACGGGCCTTGCGGTCGGGTACGCGGGGCACGGTGACGGCCCCTCGCTGGAGAGCCGGCTGACGCAGCTCTGGTGTGGGACGCCGTCCACCGACCGGCGCTCGCTGTTCGGCGGCTCCTTCGGCGTGGGACTGGCCGCCGTCAACGCCCTGTCGAGCCGCCTGACGGCAGAGGTACGGCGCGACGGCGCCTGCTGGGTCCTGGAGTACGAGCGCGGCGTGCCGGTCGGAGTGCCCACCCGTACCGGTCCGGCCGACGACAGCGGAACCGTGATCACCTTCCGGCCCGACGCCGAGATCTTCGAGACGCTGGAGCTCTCGTTCGACGCACTGGCCGAGCGCTTCAGGGAACTGGCCTTCCTGAACCGCGAGTTGGACATCACCGTGACGGACGACCGCGACCCCGCGGCGCCCCGGTCCCTTCACTTCCGCTTCCCGGGCGGCCCGGGGGACCGCGTCGCGCGGCACAGTGCCCCGCTCCACCCGGACGTGATCGGCTTCGAGCACGAGTACGCCGAGATGGCGGGAACCGTGGAGGTGGCCCTGCGCTGGTGCGACCGCCGCGACGAACGGATCGCGAGCTACGCCAACAGCCTGCCGACCACCGACGGCGGCACACACGAACTCGGCTTCCGGGACGGCCTGGCCGCCGCGCTCACCGCCTGTGCCCGGGAGCGGCGGCTGCTCGGCCCGTCCGACCCCGGCTTCACCCCCGCCCGGCTGGGCGCGGGCCTGACCGCGATCGTGTCGGTGAAGCTCGACCGGCCCGAGCTGGAGGGGCCGATTCGCGGCCGGCTGGGCAACGCGCCCGTCCGCGCCTGCGTCACCGAGGCCGTCCAGGAGCACCTGACCGCCTGGCTCCGCGCCAACCCGGCGCAGGCGACGACCATCCTCGGCCGGGTCGGCCGCCCCTGACGGCGGCACACCGAAGACGCCGAAGACACCGAAGACGCCGAAGCCCAGGCCGGGGTTTGATCCCGGGCCTGGGCTTCGGTCATGCCCGAGTGAGTGATTATGTGACCGGCATCACAGCGCATCAACTCTCATCATCAGGTCATCATATGACCAGATCGTAGGCGAAGGGGCCCGGCAGGGAAGGGCGCCCGGGCGGCCACAGCGAGACGAGGATGTTGCGCGTGAACGACCAGGAAAGGTCCGCCCCGCCCCGCGTGGGCGTGGTGGGACTCGGGGCCATGGGGCTCGGGATGGCACGGAGTCTGCGGAACGCGGGGTACGAGGTCGGGGTCCACGACCTGCGGCCCGAAGTGGCCGCCGGCTTCGCCCGCGAGGGCGGCACGGCCTTCCCGACCCCCGGTGAACTCGCCGCGACCGTCGATGTCCTGGTCGGCGTCGTCGTCAACTCGGCCCAGACCGAACAGGTGTTGTTCGGTGCGGGCGGTGCCGCCGGGCGACTGCGGCCGGGAGCCGTGTTCGTGATGTGCTCCACCATCGACCCCGCCGAGTCCGCCGAACTCGACAGCAGGCTGGCCGAGTTGGACGTGCTCTATCTGGACGCCCCCGTCTCCGGCGGCGCCGTCCGCGCGGCGGCCGGAGAGCTGACCATGATGACCTCCGGCTCCCCGGAGGCGTACGCCGTCGCCGATCCCGTCCTGGACGCGATGAGCGCGACCGTGCACCGGCTGGGCGCGAGCGCCGGGCTCGGTTCCAAGGTCAAGGTCGTCAACCAGCTGCTCGCCGGCGTCCACATCGCCGCGGCCGCCGAGGCGATGGCGCTGGGCATCAGGGCCGGTATCCCGGCCGGGACGCTGTACGAGGTCATCACCCACAGCGCGGGCAACTCGTGGATGTTCGAGAACCGCATGGCGCATGTGCTCGCCGGTGACTACACGCCCCTTTCCGCCGTCGACATCTTCGTCAAGGACCTCGGTATCGTGCTCGACTCCGCCCGCCCCGAGCGCTTCCCGCTGCCGCTCGCCGCCACCGCCCACCAGATGTTCCTCCAGGCGGCGGCCTCGGGCCTGGGCGGCGAGGACGACAGCGCGGTCATCAAGATCTTCCCCGGAGTCGACCTGCCGAAGCCGGAGGAGAGCTGACATGGGCATCCGGCTCGGTGCCATCGCCGACGACTTCACCGGCGCCACCGACCTGGCGAACAACCTCGTGCGCGCGGGCATGCGCGTGGTCCAGCTCATGGAGGTACCCGAAGACGGCGCCGAGGCTGTCGCGCCGGACGCGGACGCCGTCGTCATCGCGCTCAAGTCCCGTACCGTTCCCGCCGCGGAGGCGGTCGCTGCCTCCCTGCGCGCGCTGGCGTGGCTGCGGAACGCGGGCGCCGAGCAGATCTACTTCAAGTACTGCTCGACCTTCGACTCCACCCCCGCCGGGAACATCGGACCGGTCGCCGAGGCCCTGATGGACGCGCTGGGCACCGGCTTCACGGTGGCCACCCCGGCCTTCCCGGACAACGGGCGCACCGTCTTCAAGGGCCATCTCTTCGTGGACGACGTCCTGTTGAGCGAGAGCGGCATGCGGAACCATCCGCTGACGCCGATGACCGACTCCAACCTGGTCTCCGTGCTCGGCGCCCAGACCACACGTCCCGTCGGGCTCATCGACCACACGGTCCTCGCGGCCGGCGCGGACGCGGTGCGGACCCGTATCGCCGAACTCCGGTCCGCAGGGGTCGCGTTCGCCGTCGTGGACGCCGTCTCCAACGACGACCTGCTGCGCCTCGGCGAGGCCGTGCGCGAGCTCCCGCTGGTGACCGCCGGTTCGGGCCTGGCCATCGGACTCCCCGCGAACTGGGGCATCCAACCGTCCACGGCCGCAGCCGAGTTGCCGCCCGCCGGCGGGTACCGGGCCATCGTCTCCGGCTCGGTCTCCACGGCCACGAACGGCCAGGTCCGCGCGTTCCTGGACAGCGGACGCCCCGCCTTCAGCGTGGACCCGCTGCGCATCGCCGCCGGCGAGGACGTGGCCGGTGCGGCGCTCGCCTTCGCCGACGCCCATCTGGCCGACGGACCCGTCCTCGTCCACTCCACCGAGGCGCCCGACGCCGTACGCGGGGTGCAGAGCAGGCTCGGCGCCGCCGAGGCCGGTGAGCTGGTGGAACGCACCCTGGCCGAGGTGGCGCGGGGACTCGTGGCGCGCGGAGTGGGGCGGCTCGTCGTCGCCGGGGGCGAGACCTCGGGCGCCGTCGTCCAGGCGCTCGGTATCACCGGGCTCAGGATCGGCCCGCAGATCGACCCCGGTGTGCCGTGGTGCGCGGCGGTACTGCCCGACGGAGGGACACTCCATCTCACCCTGAAGTCGGGGAACTTCGGAAGCCCGGACTTCTTCACCGCCGCGTTCGCCCTGCTGGACGCGTCATGACGGAAGCCATGACCGACCCCGTCGAGGAGGCCCGGCGCGAGATCGTCCGCGTGGGCACGAGCCTGTTCGCGCGCGGCTACGTCCATGCCAGTGCGGGCAACATCAGCGCCCGGGTCGGTGACTCCCACCTGATCACCCCGACCGACGCGGCCCTGGGCTTCCTCGACCCGGCCCGACTCGCGCTGGTCGACGCACAGGGCGAGCAGCGCGCGGGCGACCGCGCCAGCAAGACCCTCACCTTGCACCGCCGCGTCTACGCCGCCGACCCCACTGCCCGCTTCATCGTCCACACCCACTCCACGCACCTGGTCGGACTGACCCTGGCCGGGGTGTGGAGCCAGGAGGATGTACTCCCGCCGATCACGCCGTACTACGTGATGAAGGTCGGGCACGTCCCGCTCGTCCCCTACCACCGGCCCGGCGACCCGCGCGTGGCCGACCTGGTGACCGCCCGCATCGCCGAACGCGCCGCGCGCGGCACGCCGATCAGGGCCGTGCTGCTCGACCGGCTCGGCCCGGTCGTCTGGGGGCCCGACGCGGCCTCCGCCCTCGCCGTCCTCGAAGAACTCGAAGAGACGGCACGCCTGTGGCTGCTCACCGGCCGCCGGCCCGCACCGCTCGCGGAACCCGAACTCGCCGAACTGCGCTCCGTGTTCGGCGCGCGCTGGTGAACCGGTCCGCCCCGGCACCCGTTCCCCCGTCCCCAGAATCCCCCTGAGCCGCTCTAAGGATTCGCCATGTCGCTCCCGACGGTCGCCACCGAAGCCGACCTCACCCGTGAGAACGCCGTCTTCCGCAAGGTGGTCCGGCGTATCGTCCCCTTCCTCGTCCTCTGCTACATCGTCTCCTACCTCGACCGCGTGAACGTCGGCTTCGCCAAGCTCCAGATGTCCGACGACCTGGGATTCAGCGAGGCGTCGTACGGCCTGGGCGCCGGGCTGTTCTTCATCGGGTACTTCCTCTTCGAGGTCCCCTCGAACCTGCTGCTCCAGCGCGTCGGCGCCCGCACCTGGATCGCCCGCATCATGATCAGCTGGGGCCTGGTCTCGGCGGCGTTCGTGTTCGTCGCCGACGAGACGACGTTCTACGTACTCCGGTTCCTGCTCGGCGCGGCCGAGGCCGGGTTCTACCCCGGCGTCATCCTGTACTGCACCTACTGGTTCCCGTCCCACCGCAGGGCCCGCGTCATCGCGATGTTCATGTCGGCGATCCCCGTGGCGGGCATCTTCGGCAACCCGCTCTCCGGCTGGATCCTGGACGCCTTCCACGGCACGGCCGGCTGGCAGGGGTGGCAGTGGATGTTCGCGCTGGAGGCACTCCCGGCGCTCGTCGTCGGTGTGGTCACGCTGTTCTACCTCGACAACGGGGTGCGGGACGCGAAGTGGCTCAGCGACGAGGAGAAGGCCGTCGTGGAGCGGGCACTCGTCGAGGACACGGCGCACCAAAGTGTCCACGGCAAGGTCTGGGACGGCTTCCGCGACCCCAAGGTGTGGCTGATGAGCCTCATCTACTTCTGCTTCGTGATGGGCCAGTACGCGCTGACGTTCTGGATGCCGACCTTCGTGGAATCCACCGGCATCAAGGGCAACCTGGCCATCGGCGTGCTCAGTTCGGTGCCGTTCCTGGCCGCGCTGGTCGCCATGAACCTGTTCGGACGCTCGGCCGACCGGCGCCGGGAACGCCGCTGGCATCTGGTGATCCCGAGCCTCATGGGTGCCGTCGGCTTCACCCTGGCCGCCTCCTGGTCGGGCTCGACCGCGCTGTCCCTGATCGCCCTGTCCTTTGCCGCGGCCGGCGTCCTGACCTGCGCCCCGCTGTTCTGGTCCCTTCCCACCGCCTTCCTCGGCGGCACGGCGGCCGCGGCCGGGCTCGCCCTCATCAACTCGGTGGGAAACCTGGCCGGTTTCGTCAGCCCGTACATGATCGGCGCGCTCAAGGACGGCACCGGCTCGGCGTCCATACCGATGTACGTGCTGGCGCTCAGCCTGGTCGTGGGCGCCGCGGCCGTACTCACCACCAAGAAGGACGTCGTCAACCGCTGACCGGCGCCCCACCGGCGTCATGGGAGTGACCATGCCGAGGTTCGCAGCGAACCTGTCCATGATGTACACCGAGCAGCCGTTCCCGGCCCGCTTCGCCGCGGCCTCGGCGGACGGCTTCGAGGCCGTCGAATACCTCTTCCCGTACGCGTACGACACCGCCGAATTGCACCGCCTGCTGGACGACCACGGGCTGCGGCAGGTGCTGTTCAACGCCCCGCCCGGCGACTGGGATGCGGGTGAGCGCGGTACTGCCGCACTGCCCGGACGGGAGGCGGAGACGCGGGCCGGGATCGACCGGGCGCTGGAGTACGCGGCCGCGCTGGACTGCCCGCGCGTGCATGTGATGGCCGGACTCCTGCCGGCCGGAGCCACACCCGCCGAGACGGCCCGGCACCGCGACACCTACCTCGCCCACCTCGCCCATGCCGCCGAGCGGGCCGCCCCGGCCGGAGTGGACATCCTCATCGAGCCCATCAACCACCGTGACATGCCGGGCTACTTCCTCAACCGCCAGGCCGAAGCACACGCCGTCGTCCAGGAGTTGGGCGCCGACAACGTCAAAGTCCAACTGGACCTCTACCACTGCCAGATCACCGAGGGCGACCTCACCACCGCCCTGCGCCGGGACCTGCCGACCGGCCGCGTCGGACATCTCCAGATCGCGGGCGTGCCCGACCGCCACGAGCCCGACGCGGGCGAACTGAACATCGGCCATCTCTTCGGTGTCATCGACGAGTTGGCCTTCGCGGGATGGATCGGCTGCGAGTACCGCCCCCGCGCCGGGACGAGCGAGGGGCTCGGCTGGCTGCACGACTACCGAGGAGCACACGCATGAGGATCGTCATCACCGGTGGCTTCGGCTTCCTTGGCCGCCAGGTGGCCGAACGGCTCCTGGAGACACGCACGTTCAGGGGCGTACCCGTGGAACGGCTTGTGCTGGCCGACCTGTTCGTGCCGGACGCCTCACCGCTCACCGCAGACCCGCTCGTGGAGGCCGTACGAGGTGATCTGACCGAGCGGCTGGGCGAGTTGTTCGCCGAACCCGTGGACGCGGTGATCCACCTCGCCTCCGCCGTGTCGGCCGAGTGCGAGGCCGACTTCGACCTCGGCATGGCCGCGAACGTGGACACCACCCGCGCCCTGCTCGAAGCCGCCCGCGCCCAGGCGGCCGCCGGAGGACCGGTCGTACGGCTGCTGTTTTCCAGCAGCGTCGCGGTGTACGGCCCGGACCCGGCGCTGCCGCTGCCCGGAGTGGTCAGCGAGGCGACCCTGCCGACCCCGCGCTCCAGCTACGGCGTGCAGAAGTTCGTCTGCGAGCAGCTCGTCGCCGAGTACACGCGCCGGGGCTTCGTGGACGGGCGCGTGGCCCGGCTGATGACCGTGTCGGTGCGGCCGGGCAGGCCGAACGCGGCCGCGTCCGGCTTCCTGTCCGGGATCGTCCGCGAACCCCTGGCCGGGCTGCCGGCCGTCTGCCCCGTCGATCCCGCCCTGCGGGTGGCCCTGGCCTCGCCCCGGCGCACGGTCGCGGGCATCCTGCGGATCGCGGAGCTGGAACGCGGCGAAGGGCCCGGCCTGCTCGACGGGCGGCTCCCGGTCAACCTGCCCGCGCTCACGGTCTCGGTCGCGGAGATGCTCCGGACGCTGCGCCGGGTGGCCGGGGACGCGGTCGCCGACCTGGTGACGGTCGCTCCCGAGCCCGCCGTGGAGGCCATCGTGGGCTCCTGGCCCGCCGACTTCGACAACGCGCGCGCCGCCACGCTCGGCCTCGCGGCCGACCCGGACTTCGAGTCGGTCGTCCGGGAATACCTCGCCGACCACGCCGACGCGGTGACCGCCGTCACCGCGCTCGGGGCGGGGCCGGCCGCAGAGCACCGGTCGATAGACTGAAAAGCATGTTTTCCAAGGTGAGCGGTCCGATACGGCTCGCGGACCAGGTCGCCGCGATCCTCGCGGAGGAGATCGAGTCCGGGCGGCTCGCCGAGGGCGACAAACTGCCGACCGAGGTCGCGCTGGTCCAGCAGCTGGGCGTCAGCCGGACGGTCATCCGCGAGGCGGTGTCCCGGCTGCGCAACGCGGGCCTGGTCGAGCCGCGCCAGGGCCTCGGCGTCTTCGTCCTGCCCCGGCGCGCCCGGCCGCTCGACCTGGAGGCGGAGTCGCCCGGCACCAAGTCCAGGGTGCTCCAGACGGTGGAGGTCCGCGCCGCGCTGGAAGGGGAGGCGGCCGCCCTCGCGGCGACCCGTGCCACGCCGGACGACTTCGCCCGGATGCGCGGGGCGCTCGACGCGCTGGACGCGGCGGTCGCCGCCGACGGCGACGGCGTGGACGAGGACCTCGCCTTCCACCGCTCCATCGCGGAGTCCACCGGCAACCCGGTCCTCCTCTCGACCGTGCGCTACCTGGGCGAGGTCGCCCGCGGCGGCATCCGCGTCACCCGCGCCAACGAGGCCCGCCGCAGCGACTTCATCGAGGCGGTGCGCCAGGAGCACCACGCCATCCTGGCCGCCGTCGAGGCCCGCGACCCCGAAGCCGCCCGGGCCGCCGCCCGTCTCCACCTCCGCCACGCCGCCGCCCGCCTCCAGGACGCGGACGACCGGTTCTGGACCGAGAACGACGGGCTGGACGTACGGCTGGGGCCGGGGTCCGGCACCTGACGCGGCGCGCGGCGCGCGCCCTCTCGCGTACGCGCCGTGATCCGGATGATGCGCCGTGATCCGGATCGTGCGGCGTGATCTGGATCATTCCGGGCAATCCGCGGAATGTATCCGGCCACCTGAAAGGTTGGTGTTTACATCTGTCAGTCGAGAACGCGAGGCACCCGTGAACCACGCCCCCACCGAGCAGGCCGCCGAAACCGTCGCCAGGCTGCGCAGCACGTTCCGCACCGGCCGGACCAAGTCCGTCGAGTGGCGCACCGAGCAGCTGCGCCGGCTGCGCGCGATGCTCACCGAGCACGGCACCGACCTCGCCGCCGCCCTCCACGCCGACCTGGGCAAGAGCGCCACCGAGGCCCGCCGCACGGAGATCGACTTCACCGTCCGCGAGATCGACCACACCCTGGAGCATCTGGAGGAGTGGCTGCGTCCCGAGCCGGCCCCGGTCCCCGCGCACCTCGGCGACGACGCCACGGCCTGGACGCAGTACGACCCGCTCGGCGTCGTCCTCGTCATCGCCCCCTGGAACTACCCGGCCCAGCTGCTGCTCGCCCCCATGGTCGGCGCGCTCGCCTCGGGCAACGCGGTCGTGGCCAAGCCGAGCGAGCTGGCGCCCGCGACCTCGGCCGCGCTGGCCGAGCTGATCCCCGCCTACCTCGACACCGACGCGGTCGCCGTGGTCGAGGGCGGCATCCCGGAGACCACGGCCCTGCTGGCCGAGCGCTTCGACCACATCTTCTACACCGGCAACGGCACGGTGGGCCGCGTCGTGATGCGCGCGGCGGCCGAGCACCTCACCCCGGTCACGCTCGAACTCGGCGGCAAGTCACCGGCGTTCGTCGACCGGGACACCGACCTCGACGTGGTCGCCGACCGGCTGGCCCGGGGCAAGTTCCTCAACGCGGGACAGACCTGCGTCGCCCCCGACTACGTCCTCACCGACCCGGAGACCGCCCCCGCCCTGGAGGCCGCCCTCGTCCGCGCGGTCGAGGGCATCTACGGCACCGACCCGGCGGCGTCGCCGGAGTACAGCCGCATCGTCAACGAGCGCCATTTCGACCGCCTTTCGGGACTGCTCGGCTCCGGCCGGGTGGCGGTCGGCGGGGAGAGCGACCGTACGGACAAATACATCGCGCCGACCGTCCTGGCCGACGTCGCCCCCGACGCGCCCGTGATGCGGGAGGAGATCTTCGGCCCCATCCTCCCGATCGTCACCGTGCCGGACCTGGACGCGGCGGTGGACTTCATCAACGACCGTGACAAGCCTCTGGCGTTGTACGTCTTCACCGATTCCGCTGCCACCCGCGACCGCATCGCCGCCGAGACCTCCTCCGGCGGCCTCGGTCACGGCCTGCCGCTGGCCCACCTCACCGTCTCCGACCTTCCCTTCGGCGGTGTGGGAGAGAGCGGCATGGGCAACTACCACGGCCGCTACTCGCTGGAGACCTTCAGCCATCGCAAGGCGGTGCTGTCCAAGCCGCTGGGCTGAGTGGCTGGGCTGAGTGGTCGAGTGGTCGAGTGGCCGAGCGGCTGAGCGGCAATTTCACAGGGCCGCCGATGCGCTGACACGGCCGGTGAATGACACTAGCTTCCCTCCTGAGCCCATGCCCAAGCATGGGCGAAAGGGGAGGAACTGATCATGGCATCCAAGAAACCGCTGCCCACACGACTGGGCAGGGCGGCGGCCGCGGTGACGGCGATGGCGTTCGTCGCGGTCCTGGGCTCGGCCACCACCGCGAGCGCCGGGGCGAGTTGCAGCATCGCGGGCTGCTCGTCCTCGGTGAACGACACCTCTCTGGGGGCGACGGCGCTGAAGAACTGGTGTCGCGGCGGCGACAGCACCGGCGCGTGGACGGCCACCCAGCCGACCTGCAAGAGCGACAACGTCGCGCAGACCACGTACTACCTCTCCTCGGGCGGGGGCCACACCCCCTACAGCGAGGACTGGGACACGCTGCGGATCGACGCCGGCTGGTGCTACAAGGTCAAGTTCGTCATCGACCTCGCCCCCGACTTCACCAAGACCTACGACCGCCGCGGCACGTCGGCCGCCTATGTGAAGGCGGCCGACAACGCGGACGCCCATGTCATCGGCCAGAGCTCCAGCTCCTGCCCGTGACCTCGCGAATCCGGGGGTACGACCGGCTCCCCGCGCGGTCGTACCCCCGCCGCGCTGATCAGGCGTCCAGCCGCACCGGGATCTCCTGCCACCCGAGGGCGATGAAGGACGGGACCTGACGCAGCTCGTCCCGGCGGAAGGCCGGCGTCAGACCGGGGAAGCGTTCGAACAGCGCGGGAAGCGCCGTCCGGGCCTCCAGGCGGGCCAGCGGCGCGCCGATGCAGCGGTGCACTCCGATACCGAACGCCAGGTGGTCGTCGGCCCCGCGCGCCGCGTCGAAGGCGTGCGCGTCGTCGCCGTAGTGCGCCGGGTCGAGCCCCGCGGCGGCGTACGTCGTGATGATGGCGTCCCCGGCCGCAATGGTGACCTCCCCGACCGTCAGGTCCTCGACCGCGTAACGCAACGGCAGTGAGGCGATGGAGGGTTGCACCCGGAGCGTCTCGTCGATCACCGCGTCCCAGGAGATCTCGCCGACGCGTACGGCGGCCAGTTGCGCGGGGTCGTCCAGCAGGGCGACGACCGCGTTGCCGATGAGGTTGACCGTCGTCTCGAACCCGGCGCCGATCACCAGCAGCAGCGTGTACAGCAGTTCCTCGTCGCTGAGCCGGTCACCGTCCTCGTTGCGCACCCGGATCAGCTCCGTGGTCATGTCGTCGCCCGGATGCCCGGTCTTGTACGCGATCAGACCGCCCAGGACGGTCCCGATCCGCTCCTGCACGAAAGCCGTGTGCTCGGGGCCCGGGTCGGAGGTGTCCATGATGGCCGCGATGAGACCGGCGACGTCCGGCCGCAACTCCGGTGGCACACCGAACAGTTCACAGATCATGCGCATCGGCAGCTCGTGCGCGAACAGCCGCTTGACGTCCACGGTCCGGCCGTCCGTACCCGCGTCCGCCACGGCGTCGAGCAGCTCGGCCGTGATCGCCTCCACGCGCGGGCGCATCGCCTCGGTGCGTTTGTGCGTGAAGCTCGGCGCCACCAGCTTGCGCAGCCGCGCGTGTTCGGTGCCGTAGGTGGTGAACATGTTGACGACACCCACCCAGCCCAGCACCCAGCCCCAGGAGGGGTGTTGGCCGATCTCGGGCCACAGCCGCCAGTGCCGCCGGGGGTCCTTGCTGACCCGGGGATCCAGGATCAGGTCCTTGAGGACGTCGTAGCCGGTCGGGGCCCAGGCCGGTATGCCGCCGGGCAGTTCGACGGGGACGACCGGGCCGAGGGAGCGCAACTTCGCGATCTCGGCGGGGATGTCGGCGCCGAAGGGGTCGATGACGGCGCGGGCGACGGGATCGCTGATGGTCACGGTGACTCTCCAGAGGGCGAGGACGTCGGCGCGGCGATTGTCGTTCTCGGGTGCGGAGCGAACAGGTTATGCACCAACTCTGCTGTGCCGTAGGCCCCTTACAGATCTTGCACAACCGGAAACGCCTTCGCCCCGTCCTCTTCGGACAGGGCGAAGGAGCCGTGCTTCATGGAACCTCGCGGGTGGGACTCAGGCAGCCGGGAGCGTCCACTTCTGTGCCGCCGTCCCGTTGCAGCCGTAGATCTGCAACCGGGTGCCCTCCGCCGTGGCGGAGTTGGGATCGTCCAGGCACAGACCGGAGTTGGTGTTCCTCAGCGAGCCGTCCGAACCGGCCGTCCACGCCTGTGCGCCGGTGCCGTTGCAGGCGTAGAGCTGGACGAGAGTGCCGTTGGTGGTCCCGCTGTTCGTCACGTCGAGGCACTTGCCGAGCGTGCGCAAGGTGCCGTCCGGGGCGACCGTCCAGTCCTGGGCGTACGTGCCGTTGCAGGACCAGAGCTGGATCGCCGTGTGGTCCGCCGTACCGGAGTTGGCGTCGTCCACGCAGAGCGAGGAACCGACACCCGCCTTCACCGGACCCACCCTGGGCTTGGCCGGCGCCGAGGTGTCACCGGGGTACGACGGGGGAGCGGCGGAAGTCCCGCTCGCCCAGCCGGTGTTGGCGGTGGTGCCCAGCGTGAAGCCGAGGGTGCCGCCCGAAGTGAGCGCGGACGCCGGGGCGTAGGCGTTGTTCCACGCGGAGCCGTTGAACGTCGCGGACTGCACGTAGGGCGCGTTGTCCGCCGCACCGATGCCGTTGACCGTGAGCGTCTTCCCCGAGGGCAGCGTGACCTGGGCCTGCGGGAACAGCGGTGAACCGAGGGCGAGATCGGACGTGCCCGGCGTCATGGGGAACATGCCGAGCGCCGACCAGACGTACCACGCGCTCATCGCACCGAGGTCGTCGTTGCCGTCGGCGAGGCCCGCGGGGGAGTTGGACCAGATCTGGTCCTGCACCGCGCGCACGGTCGCCTGGGTCTTGTACGGCATGCCGATGTAGTCGTATTCCCACGGCAGTTCGATGCTCGGCTCGTTGCCGACCCAGGCGTAGCCGTTCGCGCCGGTGTAACTGCGCAGCACGGTGTCGAGGTAGTCCCCCATCACCTTGTTGCCGCCCTTGGCGGTGGCGAGCCCGGCGACGTTGAACGGCACCATGCCCGTGTAGATCCAGGAGTCGGCCTCCACCATGTCGGTCCCGCTGGTGGGGTCGAATCCGCCGGTCCAGGTGCCGTTGGCGTTGCGCGGCTGGACGAAGCCGGAGGCCGGGTTGAGGACGTTGCGCCAGTCCTGCGCGCGGTGGGCGTACGTCTTCTGGCTCTGGGTGTCGCCGAGGGCGCCCGCGAAGGCGGAGAGGGCGAAGTCGGCGGTGTCGTACTCCAGGGTGGTGGCGACGGGGCCGTAGAAGTTGCAGCAGCCGTAGCTGCCGTCGTGGGGCTCGTAGCCCGGGTTGTCGAGGTAATTCAGGCCCGGGCGGTCGTTGTTCGTGGTGCTCGCCTGCTTCAGCAGCCCGTTGAGCGCCGCCGAGGTGTCGAAGTCCCGCGCGCCGAAGGCGTAGTAGTCGGCGATGATCGCGGCGGCCGGGTCACCGACCATGACGTAGGACTCCCCGTTGTTCTCCGACCACTTGGGGAAGATCCCGGTCTGCTGGTAGTCGTCGACCATCGACTGGGCGGTGTCGGAGGCCACTTGGGGACTGACCAGCGCCTCCAGCTGGGCCTGGGAGCGGTAGATGTCCCAGCCGGAGTAGTTGGCGTACGCGGCCCGGTGCCCGGAGTCCACCGTGTGCGTCCTGCCATCGAAGCCGAAGTACTGGCCGTTGGTGTCACTGATGACGTTCGGGTGCAGAAGCGAGTGGTAGAGCGCGGTGTAGAAGATCTTCTGCTGGTCCGAGGTCCCGCCGCCGATCAGCACCTTGCCGAGCGCCGCGTCCCAGGCGTCGTGCGCCGAGGTGCGCACGGCATCGAAGTCCCAATTCGGGTTCTCCGACGTGCGGTTGGCGGCCGCGTTGGCGACGGACACGTAGGAGACGCCCACCTTGGCCTGGACGACCTGGTTCGAGCTGGTGTCGAAGGTGACATGGGCGTTGGACGCGGCGGCCTTGGGGGCGGCATCGCCCTTGGCGGCCGCCTTGGGCCCGGTGCCGTGCAGACGTGGTTGGTTGGGGCGGTCCGCCGCGTTCTTCCCGGCCCGCTTCGCGCTCGGCGCCGGCTGCTTCGACTGCGGCGCGAGCGAGCTGCCGCTGGTGGCGAACGGCCGGTCGAAGACCATGTCGAAGTAGACGGTGTAGCTGTTCCCGGCCCCGCAGAACCTGCCGCTCGTGACCTGGCCGCTGACCTCGGTGCTGGAGACGACGTTGAACTGCGTCGAACTGCCGCCGTTCTGGCTGCCGTTCAGCTTGAAGAGCAGATTCGCCTGAGTGGTCGCCGGGAAGGTGAAGCGCGCCATGCCGCTGCGCGTGGTGGCGGCCAGCTCGGTGGTCACCTTGTTGTCGAGCGCGACCTTGTACGAGCCCGCCGTGGCCGACTCGTTGGCGTGCGAGAAGGAGTCCGTGGCCGAGTTGGCGACCGCGCCGACCGTCGGCAGCACCGGCACGTCACCCGCAGCGCCGCAGCCGGGCCCGGCGATGTGCGTGAGGCTGAACCCGGTGATCGAGGAGTCCTTGTACTCGTACCCGCCGCCCGGCGGCCGCGAGGTGGTGTCCGGGCTCCACTGCACCATGCCGAAGGGCACGTCCGCGCCGGGGAAGTCGTTGGCGTCGTTGGACGTGCCGATGAACGGGTTGACCAGGTCGGCCGGATGGGCCACGAGGTCGGCGGGGCGCGCGGAGGCGGCCACCGCGGCGGGCGCGGGCAGCGCGTACGCGCCGAACAACGCGGCCCCGGCCACGGCACCGAGCACCGCGTACCCCCGACGCGACCGGGACGACCGCCGCCCGGGCGGGGCGCTCCGGTGTCTGCTGAACAACGAGATCCCGATCATCGCGATGTGCCTCCTGGGGTGTGGGGGAGGGGTGGGCTCGACGCGGTTCCTGGATGAGGGTGACAACGTTGTCTCGGGGGTGAACGGGTCTTCCTGGCCAAGGGAGTCGGGCTCGTTCGGGGTGCACGGGCGACGACTTGTCGCGGCGGAGGGCAAGGCGGCTCGTGCGGCTCGTGCGATTCGTGCGGAGGGTGGCGCCGGGGGTGCCGGTGGGCGCCGAAACGCTGTCGCACCGTAGCGATGAGGCGTGGGCACGTCAATGCCGCGCGTGACGAGTGGGGCTACTTCGGGCCGTGCCGTCAACTCATCGGCGTCCGGGCCCTGTTACTCGTTGTCGTCGGCGCGCAGCGTCAGGTCGAGAAGGCCGGGGAAGCGGGCGTCGAACTCCTCGCGGCGCAGCCGGTTGAGCCGCTTGGGGCCCTGGTCGCGCTGCTCGACCAGGCCGGCCTCGCGCAGGACCGAGAAGTGATGGCTCTTGGCGGCCCGCCCGACCGGCACGTCGAAGTTGCTGCAACTGAGCGTCCAGTCGGGCTGCCCGGCCAGATCGCGGATCAGCTGGATGCGCACGGGGTCCGCGAGCGCGGACAGGGCGGTGAGCAGCGGGACGTCGTCGGGGTGTGTGTGCACGGGCGGCTGACGGTGACTCGCGCCCTGAGACCGGTCCGGCATTCCGGTGTCCTCCTCTGTCCACTGTTCGATGAACATCGTACAGTGCTAGTGTTCGCTTCCGGTTGAACACTCATGGGTGGGGGATCCCGCGTATGCGCGCAGTCGAATTCCACGAGTACGGCGGCCCCGAGGTGCTGCGGGCCGTAGAGACGGCGGAGCCCGAGCCGGGACCCGGCCAGGTGGCTGTCGAGGCCGTCTGGGTCGGGGTGAACTTCGCCGACGTGAAGGCGCGGGCCGAGGGGTACCGGGTGCCGTCACTGCCCTACCGCCCGGGGCTCGAAGTCTCCGGGCGTATCCGGGCGGTCGGCGAGGGCGTCGAGAATCTGCGGCCTGGGCAGGAGGTCGCCGCGCTGGTCGACGGAGGCGGCTACGCCGAGATCGTGATCGCCGACGCCACGAGGGTCTTCCCGCTGCCCGACGGACTGGACCCGCGGACCGCGGCCACCCTGCCGACCGTACTGCCGACCGCGCACGCCCTGATCCACGAGGTGGGGCGGCTGCGGGCGGGGGAGAGCGTCCTGGTGCACGGCGCGGCGGGCGGCGTCGGTACGGCGGTCGGACAGCTGGCCAGGGCGGCGGGCGCCGGCGCGGTGTACGGGGTGGCCTCCAGCGAGGCCAAGGCCGACTACGCGCTCAAGCACGGTTACGACGACGTGTTCCGCCCCGGCACCTTCGAGGCCGACGTCCGCCGCGCGACCGGCGGCAGGGGCGTCGACCTGATCCTGGACCCGGTGGGCGGCGACACGCTGCGCCGGGGCCTGGAGGCGCTGGCCGTCTTCGGTCGCCTGGTGTCGTTCGGCAACGCCGGCGGCGCCGAGCCGTGGCGCGCCGGGCAGGGCGAACTGTATCCGCGGGGTCTCTCCGTCGGGGGCTTCTCCGTGCTCGGCCTCGCCCAGACCGCCCCCGACGCCCTGCGCGCGCTGACCGAACGCGCCCTGCGCACCGTCCGCGACGGGACGGTCGTCCTGCCCGTCACGGCCGAGTTCCCCCTGTCGGACGCGGCCGGTGCGCACCGGCTCATCGGTGGACGCACGTCCACGGGCAAGCTGCTGCTGCGCGTCTCCGACTGACCGCGGACCCGTACCCGCCGGCCCGACAGCCGAGTCACTCTCATGTGGAGCGTGGATGTCGTCGATCAAACAGTTCCAAGTCACCTTCGACTGCGCGGAGCCCCAGCGCGTCGCACGCTTCTGGTGCGAGGTGTTGGGGTACGTCGCACCACCGCCACCTGCGGGATTCGCCACCTGGGACGCCTACGACCGCTCCCAGCCCCCGGAGGAGCGGAGCTCCTGGTTCGCCTGCAGCGACCCTTCCGGAGTCGGCCCGCGTCTGTACTTTCAGCGTGTTCCCGAAGGCAAGGTCGTCAAGAACCGGGTGCATCTCTGCGTGCGCGTCGGCACCGGTCTCGTGGGCGAGGAGCGCCTGGCCGCGCTCGAAGCGGAGTGCGCCCGGCTGATCCCGCACGGGGCGGTCCGCGTGCGGCTGCTGTACGACGGCAACGACTCGTGCATCGTGATGCAGGACGTCGAGGGCAACGAGTTCTGTATCGACTGAGCGTGTTGCGGCGCGCATCGGCGCTGGCCGGCGTGTGGCGGTTCAGGCGCGCCGGGAGGCGGCGAGGACCTCGTCCGCGCCCTGGCTGACGAGGTCCTCGGCCACGGCGCGGCCGACCTCCTCCGGGACACCTCCCACCCCCTCGGCGCCGAGAACGACGGAACCGTCCGGGGCGTACACCCGCGCCGCCAGGCGCACTTCGCCCGAGGCGCCGGCGGTGGCATGCCCGGCGATCGGCGCGTGACAGTGCCCGGCGAGCGCGCGCAGCAGCGTCCGCTCCGCGACGGCCGCACGGGTCGCACCGGCGTCCACGAGCGGGGCGAGGACCGCGCGGGCCGCCTCGTCGTCCGCCCAGATCTGCAGGGCCAGCTGGCCGGCGCCCAGGGCAGGCATCATCCGGTGCGCGTCGAGCACCTCCGTCGCCTCCGCCTCCCGCCCGATCCTCCGCAGCCCCGCTCCGGCGAGGATGACGGCATCGACGGCATCGCCCGCGTGGGCCAGAGCGAGACGGGTGTCCGCGTTGCCCCGTACCGGGACCAGCTTCAAGTGCGGGTGCGAGGCGGTGAGCTGAGCGATCCGGCGCGGCGCGGAGGTGCCCACGCGGGTGCCGGCCGGCAGGTCGTCCAGCCTCCGCCCGCCGGGATCGACCAGAACGTCCCGCACATCGTCCCGCCGCGGATACAGGCACACCATCCCCTCGGGCTCCGGGCTGTCCCCGGGCATGTCCTTCGTACAGTGCAGCGCGAGATCCGCCCGCCCGTCGAGCACGGCGCGTGTCACCGCACTGGTGAACACCGCCTTGCCACCCACCTCGGCCAACGGCCCGGCCCAGCGATCCCCCACGGTACTGACGGGAACGAACTCCGCCACCACCCCGGGCGCGCTCCGCTCGATCTCCCCCACCAACCACCGCACCTGCGCGGTGGCCATCGCCGAAGTCCTGCTCGCGATCCGGATGCGCTGTGTCATACCGGACGACTCTAGGACCGCGCGCGGGGTGCTCATGCCGACAGAGTGTCTGCGCCTCGGGGGACATGGGGGTGCCCCTCGGCCCGGCGTCTGGCGAGGCCGAACAGATCGTGGGCCCGAGAGCTGGGCCCAGCCACCTACGCGGCCCAGCACGCGGCGACCAACGCGCAGGGGCAAGCCGAGACTCAGCACCGCGTCGACCCCGGACCGACCCCGACCCGACCACGGACCGACCCCGACCCGACCCTGGCAACCCGCACGGCGGCCTCCTCACCGACCCCACCTCGGCTCACCACGACTCCGCCGCCCGGGTTGCTTCGCTGCGCCGTTCGGAGGTCTTTCCGGCCGCACCATCCCGGCGACATGTTCCCCTGCCCGCCACTAATGGCTCCGTCACGGGCACCGCCCGTGTGCCCGGTGCCGTGCGGCGGCACCGGTTGAGAAGGGACAGGGAAGAGACTCGGATGAAGCTACTGCGTCGCCTCGTGGTGGGCGCGCTCACGTCGCCGCTCCTGCTGATCGGTCTCGCACCGGGCCCCGTCGAGGCCGCCGGCGCCCGCGCCGGGGCCGCCGGCGTGGCCGGGCAGAGCTGCCCGACCGCCCACCGGTCGGCCGGTACGACCACCGCCCCGCCGACCGGGCTGGAGACGTACTACCGCGACGACTGGCGGCTCGGCCCCAGCCGCCTGCCCCGCACCGGGCCGGTCGCCCGGATGCTGCGCGGCTGGAAGCCGCAGGACGGCACCTCGCAGTACTGGTTCCTGGGCTGCTACTGGCAGACCGACCAGCAGAACAAGTCCGGCTGGTGGTACCCGGACAACAACGGCTTCGTCCTGCGCGACGGCCGCCCGGTGCAGGAGACCAAGAGGCTGAGGGTGGGCCAGATGGTCGACCTGTTCGGCAGCGGCCGGGGCAACTTCCTGGCCCCGCAGGGCACCCCGTACAACCGGCGCGCGATCCCGCCGACCAACCTCGACGAGTACAACGCGTCGGACCCGGCGTACAACTACCACCTCTACAAGGTGGTCAAGTCCTTCACCGTGCAGGCCGGCCCGATCCGTCCGTGGTTCGGACAGCCCGGACTCGGCACGCAGTACGTGACGAGCACGACGATCCCGAACCTCCTGACCGCCGGAAACCTGAAGGAGGTCACCCCGGCAACCTGACCCCACCCTGCCCCGACCGCCCCGCGCCATCCCGTGCGCGGGGCGTCCCGCTCCGGACCGCGTTCCGCCTCGTGACGCCGGAGCATCAGAAGGGCGCCGATCGGGCAACGCGCTTGATCAGGCGCCCTTCTACGTGCCTCCTAGAAGAAGCCGAGCTTCTTCGGCGAGTACGACACGAGCATGTTCTTCGTCTGCTGGTAGTGCTCCAGCATCATCTTGTGCGTCTCGCGGCCGATGCCGGACTGCTTGTAGCCGCCGAAGGCCGCGTGGGCCGGGTAGGCGTGGTAGCAGTTGGTCCAGACGCGGCCTGCCTGGATGGTGCGGCCGGCGCGGTAGGCGGTGTTGATGTCGCGGGTCCAGACACCGGCACCGAGGCCGTACAGGGTGTCGTTGGCCAGCTTCATGGCGTCGTCGAAGTCGTCGAACGACGTGACCGAGACGACCGGGCCGAAGATCTCCTCCTGGAAGATCCGCATACGGTTGTCGCCCTCGAAGATGGTCGGCTGGACGTAGTAACCCCCCTTCAGCTCGCCGTCGTACTCGATGCGTTCGCCGCCGGTGAGTACCCTCGCGCCCTCCTGACGGCCGATGTCCAGGTAGGAGAGGATCTTCTCCAGCTGGTCGTTGGACGCCTGGGCGCCGATCATCGTCTCGGTGTCGAGGGGGTGCCCGGGCTTGATGAGTTCGGTGCGGGCGACGGCGGCCTCGACGAACTCGGCGTAGTGCCCGCGCTGGACGAGCGCACGGGACGGGCAGGTGCACACCTCGCCCTGGTTGAGGGCGAACATCGTGAAGCCCTCAAGCGCCTTGTCACGGAAGTCGTCGTCGTGCAGCCACACGTCGTCGAAGAAGATGTTGGGCGACTTGCCGCCGAGTTCCAGGGTGACCGGCTTGATGTTCTCCGAGGCGTACTGCATGATCAGCCGCCCGGTCGTCGTCTCACCGGTGAACGCCACCTTCGCCACGCGGGGGCTGGACGCCAGCGGCTTGCCCGCCTCCACGCCGAAGCCGTTGACGATGTTCAGCACGCCCGGCGGCAGCAGGTCGGCGATCAGGCTCATCCAGAAGTGGATGGACGCCGGGGTCTGCTCGGCCGGCTTGAGGACGACCGCGTTGCCCGCGGCGAGGGCCGGGGCGAGCTTCCACGCCGCCATCAGGATCGGGAAGTTCCACGGGATGATCTGGGCGACCACGCCGAGCGGCTCGTGGAAGTGGTACGCCACGGTGTCGTCGTCGATCTCCCCGAGGGAGCCCTCCTGCGCGCGGATCGCCCCCGCGAAGTACCGGAAGTGGTCGATGGCGAGCGGGATGTCGGCGGCCAGCGTCTCACGGACCGGCTTGCCGTTCTCCCAGGTCTCGGCCACCGCCAAGGCCTCCAGATTGGTCTCCATGCGGTCGGCGATCTTCAGCAGGATGTCCGAACGCTCCGTCACCGACGTCCGGGCCCAGCCGGGCCACGCCGCGTGCGCCGCGTCGAGCGCCCGCTCGACGTCCTCGGCCGTGCCGCGCGCGATCTCGGTGAACGGCTGCCCGTTGACCGGCGACGGGTTGTCGAAGTACTGGCCGCGCGCCGGCGGAACGTACTCACCGCCGATGAAGTGGTCGTAGCGCGGCTGGTAGGAGACGATCGAGCCCTCGGAGCCCGGCGTCGCGTATCGGGTCATGCTGCTCTGCCTCCCGGTGAAGTGCCGCCCGCCGTTGGACAGCTCTCGTGACGAACCTAGACGGGCGGACGTTGCAAATATGTTGCGTTGCTGGTCAGCACGGGTGTGCGGGCTCGGGGTGGCCGTCGGACCGCAGCGGCGGGGGCGGCCAGTTCGGCCTCCAGCGCCGCGAGCCGCGCCCTCACCGGAGCCGTCGGCCGGACCGCCGCCAGCGCCCGCCACACCAGGAGATCGGCCTCGCCCCAGGGTGCGTGCGCCCAGTCGGCGAGCAGATCCGGATCGCTGTGCGTGATCAGCGCCGTCCTCAGGGCGGCGGCGAGTCGCCGCCGGAGCCGAACGACCGCGGGCGCCTGCGAACCCGGCAGCAGCGGACCCCGGTAGGCCCTGCACGCCGCCGTCAGCGCTCCCGCCTCCAGTCTGCGTTCCACCACGGCGACATCGGACTCCACCGGCGCCGTCAGCCGGTACGGGCGTGAGGCCAGGAGCCCCGGTGTCAGCAGCCGGCGCAGCCGGGCCAGTTCGGCGCGCAGCGTCACCGGCGTCACCGACTCGTCCGCGTACAGCGCGCACAGCAGCTCGTCACCGGTCAGGCCCTCGGGGTGACGGGCCAGCAGCACGAGGATCTCGCTGTGCCGTCGGCTGAGCCCGATCCGCTGCCCGCCGCCCAGGCGGAGCTGCGCCTCGTCACGGCCCAGCGCGCTCAGGAACGGAGCGTCCTCGGCCTTGCGGGGCGGCGCGAGGAGGGCCAGCTGTGATTCGGCCGCCCGTGCCACCGCCTGCACGAAGCCCAGGCTGTGCGGGTGTGCCAGCCGGTCCCCGCCGGTGATGTCGACGGCGCCGAGGACCCGCCCGGTTCGGGGATCGTGCACCGGTGCGGCCGCGCACGTCCATGGCTGCACGCGCCGTATGAAGTGCTCGGCCGAGAAGACCTGGACCGGCCGGTCCACGGCCACGGCGGTGCCGGGCGCGTTCGTCCCGACGGCCGTCTCCGACCAGCGGGCGCCCGGCACGAAGTTCATCCGGTCCGCCTGGCGCAGGGTCGCCGGATGCCCCTCGACCCACATGAGTCTGCCGTGCGCGTCGCACACCGCCAGCAGATGCTCGCCGTCGGCGGCGAACGTGCCCAGCAGCTCTCTGAACAACGGCATCACCCGGGCCAGTGGGTGCTCGGCGCGATAGACGCCCAGGTCGCCGTCGGTCAGCTCCACGCTCGCCGTCCCGTCGACCCGCACACCCGCGCGTGCGCTGCGGCGCCAGGACTCCGCGACCACCGGCCGCACCCGCTGCGGCACCGTGCCCGCCGTGGTGAACTTCTCGTGCGCCTGGCGCAGCGACCTGACCCGCTCGGCCGGGTCGGCCCCCGGCTCCAGGGCCACCCACTGATCGGTCAACTCGTCCTCCCCGGACGGTGGAACAGCTGGGAGCATCGTCACGCGCGGTGCCGACGCGGACAACCGGCATGACGTGGGACTAGGCGAAATTGACCAGTCTGATGTAGCGGATCCAGTCCCAGTACACGCCCGGGTCGGTGTGATCGGTGCCGGGCACCTCGTAGTGGCCGATGATGTGCTCCCTGTCTCTCGGGATGCCGTACTTGGCGCAGATCGCCGCCGTCAGCCGCGCGGACCGTTCGTAGAGCGCGTTCGTGAAGTAGAAGGGCTGATCGACCCAGCCCTCGTGCTCGATGCCGATGCTGCGGGTGTTGTAGTCCCAGTTGCCCGCGTGCCAGGCGATGTCGGACTCCCGGACGCACTGGGCGATGAGACCGTCCCCGGAGCGGACGACGTAGTGCGCGGACACCTGCTTCTCCGGGTTGCTGAAGACGTTCAGTGCGCCGGTGAAGGTCTCCTGGGTGACGTGGATGATCACACGGTCGATCGTGTAGGCGGAAGGGCGGCTGGAAACGGTGTAGTTGGCGCTGCTCGCGGGATGCCATTCCCCGTCGGGATAGTCCAGGGCGGGCTGCGCGCTCGCCTGGGGGCCGGGCAGCAGCGCGTAGGGGACGGCGGCCAGTGCCGTGCCCTTCAGGAGTCCGCGTCGGCTGAGGTGATGAAGGGCCCGCTTCTTTTCCATCGTCCGATGCCTTTCTGAAGGTGGGAGATCGGGCACAGCCGATCGGAGGACGGCTGTCGGAACCGGCGCCGGCCGCGTACCGAGGTCACGCCCGCCCGCCGTGAACGCCGCACACGCGAACGACTGTCACGTGTGTATCCCCGCCGCGTGCGAGCAGTTCAGTGCCACGCGCGGCGCCCGAGGGGATTGGGCCTCCCGGGTTGCCCGGCGGCACGCGTCCGGCTCACCGGAGTACCTGTGCCGCCAGACGCGTGTCGCCCTCGGCGCCACGCATGCGCGTTCTTCGTACGGAGGGGGACACGCCGGGCTGGTCCGGCGGTTGCGCCTCGTGTGAATCACGGTACGGCGAGGGCGAGTTGCGCAGAAGGCCGAGCGACGTTTCCGTGGACGAGGCAGGGGTTGTGGACAACTCCGCCGCCTGAACGAGTGAGTTTCGGCAGTCCCGCACCGGGCACCGAATGGCGAACTCGAGGTCAGACCCGTTCCGCCACGACCGCAGGATCGTCCAGCACCGCTCGCACCACGGCGTGGGCCGCGCCGAGCAGTGGACCCTCCGGACCGAGCGTGGACACGGTGACCGGGCAGGCCGGGCCGGCCGTGCGACCTCGCAACTCCGCCTCCAGCGAGGGCAGGAGCCAGGGTGAGAGGCCGGCGAGGGCCCCGCCGAGGACGACCGTGTCGGGATCGAGGAGGTTGACGGCTCCGGTCAGGGAGATGCCCAGCGCCGTACCGGCGTCGCTCAGGGCGGTGCGTACGGCATGGTCGCCCGATTCGGCGCGCTCCGCGAGCAGCCCGAGCAGTTCCCCGTGCGGCTCGATGCCGGCCGCGCGCCGGACCGCCTCCTCACCCGCGTACTGCTCCAGACAGCCCCGGCCGCCGCAGGGGCAGTCGGGCCCGTCGGGCCGGACCGGCACATGGCCCAGTTCGCCCGCGAATCCGCGCGTCCCGCGCAGCAGGTCGCCGTCCACGACGACCGCCGCGCCGATGCCGATCTCCGCCGACACGTGCAGGAAGTCCGGGGGCGTACCGGCACCGAGCCACAGTTCCGCGAGAGCGCCGAAATTGGCCTCGTTGTCCACGCGCGGGGACAGGTCCGCGGGCAGCAGGGCGCCGAGGTCGGTGTCCTGCCAGCCGAGGTTCGGCGCGCGGACGACCGTGCGCCCGTCGCGCGCGATCAGCCCGGGTACGGCCACCGCGAGCCCCGCGGCCCACAGGCCCTCCCGTTCCGCCTCGGCCACCACCTGGCCGATCAGCTCCGTGAGTTCTTCCGTCACCGGTTCGGGAGCACGCCCCCGGTTCGAGCCGTGGCGCACCGCCCGGGCGCGCACCCGGCCGCGCAGGTCGACGGCGCACACGGCGAGATGGTCCACGCCGACCTCGGCGCCGATGCCCGCGGGGCCGCGACCGCTCACCGCGAGCGCCGACCCGGGGCGGCCCACGCGACCCGGCCGCTCGGGGCCCAGTTCCTCCAGGAGCTCCCAGCGGATCAGGTCGTCGACCATGGTCGAGACGGCCGCCCGGGTCAGACCGATGTGCGAGGCGACCGCGGCCCGCGACAGCGGACCCTCCGCGCTGACGGCGTGCATGACGCGCCCCAGGTTGCGCCGGCGTATGCCGTGCTGGGTGTCCGGCAGCGCACGCCCCGTCCTCGGCGGGCGCGCGTCGGGCAGCGGTGCGGTCATGCCTCCGTCGTTTCCTCGGTGTCCTTCGTACCGCCGGTCCATGGTGTCCCGCCGGTTCATGGCGTCCATGGTGGGCCGTCGGTACGCGGGTTCGCGAACGAGCCGTTCCGCTCAGCCGCGTTCCGTACCCCGCTCCAGCAGCGGGGCCGCGTCGGAGAGTACCCCGGAGATCCGGGTGAGGGCGGCCTCGTCCCGCTCCACGGGGTCCAGCACCGGGCCGGCCGCCGTGTTCCAGCGGCGGGCCACCGCCGCGGGGTCCTCGCCGGTCAGCAGGCCCGCCGCCTGGGCGGCGGCGCCGAGCGCGACCAGCTCCCTGGCCTCGGGGATCTGGACCGGCCGGCCCGACAGCCTGCGCACCGTCTGCCGCCAGGCGGTGCCGCGCGCGCCGCCTCCGATCAGCAGCAGGGGAGTGGTGCGGTCGGCGTCCTGGTCCAGCACCAGGTCCAGGGCGCCGAGCAGGGAGTGCACCGCGCCGTCGTAGGCGGCCTGGAGCAGCTGACCGGCGGTCGTGTCGTGACGCAGCCCGTGCAGCAGCCCGGAGGCGTGCGGCAGATTCGGGGTGCGCTCGCCGTCCAGATACGGCAGCAGCGTGACCGAGGTGTCCGGCTCCACGGCCTCGCGGTCCAGGCCCAGCAGAGCGGCGATCCGGTCCACCGCGAGCGTGCAGTTGAGGGTGCAGGCCAGCGGCAGCCAGTCCCCATGGGCGTCGGCGAAACCGGCGACGGTACCGGTCGGGTCGGCGGGCCGGTGCCGGGAGACGGCGTACACCGTGCCCGAGGTGCCGAGGCTGAGCACCGGGGTGCCCGGACGCAGTCCCAGGCCGAGTGCGGCGGCCGCGTTGTCGCCCGTGCCCGGCGCGACCAGCGTTCCCTTGGAGAACGGCAGATCATGGCCGTCGCGAACGGTGCCGGCCACCTCGCCGGGCCGCACCACACGAGGCAGCAGCGCCGGGTCGAGGCCCACGTGGGCCAGGGTCTCCTCGTCGTACGTCTCCGTCCCGGACGCCCACCAGCCCGTGCCGGAGGCGTCGCCCCGGTCGGTGGTGCCCTGACCGGTGAGGCGTTCGGTGAGGTAGTCGTGGGGGAGCCGCACCGCCCTGGTGGCACGGACGGCCTCGGGCTCGTGCTCGGCCAGCCATGCCCACTTCGTCACCGTGAACGAGGGGCCCGGCACGCTTCCCGTGCGCTCCGCCCAGGCCTTCGGACCGCCCAGCTCGTCCACGAGGCGGCGGGCCTGCGGCGCCGAGCGGACGTCGTTCCACAGCAGCGCGGGGCGTACCGGCTCACCCCGTCCATCCAGGGTCACCAGGCCGTGCTGCTGGCCGCCGATCGACACGGCCGCCGCCTCGCGCGCCGCGTCGCCGCACTGGTGCAGCGCCTCGCACAGGGCCTCCCACCACTGACGGGGATCGCTCTCCCGGCCCTCGCCGGAGGACACCGTGTGGGGCGCCTGACCGCTCGCCACCACCTCTCCGGTGGCCGCGTCGACGACCAGCGCCTTCGTGGACTGCGTGGACGTGTCCACGCCCACGACGAGCGGACCCTCGGCTGCTGACATCGGGCTCTCCTCTTCCGCGGCTCTGCGGGGCGGACGGCGAAAGGGCCCGGCGCCGGCACGGCTCGCGCTTCCCGCCGAACGCCGCACGGCACCTGTCGAAGGCCCGCCTCGCTGTCCAAGACACCTTGTCTCTTCACAGAGATGTGTTCGCATACTAATTTGTAAACGGCCATGACGAAATAGCCGTGTGCAGCGAAGGAGCCGCGACATGAGTTACCAGCCCACCCCCGAGGACAGGTTCACCTTCGGTCTGTGGACCGTCGGCTGGCAGGGCAAGGACCCCTTCGGCGACGCCACCCGCCGTGCCCTCGACCCGGTCGAGACGGTCCAGCGCCTGGCCGAGCTGGGCGCGTACGGGGTCACCTTCCACGACGACGACCTGATCCCGTTCGGCGCTTCGGAGACCGAGCGCGAGTCACACGTGAAGCGCTTCCGGCAGGCTCTGGACGCCACCGGCATGGCCGTGCCGATGGCCACCACCAACCTCTTCACGCACCCGGTCTTCAAGGACGGCGGGTTCACCGCCAACGACCGCGACGTGCGCCGTTACGCCCTGCGCAAGACCATCCGCAACATCGACCTCGCCGTGGAGCTCGGCGCGCGGACCTACGTCGCCTGGGGCGGCCGCGAGGGTGCCGAGTCCGGTGGGGCCAAGGACGTCCGGAACGCGCTGGACCGGATGAAGGAGGCGTTCGACCTCCTCGGCGAGTACGTCACCTCGCAGGGGTACGACATCCGCTTCGCCATCGAGCCCAAGCCGAACGAGCCGCGCGGCGACATCCTGCTCCCGACCGTCGGCCACGCCCTCGCGTTCATCGAGCGTCTGGAGCGGCCCGAGCTGTACGGCGTCAACCCCGAGGTGGGGCACGAGCAGATGGCCGGGCTCAACTTCCCGCACGGCATCGCCCAGGCCCTGTGGGCGGGCAAGCTCTTCCACATCGACCTCAACGGCCAGTCGGGCATCAAGTACGACCAGGATCTGCGCTTCGGCGCGGGCGACCTCCGGTCCGCCTTCTGGCTCGTCGACCTGCTGGAGAGCGCCGGGTACGACGGTCCCCGCCACTTCGACTTCAAGCCGCCGCGGACCGAGGACCTCGACGGGGTGTGGGCGTCGGCGGCCGGCTGCATGCGCAACTACCTCATCCTGAAGGACCGCGCCGCCGCCTTCCGGGCCGATCCGGAGGTCCAGGAGGCCCTGCGCGCCTCGCGCCTCGACCAGCTCGCCCAGCCGACGGCGGCGGACGGCCTGGACGCGCTGCTCGCCGACCGCACCGCGTTCGAGGACTTCGACGTCGAGTCCGCCGGTGCGCGCGGCATGGCCTTCGAGCGGCTGGACCAGCTGGCGATGGATCACCTGCTCGGTGCGCGGGGCTGAAGTACCCGTGGCGGGCTGAAATACGGGTGCGTACCCGAATTCCGCCCTCGTAGTCCCTTAAGAGCCCCCGAGATCGCGTCTCAGGGGCTCCTCAGGGATGTCTCAGGGGCGGAGGCCGGAACCGCGGGGCCCGCAGGGCCGTTTTCAGTGCAGAGAGCGGCAATGGCTGCGACGAAGGAGGCGGCGCTCATGTCCAGGAACGCGAAGATCGCGGTGGGTGGTCTGGCCGTCGGGCTGATCTTGCTGATATGGCTGCCCTGGTGGGTGGCGCTTCTGGTCGTCGTGGGAGTCCCGGCCGCGGCCTATCTGGCGCTGGACCCCTCGCAGCGTCGGAGGCTCCGCCGGGTCACGCGAAAGGAGCTGGGCCGCTGACGCGAGCCGCGCCGATCCCCTCACCCGGCCGGCCGTGGGCGGACCGGGCACTGGAGGCCGCGCTCGCGCGGGTGGCGCGGTTCCTCCTGTGCCGTCGGGAGTGTCCGCCGCCGGATCAGTTGGGCCGGACGGCCATCTTGTCCAGCGCCTCCAGCAGGTCGGGAAGCTCCGGACCACGGCCCACCGGCAGCACCTCGCCGGGTTTGTCGTCGAGGAGGACGAAGGCGATGTCATCGGTGCGGGCCACGATCGACCAGCCGGGGCCGTCGGCGCGCAGCGTCCGGGCGTCTCCGGGGGCGAACGCCGAACGCACCCGGCCGAGGGGCGGAGGTGAGTCGAGGTACGCGCGTGCCTCCGCCAGCACGCGCCGGACTCCCGAATCCCCGTTTCTCGGCTTGCGTTCCTCGGCAGGGGGCGCGGCTTCCGTCTCTTCGCCCGAGCCGTTCGGCGCGGCGAAGGCCCCGTCCGGCAGCTGGCTCCGCCAGGTCGACCACTGGAGCGCGATCTCGTCGGCTCCGAGACGACGCTGCGCCGGTCCCCAGATCGTGGCGTCGGGCGGCACGAGCGGCGCCATGCCCCCGTCCTCGGGGGACGGATCGTGCGGCGCGGGCACATCGGGCGCCGCGACGGCGACGGCGAGAGGCCAGCCGGGCAGTGCCGCCACGATCGACCGCTCGTCCGGCGAGAGGTCGTACTCCATACCGCAGTCCCACGACGCGATGGCCACGGCGACCAGCGACACGTCGTCGATCACGGCCGTCCAGCGGGCCCCCTCGCCGTCCTGTCCCAGCACCAGCCCGTACCCGTCGGCGCACGGCGCGAGTCCCAGCGCCGCGCACGCTTCCGGGTAGTCGTCACCCAGCACGCTGGGGAACTGCGCGGGTGTCAGCAGCACCGCCGTGAGCACGAACAGCGCGTCGCTGGAGGCGACGGTTTCCTCATCCGTCCCGGCCATCTCAGCCTCCCCAGTGGTTCGTCCGTGGCGCGCACCCTAGTGGGCGGAAGAGAGGCTTGTCACGACTGCGCGCACCACGGGGAGCTGCGATTTTCCGCCCGGACGGGGGCGAATCATCCCCTGTCCGTCAGCTCCCTCTTTCACACCGCCGGCAGGCCGAGGAGGTCATGGGCGACCGCACGAGGGGACATGGACCGTTCCCGGGCGAGGGCGACGACGGCACGACACGCCAGCTCGCTGACCCCGAAGGACAGTGCCTCCGGCGACACCCACGCCGACGCCTCGTCCATCCCGTCCTGATCGTCCTCGGCGCGTGCCACCACGTAGGCGGCCGCCGCGTCGAACAAGTTGGGGGTGCGTCGCGATGGCCTCCCCGCGGACTTCACCTGTGCGGAGGTGCTGTGGAACTTGGTCGCGTACCTGCGAATCGCGTCGAACATGCGGACCGCCTCCCCTGACCGGGGTAGTCGCTGATCGAGCATCTGCCGCTGTTCACCGTAGAGTTGGAGATTCGATGGCAGAAGGGGACATGTCTGTGAAACGGTTCGCGCGGCTCCAGGAGATCCGCCGGATGGACCCGGTGGCCGACGCCCACGAGATCTACCGGCTCAGTGCGGCGTTCGAATTCCCCTGGGACTACACGCGGGCGCTGGAACTCGCCCTGTTCCGCACGTACGCCGTCCCGAGCATCGGACGCCTGCTGGCGGAGACGGCAGAGCTGACCGAACGCACGCAGAAGCGGTACGACGACACCTCGCTCCTCCTCGACACCGTCATGGAACACGGCTTCGCCGCCGACCAGGCCCGCACCGCGATCCGCCGTATCAACCAGATGCACCGCGCCTACGACATCAGCGACGACGACATGCGCTACGTCCTCTCCACCTTCGTCGTGATGCCCAGACGCTGGATCGACGCCTACGGCTGGCGACGCCTGTCCCGGCACGAGGTCGTCGCCACCACCGAGTACTACCGCACCTTCGGCCGGCACCTGGGCATCCCCGGCATCCCCGAGACCTATGAGGAGTTCGAGGACCTGCTCGACACCTACGAAGAGACCCACTTCGCCTGGGACGAGCGTTCGCGTCAGGTCTCCGACGCCACGCTCGGCCTGATGACGTCCTGGTACCCCCGCCCCCTCGCACCCCTGCTGCGTACGGCCACGCTCGCGCTGCTCGACGAACCGCTGCTGCGCGCCTTCCGGTACGAGCCACCCGGCGCGGCGGCAACCACGCTCGTACGCCGCGCCGTACGGACGCGCGGCCGGCTGGTCCGGCTGCTGCCGCCCCGCCGCGCTCCGCACTTCGCGCGCCAGAACTGGGAGGTCAGAAGTTACCCGGACGGCTACCGGACCCCCGACCTCGGCACCCGGCCCGTCCCGGGGCTGGGCGGCTGCCCGGTACGGCACGCGCCCACCTCGGCGGCCGACGTGCCGGAGTGAACGGAGGCCGCGAGGAGCCCGGTCGAGCCGGGCACCGCGTCATGCCCACGTGAATCCTTTGGGCCGCCTCAGGATTCACGCACCGCCAGGGCCAGGAAGTGGTCGTCCTCGTCGACGTACGACGTCATGCGCCAGCCCGAACCCGCCAGCAGAGGCCTCAGATTGGGCTCGGCCCGCAGGTCGGCCGGGGTGAGTTCCCGCCCCTGGCGTGCCGCCAGCGCTGCCCGGCCGATGGGGTGGAACAGCGCGAGCAGCCCGCCGGGCCGCACCACACGGGCCAGCTCCCGCAGGTTCTCGGCAGGCTCCGGCAAGTGCGCGATCAGCCCCGCGGCGAAGACGGCGTCCAAGGTCTCCGAGCGCAGGGGCAGCGCGACGACGTCGGCGAGCAGCAGTGCCGCGTCGCGGTCCCGGCCCGCGTCCACCGCGGCCCGCAGCATCGCCGGGGTCAGGTCGGCCCCGATCACCGTCCCGCCGGGCCCGACGGCGGACCGGAGGAACGGCAGCGCGCGTCCCGTACCGCAGCCCGCGTCCAGCACGCGGTCACCCTCGTTCAGTCCGAGACCGGTCACCGCCGCCTCGTAGGCCGGACCGTCGTCGGGGAACCTGCTGTCCCAGCTGGCCGCCCGGGCGCCGAAGAACTCCTGGACGTGTGTGTGGTCGTCACTCATGTTCCGCATGATCTCTCACCGGAACCGATGACGCCGCCGCGCGCATGATCGAGCACGATGCGACCCGTTCGTCACAACTCTGTGTCATGGTGCGACAGCGTTTGCGTCATGTTGTGACACCTTTCGAAACGCGCCCCCTGCGCACGCCCCTGCCCCGGCTAGCGTCCGTTGGCCATGGGACATATGGACCACGCCGCCTTCGGCTGGCTGACCCCCGCACTGTCGTACGCGATGGCCTGCACAGGTGCCGCGCTCGGCCTGCGCTGCACCGTGCGCGCGCTCGCCGCCACCGGACGCGCGCGCCGCAACTGGCTCGTCACGGCGGCCTCCGCGATCGGCACCGGCATCTGGACCATGCACTTCGTGGCCATGCTCGGCTTCCGAGTGAGCGGCACCGACATCCGTTACGACGTGCCCCTGACCATTCTCAGCCTCGTCGTCGCCATGGTCGTCGTCTGCGCCGGCGTCTTCGCCGTCGGCTACAGCAAGGACCGCAACCGGGCGCTCCTCATCGGCGGCCTCACCACCGGTCTCGGCGTCGCCGCCATGCACTACCTCGGCATGGCCGCGGTGAGGCTGCACGGGCACGTCACCTACGACCCCGCCCTGGTCGGCCTCTCGGTGGTGATCGCCGTCGTGGCCGCGACCGCGGCGCTGTGGGCCGGTCTCAACATCAAGTCGCCCCTCGCGGTGACCCTCGCCTCCCTGGTCATGGGCGCGGCCGTCAGCAGCATGCACTACAGCGGGATGTTCGCCGTGAGCGTGCGGGTCGACCCGTCGGGCGCGCCCCTGCCCGGAGCCACGGCGATGCAGTTCATCTTCCCGCTCGCCGTCGGCCTCGGCTCCTACCTGTTCATCACCTCGGCCTTCGTGGCCCTCTCACCCACGGCCGACGAGCGCGCGGCGTCCGCCACCGCCCAACGGCCCGTCGAGAGCGCCGCCCGCTAGCGGGACTCCGGCCCCGGCAGTCCCGAACCACGTCACGAGCGAGGAGGCCATGCGCCCACCCCGAAGCACCACCCAGGCCGCTGCGTCGACGCAGGCCCCGCCCCCGCGACGCGGCCGCCGCGCGCACGCCGGACCGCCGGCCGACGAGCCCCTGGACGCGCTCCTCGACTTCCCGCCGGACCACGTGTCCCCGCGCGCGGGCCGCTGGCACATGCGCCCGCGCACCGTGCGCGCCAAGGTGGTCTGCCTGCTCATGGTGCCCGTCGTCTCCCTGCTCGCCCTGTGGGCGTACGCCACCGTCACCACCGCGCAGGACGTCACCAGGCTGCGCCAGTCGCAGCGCGTGGACGACGAGCTGCGCAGCCCGGTGGCGGCGGCCGTCGCCGCCCTCCAGAACGAACGGACCGCCGCCGTCCGGTACGCGAACGATCCGAGCACCGCCCACGCCGACGACCTCCGCGGCCTGGTCTCCCGCACCGACCGGGCGGTCGCCGCCCTGCGCCTCGGCGACGACAGCACCGTCGCCGCCGGTCAGGAACTGCCCGCCGTCGTCGGCAGTCGCCTGACGGCCTTCGTCACGGACGCCGAGCGGCTGCGCACACTGCGAACGGCCGTGCTCGACCGCACGACCGGCTGGAACCAGACGTACGAGCGGTACACGAAGACCATCGGCAGCGCCTTCGCCGTGGACGGTGCCCTCACCGGCATCCAGCAGTCCGACACCGGCTCCGACGCGCGCGTGCTCCTGGAATTCTCCCGGGCCGCCGAGGCGCTGGCCCAGGAGAACGCCGTCGTCGCCGGCACCCGGCCGGCCACAGCGCTGCGCGGCGAACGGCTGCGGCTGTTCGACGCCGCCGTCACCACCCGCCGTGCCCTGACCGACACGGCCGTCGCGGACCTGCCCGCCGCGCAGCGCGCCGCCTGGAACCGCGTCGCCAGCGACAACGCCTATGTGTCGCTCACGGCCAGCGAGGACGACGTCCTCGCCGCGGGCGGCGACGCCAAGACGGTCGACGCGTCGTCCGGGTCGGCCTGGACCGTCGCGTACACGCGCGTGCGGGAGGGCATGTCCGCTGTCGCGGCGGACACCAGCCGGGAAGTCGCCGGCCGCACCGACCCGTTCGCCGGGGGAGTGTTCAGCCCCGCGGGCGCCGCCGTGCTCTTCGGGTTCGCGGCGGTCGTCGCATCGCTGGTGATCTCCGTCCGCATCGGACGCGGCCTGGTGGTCGAGCTGGTGAGCCTGCGCAACGACGCTCTGGAGATCGCCCGCCGCAAACTTCCCGCGGCCATGCGGAAACTGCGCGCCGGCGAGGAGATCGACATCCGGGCGGAGGCACCCGCCGGGCCCCCGGCCGAGGACGAGACCGGCCAGGTGGCGGAAGCCTTGACGACCGTGCACCGTGCGGCCCTGCGCGCCGCCATGGAGCGCGCCGAACTCGCCAGCGGCATCTCGGGCGTCTTCGTCAACCTCGCCCGGCGCAGCCAGGTCCTGGTACACCGCCAGCTCAGCCTGCTCGACAGCATGGAGCGGCGCTCCGACGACCCGGACGAGCTGAGCGACCTCTTCCGTCTGGACCACCTCACCACACGGATGCGGCGCCACGCGGAAAGTCTGATCATCCTCTCCGGAGCGGCACCCGGCCGCGCCTGGCGCATGCCGGTCTCCCTCACCAACGTGGTCCGCGCCGCGGTGTCCGAGGTCGAGGACTACGCGCGCGTGGAGGTGCGCCAGCTTCCCGCCGCCTCCGTCGTCGGCGCGGCCGTCGCCGACCTCACCCACCTGCTCGCCGAGCTGGTGGAGAACGCGGCCCAGTTCTCGCCGCCCCACACCCGTGTGCGCGTCTCCGGCGAACCCGTCGGCAACGGCTATGTCCTCGAAGTCGAGGACCGGGGGCTCGGCATGGGCCCCGACGTCCTCGCCGACGCCAACCGGCGCATCGAGCAGTCCGAGGCACTCGACCTCTTCGACACCGACCGCCTCGGACTCTTCGTGGTCAGCAGGCTCGCCTTCCGGCACGGCATCAAGGTGCACCTGCGCACCTCGCCGTACGGCGGCACCACCGCCGTCGTCCTGCTGCCCACCGCCCTGGTGCACAACGGCCCCGAGGAACCGGCCGCCGAGGAACCGCCGGCGCTCCAGGAGCCGCGCCCCGAGTACGCGCGCGTGCCCGACGTCCCGACGCCCCCGCCGGCGGTGGCCGCCCCGGCCGACCGTCCCGTCCTGGCCGTCACCGCCCCACCGGCGCCCACTCCGGCGCCCGAACCACCGCTTCCCGGAGTCAGCACCTTGAGGCCGCACCACCCACCGACCGAATCCGAGCCCACGGACGACCTCCCGCGCCGCGTGCGCCAGGCCAACCTCGTCCCCCAGCTCCGGCACCAGCGCCCCGAAGAGGCCGCGCCGGAACCCGAACCCGACGCGGACGACGCGCGCACCCCCGAACTCGTACGCCAGCGAATGGCGGCCTACCGCGACGGATGGACGCGCGGCGGCGGCAGACGGCCCGGCCGCGCCGCCCAGCAGCCCGGAACGGGCAGCGACAGCACCGAAGGAGACCCGGCATGATCCAGAACTCGAACAGAACGGGCGCACAGCGATCCGGTGAACTCGACTGGCTGCTGGACGACCTGGTGACGCGCGTGCACGAGGTGCGCCACGCGGTCGTCCTCTCCAACGACGGCCTGGCCGTCGGCGCCTCCAGCGGCCTCGGCCGGGACGACGCGGAACACCTGGCCGCGGTGGCCTCCGGCTTCAACAGCCTCGCCAAGGGCGCCGGACGGCACTTCGGCGCGGGCGGCGTGCGCCAGACCATGGTGGAGATGGACGACGCCTTCCTCTTCGTGGCGGCCGCGGGCGACGGCTCCTGCCTGGCGGTCCTCACGGCTGTCACCGCCGACATCGGCCTGGTCGCCTACGAGATGGCGCGTCTGGTCAAGCGGGTGGGCGAACACCTCTCCTCGGCTCCGCGCATCGTGGCGCGGCCGTCCGCCGCAGGATGAACCGGAAGGGTCGGCACGGATGACCGAGAACCCGCCAGGCGGCCCGGGGGAGCAGGGCAGCCAGTGGTACGACGGCGAAGCCGGGCCTCTGGTCCGCCCCTACGCCATGACCGGCGGGCGCACCCAGCCCGGCCCGACGGGGGTGGCCTTCGACCTGATCGCGCTCGTCACCCTCGACCCCGCCGCACCCGGCATGGACGACGGGACCGCGCTCGGCCCCGAGCACCGGACCCTGATCGAGCTGTGCCGTACGGAGACGCAGTCGGTCGCCGAACTCGCGGCGGACGCGGACCTCCCGGTCGGCGTGGTCCGGGTGCTCCTCGGCGACCTCCTGGAACTGGGCTGCGTCACGGTCAGCCGTCCCGTTCCCCCGGCCCATCTGCCGGACGAACGGATTCTGCGCGAGGTCATCGAGGGATTGCGGGCGCTGTAGATGAACGTTCACGACCAGCCTGAGGCACGTCCCTACGCCGTTCCATGCGCATCCGGCAACCATTCGGGCAGGAATCAGTCACTTCGAGTGCTTTTCAGTCCGAACGCCCGCAGTGCCACCGGAGTTGTCATGATGCTGACCCCACGCTCCGAGCACGTCGACCGCAGCCGGCCCTCCCGAGAGAAGTGATCATGGCCTCTGAGCACTCCGACGCCGCCGACGACAGCTCCGCCCTGGCGCTGAAGATACTTGTCGCGGGCGGATTCGGCGTCGGCAAGACGACCCTGGTCGGCTCCGTCAGTGAGATCCGGCCGCTGCGCACCGAGGAGATGCTCAGCGAGGCGGGGCGGCTGGTGGACGACACCGGCGGCGTGGACCAGAAGACCACCACGACCGTCGCCATGGACTTCGGCCGCATCACCATCCGCTCCGGCCTGGCCCTCTACCTCTTCGGAACGCCGGGGCAGGACCGGTTCTGGTTCCTGTGGGACGAGCTGTCGCAGGGCGCCCTCGGAGCCGTGGTCCTCGCCGACACCCGCCGCCTCGAGGACTGCTTTCCGGCGGTCGACTACTTCGAGCACCGGCGCATCCCGTTCGTGGTGGCCGTCAACTGCTTCCCCGGTGCCCGTTCCTACGGCGCCCACGAGGTCTCCCGCGCCCTCGACCTCGACTCGGGCACGCCCGTGGTCCTGTGCGACGCGCGGGACCGGGACTCCGGCAAGGAAGTGCTGATCCGCCTTGTCGAGTACGCCGGGCGGATGCACACCGCCAGGCTGCTCGACTCGGTGAGCTGAGTGCCTGCGGGCTGAGGTCCTCAGTCCGTCAGGTCCTTCATCGCGACCACATGGTCGATGGGGACCCTGACCAGCAGTTCACCCGGAACGCCGTTGCGGGCGCCGAACTCCTCGGCCCGCTCCTCGCCCATGTACCGCGCGGCGATCCGGGTGGCCCAGTGCCGGACCTGGTCCAGATCCTCCGTCAGGCGGGCGTCACCGTTGAGCACCACGAAGGAGAAGGGCGGCCGGTCGTCGTCCACGCACAGGGCGACACGGTTGTCACGGGCGAGATTTCGCCCCTTCACCGTCTCGTTCCCGGTGTTGAAAACCAGCTCGTCACCGTCGAGCAGGAACCAGATCGGGGCGATATGGGGGCTCCCATCCGCCCTGACCGTCGCCAGCTTGCCGGTTCGGGTGCCGTACGAGACGAACGCCCGCCATTCCTCGTCGGTCATCTTCTGTGCCATACGCCCATCCTGCTTGCCCGGACGCCGGAGGTGGGGAAGGCTGGCGGATAGATCCTCCGGCCAGGGGGAGAGGTCGCACGGGGAGACGGAACATGGGGCATAACCAAGGACTTGGCTGGCTTCTTGACGATCTGACCGAGCGCGTGGACCACGTTCGGCATGCACTGGTCCTGTCGAACGACGGGCTGGTCACCGGAGCCAGTACGGGACTTCGGCGGGAGGACGCGGAGCACCTCGCCGCCGTGGCCTCCGGGTTGCACAGCCTTGCCAAGGGATCGGGACGGCACTTCGGAGCCGGCCGGGTTCGTCAGACGATGATCGAATTCGACGACGCCGTGCTGTTCGTGACCGCCGCGGGCTCGGGCAGCTGCCTGTGCGTCCTCAGCGGGGCGGAGGCGGACATCGGGCAGATCGCCTACGAGATGACGGTGCTCGTCAACCGGGTCGGAGAACATCTCCAAGTGGATGCCCGCCGACCGGAGCACACCCCAGTGGCAGACCTCTGACCTGCGGGTTTGTTACGCCTGCTGGAGTTATCCACAGGCCTGCCACGCACAGCGCGGAAACGGCTACGGTGTGTGCACGGCGAACGCACAGGGCGTGAGCCACACACTCCACGGGGGAGTACGACCATGCCGGGAACCATCCTGACCACACCGAACCCCACCACCTGCGTACCGAGCCGCGCCGCACGGGAACTGGGGCTGAACCGGGCCGAGTTCGAGCTCGCCGTCCAGCTCGGCCGCATCCGGACCGTGCGTGACGAGGGCGGCAACGGCCGCCGCGTCGAGCGGGCGGAGATCGACCGCATCCGTGCCGAGGACGGCTTCCCGGACACCCTCCGGACGCGCGTACGGCTGGTGACCACGACCGGGGCCGCAGCGCTCATGGACATCTCTCCAGGCCGGTTCGCCCGGCTCGCCCGCCTGGGCCTGCTGGTGCCGGTGCGCTTCTACCTCAACCGCTACCGGGTCGTGGTCTGGCAGTATCTCGCCGAGGAAGCGGAGCAGTTCGCGGCACGCGACGTGAACACCCATCTCCTGAAGGGCCGGACGCCCGAGACCCTGCGAAGCCAGGTGGCGGCAGGTGTGGACCTGCGCCCCCGCAACTGGCGCGGCCGCCATCTCGGATTCCTGCTGAGGGACGCGGAAGGCGACCCCTGGGCGCGGGCCGGAGCGCTGGCGTCCCTGCTGCCGCCCGACGAGGTCGTGGCCGCCACCGAGAGCCCCGCCGAGCGGGCGCGCCTGGAGCGGCTCCGCCCGGTGCCACCGCGCCACGGCGCTCCGGGCACCCCGTCCGCGGACATCGCCGAGGAACTCATGACGGCGCAGGACCCGGACGAGATCATGTGGCTGCGCGCGGATCTGGAGCAGACGTTGGCGCAGGCCCGGGCCGGCTCGCAGAAGGAGCGACCGCGAGCCCGCTCCCCCCGCCCGAGCCCCGCTTCGATGCGACGCCGGCCCGGTCCGCCGGTTCGCCCGCAGACTCCGGAGGCCGCACGGGAACGCCGACGGCTCCTGGCATGGCTGCGCGGCCGCCGCGCCCGGAACGCCGTGATGGCGGCCGGCGCCGGGCGCTCCGACGGAACGCGCACCTGCCTCAGAGGGACCTGAACAGGCCTTCCTGGACGACCGACACCAGCAGATTCCCCTGCTGGTCGTAGATGCGGCCGCGTGCCAGGCCCCGGCCGCCGATCGCGATCGGGGACTCCTGGTCGTACAGGAACCACTCGTCGGCGCGGAACGGCCGGTGGAACCACATGGCGTGGTCCAGCGAGGCCATGTCGAAGTTCCGCTGTCCCCACAGGGGTTCGACCGGGATGCGGACCGCGTCCAGGAGGGTCATGTCACTCGCGTAGGTCAGCGCGCAGGTGTGCACCAGCGGATCGTCGCCGAGCGGTCCGACCGCACGCATCCACACCGCGCTGCGGGGGTCGGCGCCGTCGATCTCCTCCCGGTTCCAGCGCAGCCGGTCGACATAGCGGATGTCGAAGGGCTGGCGGCGGGCCATCCGCTCCAGGGCTTCCGGCAGTGCGCCCAGGTGCTTGCGGATCTCCTCGGCGACCGGTGGCAGCGATTCCGGGTCCGGCAGCTCACGGGCCGGCGGCAGCTGGTGCTCGAACGGTCCTTCCTCGGGCTTGTGAAAGGAGGCGGTCAGATTGAAGATCGTGCGGCCCTGCTGCACGGCCGTGACCCGCCGGGTGGTGAACGAGCGTCCGTCGCGGACGCGCTCCACCTGGTACACGATCGGCACGCCGGGGCGACCCGGCCGCAGGAAGTACGCGTGCAGCGAGTGCACGGGGCGGTCGCCTTCGGTGGTGCGCCCGGCGGCGACCAGTGCCTGGCCGGCGACCTGGCCGCCGAAGACCCGCTGGAGGGATTCCTGCGGGCTTCGGCCACGGAAGATGTTGACCTCGATCTGCTCAAGGTCGAGCAGGTCTACCAGGCTCTCGGCCGGGTTCGTCATCGGTGGGTTCTCCTGTTGCTTACAGCTGGCCGACATCGGTGACACGGACGACCGCACGGCCCTCCGCGTCGGAGGCGGCGAGGTCGACTTCCGCGCTGATGCCCCAGTCGTGGTCATCGTTCGGGTCGTCGAAGATCTGGCGGACGCGCCACAGCTTGTTCTGCGGCTCCTCCTCGATCACCAGCAGCTTGGGGCCGCGGGCGTCCGGTCCGGTGCCGAGGTCGTCGTACTCGTCCCAGTACTTGTCCATGGCCTCGCCCCAGGCGTCGGCGTCCCAGCCGGCCTCGGCGTCCATCTCGCCCAGCGCCTCGACCTGGTCCAGGGCGGCCAGCTCCACACGGCGGAAGAGGGCGTTGCGGACGAGGACACGGAAGGCCCGCGCGTTGGCGGTGACCGGCTTCACCTGGTCGGCCTTCTCCTGGGCCTCCTCGGCGGTCATCTCCGCCGGGTTGGCCAGCTGCTCCCACTCGTCCAGCAGGCTGGAGTCCACCTGGCGGACCATCTCGCCGAGCCACTCGATGAGGTCCTGGAGATCTTCGGACTTGAGGTCGTCCGGGATGGTGTGGTCGAGGGTCTTGTAGGCACTGGCGAGGTAACGCAGCACGATGCCCTCGGTGCGGGCGAGTTCGTAGAAGGACACCAGCTCCGTGAAGGACATCGCCCGTTCGTACATGTCGCGGACGACCGACTTCGGCGACAGCGGGTGGTCGCCGACCCACGGGTGGCTCTTGCGGTAGGTGTTGTAGGCGTGGAAGAGCAGCTCTTCCAGGGGCTTCGGGTACGTGATGTCCTGGAGGCGCTCCATGCGCTCCTCGTACTCGACACCGTCCGCCTTCATGGCCGCCACGGCCTCACCGCGCACCTTGTTCTGCTGGGCGACCAGGATCTGGCGCGGGTCGTCCAGCGTGGACTCGACCACGGACAGCATGTCGAGTGCGTAGGACGGCGACTCGGGGTCGAGCAGCTCGAACGAGGCGAGCGCGAACGTGGACAGCGGCTGGTTGAGCGCGAAGTCCTGCTGGAGATCGACCGTGAGACGCACGATGCGGCCGTCGGCGTCCGGCTTGTCGAGTTTCTCGACGATGCCGCCGTCCAGCAGCGAACGGTAGATCGCGATCGCCCGGCGGATGTGCCTGAGCTGCTGCTTGCGCGGCTCGTGGTTGTCCTCAAGGAGGTGGCGCATCGCCTCGAAGGCGTTGCCGGGCCGCGCGATCACCGACAGCAGCATCGTGTGCGTCACCCGGAACCGCGAGGTCAGAGGCTCGGGTTCGGAGGTGATCAGCTTGTCGAAGGTGTTCTCCGTCCAGCCGACGAACCCCTCGGGAGCCTTCTTGCGCACCACCTTGCGGCGCTTCTTCGGGTCGTCGCCCGCCTTCGCGAGAGCCTTCTCGTTCTCGATGACGTGCTCGGGAGCCTGCGCGACGACGAGACCGGCGGTGTCGAAGCCCGCCCGCCCGGCCCGGCCCGCGATCTGGTGGAACTCCCGCGCCCGCAGTGTGCGCACCCGGCTGCCGTCGTACTTGGTCAGCGCGGTGAACAGCACCGTGCGGATGGGCACGTTGACGCCCACGCCGAGGGTGTCCGTGCCGCAGATGACCTTCAGCAGACCGGCCTGCGCCAGCTTCTCCACCAGGCGCCGGTACTTGGGCAGCATGCCGGCGTGGTGCACGCCGATGCCGTGCCGTACGTAACGGGACAGGTTCTGGCCGAACTTGGTGGTGAAGCGGAAGTTGCCGATCAGCTCGGCGATCCGCTCCTTCTCCTCGCGCGTGCACATGTTGATGCTCATCAGCGCCTGCGCCCGCTCCACGGCCTGCGCCTGGGTGAAGTGCACGATGTACACCGGTGCCTGCTTGGTCTCCAGCAGGTCGGTGAGGGTCTCGGTGAGCGGGGTGAGCCGGTACTCGTAGGAGAGCGGCACCGGGCGCGTGGCCGAACGGACCACCGAGGTGGGCCGGCCGGTGCGGCGGGTGAGGTCCTTCTCGAAGAAGGAGACGTCACCGAGTGTGGCCGACATCAGGATGAACTGCGCCTGGGGCAGTTCGAGGAGCGGGATCTGCCAGGCCCAGCCGCGGTCGCCCTCCGAGTAGTAGTGGAACTCGTCCATCACGACCTGGCCGACATCGGCGTTCTTGCCGTCGCGCAGGGCGATGGACGCCAGGACCTCGGCGGTGCAGCAGATCACGGGCGCGTCGGCGTTCACCGAGGCGTCGCCGGTGAGCATGCCGACGTTCTCGGTGCCGAAGAGCTTGCAGAGCTCGAAGAACTTCTCCGAGACCAGGGCCTTGATCGGGGCGGTGTAGAAGGTGACCTCGTCACGGGCCAGCGCGGCGAAGTGAGCGCCCGCGGCGATCATGCTCTTGCCCGAGCCGGTGGGCGTCGAGACGATCACGTTCGCCCCGGACACCACCTCGATCAGCGCCTCCTCCTGGTGGGGGTAGAGCGTGAGACCGCGCTCGTCGGCCCACGACTCGAAGGCTTCGTACAGGGCGTCGGGGTCGGCGGTCGGCGGCAGCTGATCGATGAGGGTCACGCCCCCATCTTGCCTGGCCCGAGCGTCAACCGGGGAATCGGCTGTTGCCTCCATGATCATGGCAGCTACGCTGTGTCGCCGACGGAGCGTCAACGCTCCGGGTCAACTGCACAGTGGTACACGAGGAATGGGGCGGAAAGCGGCCATGATGGGACCAGCACACTCACTGTCGGGAGCCGCTGCCTGGCTCGGTGTGGGAGCCGCCACCGCGGCCTTCGGCCACCCGATGCCCTGGCCGGTTCTGCTGGTGGGCGCCCTGATCTGCGCGGGTGCCGCGCTCGCCCCGGACCTCGATCACAAGGCGGCCACGATCTCGCGGTCGTTCGGGCCGGTGTCGCGCAGGGTCTGCGAAGTCGTCGACAAACTGTCCTACGCCGTCTACAAGGCGACCAGGAAGCCGGGCGACCCGCGCCGCTCGGGCGGGCACCGCACGCTCACCCACACCTGGCTGTGGGCGGTCCTGATCGGAGCCGCCTGCTCGGCGGTGGCGATCACCTGCGGCCGCTGGGGGGTCCTGGTGATCCTCTTCGCGCACATGGTGCTGGCCATCGAGGGCCTGCTGTGGCGGGCGGCCCGCGGCTCCAGCAGCGATGTCCTGGTCTGGCTGCTCGCCGCGACCAGCGCCTGGATCCTGGCGGGAATGCTGGACAAGGACGGCAACGGCTCGCACTGGCTGTTCGACGCCCAGGGCCAGGAGTACCTGTGGCTGGGCCTGCCGATCATCCTGGGCGCACTGGTCCACGACATCGGGGACGCGCTGACCGTCTCCGGCTGCCCGATTCTGTGGCCCATCCCCATCGGACGCAAGCGCTGGTACCCGGTGGGCCCGCCGAAGGCCATGCGGTTCCGGGCGGGCAGCTGGGTCGAGATCAAGGTGCTGATGCCCGTCTTCATGGTGCTCGGCGGCGTGGGCTGTGCCGCGGCCCTCAACGTGATCTGACGCGCGGCTCCCGCTCAGGTCGCCTCGCCGGAGTCCGCCCCGCCGTACCGGCGCTCGAAGCGGGCGACGCGGCCCTCGGTGTCCACGGTGCGTGCCTTGCCCGTGTAGAAGGGGTGGCTCTCCGACGAGATCTCCACGTCGATCACGGGGTAGGTCTCGCCGTCGTCCCACTCGATGGTCTGCTCGCTGACCGCGGTCGACCGGGTCAGAAAGGCGTACCCGGCGGCCCGGTCGCGGAAGACCACGGGACGGTACTCGGGGTGCTTGTCCTGCTGCATGGCGGCTCCTCGCGCGGGGCGGTGGGGCAGAACGCGGGCGGATCAGCCGGGGAAGGAGTCCTCGTCGACGATGTGCACCGCTGCCTCCTCGGCGCTGGCGGCGGCGCCGTCGATGCCGACATCGGTGGCCACGAGCGCGCTCTCGTCGTCCTCGTGCGTTCCTTCGTCGGGGGCGACCAGCCGGCCCGAGCGAAGTCGGCCGACCTCGTTGTCCAGCAGTTCGCCGTCGCCGCCGTCGTAGTCGCCGAGGCCGTCACCGTCGGGAGCGGCGGCATCGGGCAGTTCCTCGGCGAGCCGCTGGTCGAGGGTCTCCCCGGCCCGGCGCTCCGCCGCCGTCACCCCGTCGTGCTCCACCGCCCACGGCCGCTCCGGTGGGGACCAGCCCCGGTCGAGCGGGTCGGCGACGCCGTCGGAGATCAGGGTGTCGTCGGCGTCCAGCGGCCCGGCGTCCTCCTGGATGTCGGAAGGGTCGGGCTGGTAGACGTCGTCCCCCCAGCCGTCGGCGCTGTTCACGGGAACCTCCAGGTCGTGAGCGCGGCCGGGCGCCATCGCGTGGCGCGGTGGCCCGGCTGCGCGGCTTTCGCACGGCGAGGACCGGACCGTCCCCCGGCGTCCCCCGGACCGGTCTCCTTGTCCAGCCTTCCATCCCGGTTCGGGACCGCGCAACGGCACACCGTCCGGCGCGGGGCCGGGCGGCATGCCGCCGAGGGTGTGGTCCGGCACCTGCGTCCGCCCGGTCACCAGGGCGGACGGAGCGGTGCGGCCGTGACATCAGCCGTGCCAGGACCGCCACAGTGCCGCGTACGCCCCGTCCGCCGCGACCAGTTCCTCGTGACTCCCCAGCTCGCTGATGCGGCCGTTCTCCACGACGGCGATCACGTCGGCGTCGTGCGCGGTGTGCAGCCGGTGCGCGATGGCGACCACGGTGCGGCCGTCGAGGACACGGGCCAGGGAGCGTTCCAGATGGCGTGCCGCGCGCGGGTCCAGGAGCGAGGTCGCCTCGTCCAGGACCAGCGTGTGCGGGTCGGCCAGCACCAGCCGGGCCAGCGCGATCTGCTGGGCCTGCGCCGGGGTCAGCGCCAGCCCGCCCGAGCCCACCTCGGTGTCGAGGCCGTCGTCCAGCGCACGCGCCCAGCCGTCCGCGTCGACGGCGCCGAGCGCCGCCCACAGCGCCGCGTCCTCCGCTCCGGCACGGGCCAGCAGGAGGTTGTCACGCAGGGAACCCACGAAGACATGGTGCTCCTGGTTGACGAGGGCGACGTGCGCGCGGACGCGCTCGGCGGTCATCCGCGACAGTTCGGCACCGCCCAGGGTGACGCGTCCGGCGCGGGGCGCGTAGATGCCGGCGAGCAGCCTGCCCAGCGTGGACTTGCCCGCGCCGGAGGGGCCGACCAGGGCCAGCCGGGTGCCCGGCGCGACCTCCAGGGACACCTGGCGCAGTACGTCGACGCCCTCGCGGTAGCCGAAGTGGACGCGCTCCGCGTGGACGTCCCGGCCGTCGGGGGCGAGTGTCGCCTCGCCCGCGTCCGGTTCGATGTCCCGCACCCCGACCAGGCGGGCCAGGGACACCTGGGCGACCTGCACCTCGTCGTACCAGCGAAGGATCAGGTTCACCGGGTCGACCAGCATCTGGGCGATCAGGGCGCCCGTCGTCAGCTGGCCCACACTGATCCAGCCGCGCAGGACGAAGAAGCCGCCGACCATGAGCGCCGAACCGAGCACGATGACGTGCACGGCGCTGATCACGGGGAAGAGCACCGAGCGCAGCCAGAGGGTGTACCGCTCCCACGCGGTCCATTCCTGGATCCGCCGGTCCGACAGGGCGACCCGGCGCGCGCCCAGGCGGTGCGCCTCGATGGTGTGACCCGCGTCCACGCTCTCCGCGAGGGCGGCGGCCACGGCGGCGTACCCGGCCGACTCCGAGCGGTAGCCCGAGGGGGCCCGCTTGAAGTACCAGCGGCATCCGGCGGCCAGCACGGGCACCGCGAGCAGTACGGCGGCCGCCAGCGGGGGAGCCGTCACGACGAGCCCGCCGAGCAGGAGCAACGCCCAGACGACACCGATGGCCAGCTGTGGCACGGCCTCCCGCATGGCGTTGGCCAGGCGGTCGATGTCGGTGGTGATGCGGGAGAGCAGGTCGCCCGTGCCCGCGCGCTCCAGCACGCCCGGCGGCAGCCCCACCGAACGGACGAGAAAGTCCTCGCGCAGGTCGGCCAGCATGCGCTCGCCGAGCATCGCGCCCCGCAGCCGCACCTCGCGGACGAACAGCGCCTGTACGGCCAGCGCGATCACGAACAGGCCGATCGTCAGCCCGAGATGCAGCTCGCGGGCGTCGTCCGAGAGCCGTTCGACAAGGCCGCCGAGCAGGTACGGGCCGACCATGGAGGCGATCACGGCAACCGTGTTGACGCCGATGAGGAGCAGGAAGGCCCGGCGATGCCGACGGAACAGTTCGGCGACGTAGGCGCGTACCGTCGCGGCCGCGCCGACCGGGAGGGTGGTCGCGGTGGTAGGGGCCGCCGGGTCGTACGCCGGTGGCGCGACGCCGATCATGCGCTCTCCTCGATCTCTTCGAGCCGGTCGAGTTCGCCCAGCAGGGCGTCTTTGTCGTCCCGTTCCAGCCGGCCGGTCAGGCCGGTGGTGCCGTCGCGGGTGCTGCCGTCCTGTTCGTCCTCGGTCTCGCGGGTCACCACGGACCGGTACCGCGGGTCGGTGGCGATCAGCTCGCGGTGCGGTCCGGTCGCGGCGACGGTTCCCTCGTGGAGGAAGACCACGCTGTCCGCGCGGTCCAGCAGGAGGGGCGAGGAGGTGAAGACCACGGTGGTGCGGCCGGAGCGGAGCCCGCGCAGTCCCTCGGCGATCCGCGCCTCGGTGTGCGAGTCCACGGCCGAGGTCGGCTCGTCCAGGACCAGGACCTCCGGGTCCGTGACGAGCGACCTGGCCAGGGCCAGCCGCTGGCGCTGGCCCCCCGACAGGGAGCGGCCGCGTTCCGTGACGCGGGTGTCCATGGGGTCCGAGGCGTCGAGCGAAGCCTGGGCCAGGGCGTCCAGCACGTCCTCGCACTGGGCGGCGGCGAGCGCGTCCTCGGCCCGGACGGCGCCGGACGCGGGCACGTCGAGCAGTTCGCGCAGGGACCCCGACAGCAGCACCGGGTCCTTGTCCTGGACGAGGACGGCGGTGCGGGCCCGGTCGAGCGGGAGGTCGTTCAGCGCCACCCCGCCGAGCAGCACGGACGGGCCCGGTTCGGCGGGATGGCCGCCCAGACGGGCCGCCAGCTCACCCGCCGCGTCCGGGTCGCCGCACACCACGGCGGTGAACCGGCCGGCGGAGGCGACGAGTCCGGTGAGGGGGTCGTACAGGTCGCCGCCCGGCACCTCGGCGGTGTCCGCGCCGCCGGTGACCGCGCTCTCGGCCCGCGCGCCCTTGGTGCCGCTGCCCTCGCTGCCCTCGGTGTCCGTCGGGCGCCGGAGAGACAGGACGCGTGCCGCACGTGTCGCGGAGGGGCGCGAGAAGGAGAAGGCCATCGCGATCTCCTCGAAATGGCGCATCGGATAGTTGAGGACCATGACCGCGCTGTAGACGGTGACCAGTTCACCGACCGTCACCCGGCCGTCGCGGGCCAGCTGGACGCCGTGCCAGACAACCACGATCAGCAGCAGGCCCGGCACCACCACCTGGATCGCGGAGATGAGCGACCACATGCGGGCGCTGCGCACGGCGGCGTGCCGCACCTCCTGCGAGGCGCTGCGGTAGCGGGTGAGGAACAGCTCCTCGCCGCCGATGCCACGCAGCACGCGCAGCCCGGCGACGGTGTCCGAGGCGAGTTCGGTGGCCCGGCCCGCCTTCTCGCGCTGGACGTCGGCCCGGCGCGTGGCCCGGGGGAGCAGCGGCAGCACCGCGAGCGCCACGAGTGGAAGGCCCACCGCGACGACCACACCGAGAGCGGGCTGATAGACGATGAGAGCGACACAGACGAGGACCACCGTCAGCGCGGCGGCGGTGAAACGGGAGACGGCCTCCACGAACCAGCCGATCTTCTCCACGTCACCGGTGGACACGGCCACCACCTCGCCCGCCGCCACGCGCCGGGTCAGCGCGGATCCCAGGTGTGCGGCCTTGCGCGCCAGGAGTTGCTGGAGCCGGGCGGCCGCCGTGATCCAGTTGGTGACGGCGGCCCGGTGCAGGAAGGTGTCGCCCACGGCGACACATGTGCCGCAGAGCAGCAGCAGACCGCCGGTCCGGAAGAGACCGGAGGCCGAGCCCTTCACGGCTGCCTCGACGGCCAGCCCGACGCAGAAGGGCAGTGCGCAGACGGCGGAGAAGTGCACCAGACCCCAGAGCAACGCCTTGAGCTGGCCGCCCAGTTGGTTGCGGAAGAGCCACCACAGCAGGTGCGGACCCGAGCGTGCGTCGGCCACGCCCGGATCGGAGTACGGAAGGTCTTGGATCTGCATGGCGTCCCAGAGGCTCGTGTCCGGAGGAGGGCGACAGACGGCGGCAAGCCGTGAAAGGGTCGCCTCGCACGGCGGTGAATTTCAACCGGTTTTCCCGGTCCGCCGTGAGATTCCGTGGAGCCGCGCCGTCCGCCGTTCCGATGCCGCGGGGACGCCCGCCGTTCAACAGGGCTTGGGGAGATCCCCGTCCATCAGGGTGTCCAGCAGCAGACCGAGCAGCTGCCGCTCCTTGTCGGTGAGCGGGGCGAGGATCTCCTCGGCCGCCGAGCGGCGCGCGCCGCGCAGTTCGCGCATCGTCGCGCGTCCTTCGTCCGTCAGCTCGATACGGGTCACCCGGCGGTTCGCCGGGTCCGGCATCCGGCGTACCTTGCCGCTCGCCTCCAGTCCGTCGACCAGAGTCGTCACGGCTCGCGGCACCACCTCCAGCCGCTCGGCCAGGTCGGCCATGCGCGGGGGCGAGTCGTAGTGGGTGAGGACGCGCAGCAGCCGGGACTGGGCCGGGGTGACGCCCAGGTCGCGCTGCTCCAGGTGACGCTTCTGGATGCGGTGCACCCGGCGGGTGAGCCGCAGCAACTGCTCCGCGAGAGCGCTTTCGGGGTCGGGGGTGCTCATGCCGGGAACAATATCAGGACCCCATTCATTGTGAGTATAGGTAACAATGAGCTATGCTCTTCAAGTCATCGTCGGCCGGCCCGCGTGGCCGGCCCCTTCCCACCTCCGTAGGAGCCCATGAAGCCCGAACGTGAAATCACCTGGAACCCACCTGCCGACTCAGGGCAGCAGCCCCGGCAGGTGCGCCGCATCCTGAAGCTCTTCCGGCCCTATCGCGGCCGACTGGCGATCGTCGCCCTGCTGGTCGGAGCGGCCTCGCTGGTCTCCGTGGCCGCGCCGTTCCTCCTGAGGGAGATCCTCGACGTCGCCATCCCGCAGCGCCGCACCGGTCTGCTGAGCCTCCTCGCGCTCGGCATGATCCTCAGCGCGGTCCTCTCCAGCGTCTTCGGCGTCCTGCAGACGCTGATCTCGACCACCGTCGGCCAGCGCGTCATGCACGACCTGCGCACCGCCGTCTACGGCCGTCTCCAGCAGATGTCGCTCGCCTTCTTCACCCGCACCCGCACCGGCGAGGTGCAGTCCCGCATCGCCAACGACATCGGCGGAATGCAGGCCACGGTCACCTCCACCGCGACCTCGCTGGTGTCCAACGCCACCAGCGTCATCGCCACCGTCGTCGCCATGGTCGCGCTCGACTGGCGGCTCACGGTCGTCTCTCTGGTCCTGCTGCCGGTCTTCGTCTGGATCAGCCGCCGCGTCGGCGCGGAGCGTAAACGCATCACCACCCGGCGCCAGAAGCAGATGGCCGCGATGGCCGCCACCGTCACCGAGTCGCTGTCCGTCAGCGGCATCCTGCTCGGCCGCACCATGGGCCGCTCGGAATCCCTCACGGCGGGCTTCGCGGCGGAGTCCGAAGGGCTGGTCGATCTGGAGGTCAGATCGAGCATGGCCGGCCGCTGGCGCATGGCTGTGATCACGATCGTGATGGCCGCGATGCCCGCCGTCATCTACTGGGCCGCCGGTCTGGCGCTCCGGTTCGGCGGCCCCGAGGTCTCGCTCGGCACGCTCGTCGCCTTTGTCTCCCTTCAGCAGGGCCTGTTCCGCCCGGCCGTGAGCCTGCTGGCGACCGGCGTCCAGATCCAGACCTCGCTGGCCCTCTTCCAGCGCATCTTCGAGTACCTGGACCTGCCGATCGACATCACCGAACGCGCCCGGCCCGTCCACCTCGACGAGATCAAGGGCGAGGTCCGCTTCGAGAACGTCGAGTTCCGCTACGACGACAAGGGCGGCGCCGTCCTCGACGGCATCGACCTCACCGTGCCCGCCGGAAGCGGCCTCGCCGTGGTCGGACCCACCGGCGCCGGCAAGTCCACACTCGGCTATCTGGTGCCCCGGCTGTACGACGTCACCGGCGGCCGCGTCACCGTGGACGGTGTGGACGTCCGCGACCTCGACTTCGACACCCTCGCCCGCGCGGTCGGCGTCGTCTCCCAGGAGACGTACCTCTTCCACGCCTCGGTCGCCGACAACCTCCGCTTCGCCAAACCGGACGCCACCGACGAAGAACTGCACGAGGCCGCCCGGGCCGCCCAGATCCACGACCACATCGCGGCGCTGCCCGACGGGTACGACACGGTCGTCGGAGAGCGCGGACACCGCTTCTCCGGTGGCGAGAAGCAGCGGTTGGCGATCGCCCGCACCATCCTGCGCAATCCGCCGGTCCTCATCCTCGACGAGGCGACCAGCGCCCTGGACACCCGCACCGAGGCCGCCGTCCAGGACGCCATCGACACCCTGGCGGCCGACCGCACGACCATCACCATCGCCCACCGGCTGTCCACGGTCCGCGACGCCGACCAGATCGTCGTCCTCGACTCCGGGCGCATAGCCGAGCGCGGCACGCACGAGGAACTGCTCGACCAGGACGGACGCTATGCAGCCCTCGTGCGCCGGGATGCCCAGCTGACTCCTGTCGCCTGACCTGCGACCGGGGCACACGAGCCGATGATATGCCAGGAATGAGGTGATATGCGTACTACCGTGCCCGCATGAACATCAACACTCCGTCACGGAGCACGATGCGACTGACGCGCCGGGGCAGACTCGTCCTCGCCGGGGTCGGCACCGTTCTGGCCGGCACCGCCGTGGCGGTGTCGCTGATCGGCCTCCTCCGCGGGGAGTCGCAGACGGGGACCCTGGTCATCCCCGAGGGCTGGCGCGCGAGCCAGATCTACGACGCCGTCGACAAGGCCCTCGAACTGAAACCGGGCACCACCCGCAAGGCCGCTCCCAAGGCCGGACTGAAGCTGTCGAACGACGCCGAGGGCAACCCCGAGGGATACCTGTTCCCGGCCACCTACCCCCTCAGAACGGACACCACGGCGGAGTCGTTGCTGCGGATGATGGTCGACACCGCCAACGACAAGTTCAACGCCACGCCCGTCGCCGCCGGGGCCCAGCGCAACTCGCTGAACGTCTACCAGGCCGTCACCATCGCGAGCATCGTCCAGGCCGAGGCCGGGAGCAAGGCCGACATGGGCAAGGTGGCCCGGGTCGTGTTCAACCGGCTGGAGCGCGGGATGCCGCTCCAGATGGACGCCACCCTCAACTACGCGCTGAACCGCCACATCCTGCGCACCAGCACCGACGACACCCGCATCGACAGCCCGTACAACTCCTACCAGCGCATGGGGCTCCCGCCCACCCCGATCGGCAACCCCGGCGAGGACGCGATGCGGGCCGTACTCAGTCCGCCGGCGGGCGACTGGCTGTACTTCGTCACGGTCAAGCCCGGGGACACCCGCTTCAGCTCCGACTACATCGAGCACATGCGCAACGTGACCGAGTTCAACGAGCAGCGGACCTCCACGGCGCACCCCGGCACACCGAGCGGCAGCCCGCACCGGACACCGGCGGCCGGGGCGCCGCGCTGAGGCCGAGCGGACGGTACGGCGGGCGGCGGGCCCGGCAGGGCAGTGCGTCCCCCGGACCCGCCCGCCGCAGGTGTCCGTCCGGAGTCAGCGTCCGCCCGCCACCAGCAGCGGCGCACCGCCGCCGGAGTCCTCGGCAGCCGTGCGGTCCAGCAGGCCGCGCGCGGCGAGTTCGGGGATCACGCCCTCGCCGAACCAGTACGCCTCCTCCAGGTGCGGATAGCCAGAGAGGACGAAGTGCTCGATGCCGAGCGCGTGGTACTCCTCGATGAGGTCGGCCACCTCCGCGTGACTGCCGACCAGCGCGGTTCCCGCGCCGCCGCGCACCAGGCCGACACCGGCCCACAGGTTCGGGTGGATCTCCAGCTGGTCGCGGGAGCCGCCGTGCAGCTCCAGCATCCGGCGCTGCCCCACCGACTCGCTGCGCCCGAGCGCGGCCTGCGCGGCGGCGATGGTGTCGGCGTCGAGATCGTCGAGGAGCCGGTCCGCCGTGGCCCACGCCTCGGCGGAGGAATCCCGTGAGATGGTGTGCAGCCGGACACCGAAGCGGACCGTGCGTCCCTCGCGTTCGGCCAGCGAGCGGATCCAGTCGATTTTCTCCTTCACCTGGGCCGGAGGCTCGCCCCAGGTGAGATACACATCGGCGTGCCGGGCTGCCACGGGCCCCGCGGCCTGCGAGGAACCGCCGAAGAACACCTCCGGCACCGGGTCGGGCGGCAGCGCGGTGAGGCCGCCGTCCACCTGGTAGTGGGTGCCGTGGAAGTCGTACGGCTCGCCCCGCCAGACTCCGCGGACGATCGACAGGAACTCGTCCGTGCGCTCGTAGCGGCGGTCGTGGTCGAGGTGGTCGCCGAAGCGGCGCTGTTCGGAGGAGTCGCCGCCGGTCACCACGTTGAGCAGCAGCCGGCCCCGGGTCACCCGCTGATAGGTGGCGGCCATCTGCGCGGCCAGGGTCGGGGAGAGCAGCCCGGGACGGAACGCCACCAGGAACTTCAGCCGTTCGGTGTGCTGGGAGAGGGCGGCGGTGATCAGCCACGCGTCCTCGCACCAGGTGCCGGTCGGCGTCAGCACCGCCTCGAAACCCAGCCGTTCGGCGGCTTTGGCGATCTGCGCCAGATACTCGATGTCGGGCGTGCGCAGTCCGGGTGTCTTGCGGCCGGCCTGGCCGTTCGGGCCGTAGGCGTGGCGGTCCACCAGGGTCCGGCCGTCGCCGCCCGTGGGGAGGAACCAGTGCAGTCGTACGGTCATCTCGGGTACCTCCTGTGTCAGTTCCGGGCCGGGGCGGTGGTCGACGGCGGAAGGTCGCCGTTGAAGCGCGTGTCCACGAAGTCGCCGAAGTCGACCTTCTTCGGGATGAGCCCCAGCGCGGTGAAGGTGTCGGCGATCTGCTGCTCGGAGGCGACGAGGGGCTTGTCGACGGCGACCGAGACACGGGTGGAGTTGGTGCGCCGTACGGAGGCGAGCGCCACCTCGTAGGGCAGTCCGGTGTCCTTCGCCCACACCTTGGCCCACTCCTCCTGGTGGTCGTGGACCCAGACCTGTGCGCGCCGCAGCCGGGCCAGGTAGTCCTTGACGGCGGCGGCCTTCTTCGGGTCGCGCAGCGCGCCGGGCGCGGCCACCTGGAAGGCCAGCCCGTTGGTGACGCCCTCGCCGGTGGTGAGCACCCGCCCTTGCCTGGCCTGGAGCACCTGGGAGGTGTACGGATCCCAGACCGCCCAGGCGTCGACCTTGCCGGAGTTGAACGCGGCGAGCGCGTCGGCCGGCTGGAGGTACTTGACCTTGACGTCCTTGAGGGTCAGCCCGGCCGCCTTGAGAGAGGCGACCAGCTGGTAGTGCGCGGACGAGCCCTGCGCGACGGCCACGGACCGGCCCTTGAGCTGCTTCGGAGCGGTGAGTTTCGACCCCTTCGGCACGAGAATGGCGTCGCCGAGCGAGGTGCCGTGCTGAGCGGCCACCACCGCGATCTTCGAACCGGCACCGGCCGCGAAGACGGGCGGGGTGTTGCCGACGCCGCCGATGTCGACGGCCCTGGCGTTGACGGCTTCGAGCAGGGGCGGCCCTGAGGTGAACGTCGACCACTTGATCCGGTACTTCAGGTTCTTCAGCTCTCCGGCGGCCCGCAGGACGGCTTCGGAGCCGCCCTTCTGGTCACCGACGGCGAGGGTGACGGACCCGGAACCGTCGGTGTCGGTACCCGTCCCGGCGGTCGCGTCGCCACCGCAGGAGGTGACCAGGAGGGCGAGGGGGAGGAGCAGTGCGGCGGGGAGCAGGCGTCGTCGCATGGCGGTTCCGTTCGTGTACGGAGGCGTGTAAGGGGCGCGTACGGGGGGTGGGGGGGAGTGCGCGGGCTCTGCGCACCCGGCACAAGTCGGGACAGCGGGAGTCAGGCGGCTTCGGCGGCCGTGTCGACGCCGAGCCGTTCCAGCAGGCCGGCGCGGATCTCCGCGAACCGGGGGTCGGTGATGTCGCGCGGCCGGTCGAGCGCGACCCGCTGCTCGTGGGCGATGCGGCCGCCGTCCATCACCAGTACGCGGTCGGCGAGCAGGACGGCCTCCTCGACGTCGTGGGTGACGAGCAGTACCGCACAGCCCCGGCGCCGCCACACCTCGCCGACCAGCCGCTGGGCCTTGATCCGGGTGAGCGCGTCGAGCGCGCCGAACGGCTCGTCGAGGAGCAGGAGATCGGGCTCGCGCACCAGGGCGCGGGCCAGGGAGGCCCGCTGTGCCTCACCGCCGGAGAGCGTCTTCGGCCAGGCGTCGGCGCGGTGTCCGAGGCCCACCTCCTCCAGCACACGGTCCGCGAGGGCACGCTCGGGCCTGCCGGGCAGACCCAGGACGACGTTGCGCCACACCTTCTTCCACGGCATGAGCCGGGGCGCCTGGAAGGCGACCGCCCGGCGGCGCGGCACGAGGACGGTCCCCTCGATGTCCCGGTCAAGACCGGCCAGGACGCGCAGCAGCGTCGACTTGCCGCAGCCGCTGCGGCCGAGCAGCGCGACGAACTCGCCGGGCGCGATGTCCAGCGTGAGGTCGTCGATGACGGCGCGGCCGTCGAAGGAGCGGGTCAGCCCCTCGACGCGTACGACCTGGGAGAACCCGGTCTTCGCGGGGCTCACCGGCCCGTGAACGTCGGTCGCCATTGCAGCAGCAGCCTTTCGAGGGAGCGGACGATGAAGTCGGTGAGCAGGCCGAGGAAGGCGTAGACGATGAGGCAGACCACGATCACGTCGGTGCGCAGGAAGTCGCGGGCCTGGACCATCAGGAAGCCGATGCCGGAGTCGGCGTTGACCTGTTCGGCGAAGACCAGGGCGAGCCAGGAGACACCGAGCGCGTAGCGCAGTCCGGTGAGGGCGCCGGGGAGCGCGCCCGGTAGGACGACATGGCGTACCAGCCCCCAGCGGGACAGCCCCAACGACTCGCCCGCCTCGATGAGTTGGGAGTCGACTCCGCGTATCCCGGCGTAGACGTTGAGGTAGAGCGGGAAGGTCACGCCGAGCGTGATGATGGCGATTTTCGGGGTCTCGCCGATGCCGAACCAGATGATGAACAGCGGGATGAGACCGACGAACGGCACCGTCCGCAGCATCTGCACCGGGGCGTCCACCAGGTCCTCGCCGATCCGGAACAGCCCCGAGACCAGGGCGAGTCCGACGCCGGTCACGGTGCCGAACGCCAGCCCCGCCGCGACACGGCCGAGCGAGGTGGCCACGGCCGAGGGCAGCGAACCGTCCCCGACGAGGCCGGCGCCGACCCGCGCGATGCGTCCCGGCGAGGCGAGTACGTCGGGTGTCAGCACCCCGGTGGCGCTGAGGAGTTGCCACAGGAGAAGCAGCAGCAGGGGGCCGGCGGTGCGGCGCAGCCAGCGCGGGACGCGGGCGCGGCGAGAGGAGGCGGGGACGAGGCGCTGGAGGGAGTCGGACGCGAGAGGAGCGGATATGCCGGATGTATCCGGATCGTGGGCGCTGGGTGGGGCATGGCTGATGCTCATGGCTGCTCCACGGAGGTGAGGTGGGGCGCGGGACGCGGCTTCGTGCCGGTCCGGATCAGGGGTCACCGGACGGGACGGCGCGGCCGGGCACGTGGTCACGAGGGGTACGCGAGCACGGCGTACGGATGCCGCGGAGACCGCCCCGGACGGGGGACGGCGGTGGGAAGAACGGGAAGGGCGTCAGCGGCCGCGACGACACGCGGCGGAGGCCACCCGCAGCAGGTCGATGTGACCGCGCGTGGTGAGCAGGGCTGAACGCAACATGCGGGTGAAAGTAGCCAGCCGGCCGGCCGCGGGTCAACGGTGTCTCGCCTGATGGACCGTGTGTATCGGAGAACGAGCACGCCTCGTCCCGGGCGGAACCGGTCGCGTCGAAGGGCGTGAAGTCCCGGGTCCGGGTGAGGATGGGAGCATGTCAGATGCCTTCACCACGCGCGTGCTCAACATCACCACCGGTTCCCACGAGCGGGTCGTCGATCTCACCGGCGAGTGCGAGGACTTCCTGCGCGAGGCGGCGCACGGGCGCGACGGACTCCTCAACGTCTTCGTCCCCCACGCGACCTGCGGAATCGCCGTCCTCGAAACCGGCGCCGGCAGCGACGACGACCTCCTCGCCACCCTGCACACCCTGCTCCCCGCCGACGACCGCTGGCAACACCGCCACGGCAGCCCCGGCCACGGCCGCGACCACGTCCTCCCCGCACTCGTCCCACCCCACGCGACCCTGCCGGTGATCGACGGGCGACTGGCGCTGGGGACTTGGCAGTCGGTGTGTCTGGTGGACACCAACATCTCTAATGTCAACCGTCAGGTTCGACTGAGCTTTATGGGCTGACCAAGATCATCCTGGGTGTGGCCGCCAAATCTCCGTACCTTGCGTGCTCGAAACGGAGAAGTCTTGCGCGGTACGGACCTGAACATGATCGAACGCCCCTACGACGGATGCGGGAAGTGCCTGCTCGGCGTGCGCCGGCTGTCGCGGATGAAGCTCGCTACGTCGTCCCCGGAGCGACAGAGGGAGGACGTACTTACCGTCGCGGCGTCTGTCGGCGGCCACATCATCGACTGGGCCGACGACTGGGAGGTGTCGGGTGCCACTGACCCGATGACGCGGCCGAAGCTGGGCCCCTGGCTTCGCGACCAGAAGGGCCCATACGACGGAATGGTGGCTGCGGCCGTCGACCGCCTGGGCCGTAACGTCGTGGACTGCCTCAACACCGGCTACAAGATGCGGGACGAGGGCAAACTGCTCGTCACCTACGGCCATGACGGTCCGTGGAACCTGGATGACCCGGTCGACGAGAACCGCTTCACCATGGAGGCATGGGGCGCGCAGATGGAGTTGCGCGCCATCCAACGTCGAAACCGTAACGCGACCGAGAAGACGCGGGCTGCAGGACGGCCGAAGGGGAAGCCGTCCTACGGATTTCAGTACGTGCGGACCGTGATGGGAGGCAGGATTGATCATGTTGTCCTGCATCCGCACGCCTCGACTGTCATCCGTACGGTCGCCCGCCGTGTCCTGGCTGATCCTGAGAATGTCACTCCCAGCAGCGAGGCGGCGCGCCTGAGTCGCGCCGGAGAGCTCTCACCTGCCGACCATTTGGCCGTGATGTACGGGAAGCCGCCGGGTGGCAACCCCTGGCAGCCGACGAGCCTGAAGAACATCCTTCTGTCTGAGGCGGCTCTGGGTTACTTGATGCACCAGCACAAGCCGGTGATCGATCGAGAAGGAAACCCCGTGCGGCTCTGCGAGGGGCTGTGGGACCGTCCGACTCACGACGCCCTGAAGAAAGCCTTGATCCCCAGGAAGACGCCCTGGATCGGCCGTCGAACCAACCGGGATTACTTGCTCACGGAGCTGGCGCTGTGCGGGCAGTGCCACAACCGGCTGTACACGCAGACCTCCCACGACCAGCCGCCTCGCTACGTGTGCACCGCCAGGAACAAGGGATGGCTGAACGCGCAGGACTGTCGGCCTGCGCCGCTGATACGTGTACAACTACTGGACGCGTACGTCGAGGAATGGTTCCTGCAGAAGTTCGGCGACGGAATGATCTTTGAGACGGTCTACGACGCAGGGAACGGCGTGGCGGAACGCATGGCTGAACTTCGGGCCAGTCGGGAGCGCCTGCGGGCTGACCGTGAGGCAGGCATCTATGACGCGCCAGATGACGCCGAGTGGTTCCGCGAGAAGTACGCAGCCATGGGACAAGCCCTGGCAGAGCTTGAACTGGAGCCGGAACGCTTGCCGGGTATGGTCCGGCGGCCAACGGGAGAGACCGTTCAGGATCGCTGGGACAAGGCGTTGAACGTCCAGGCCCGTAAGGAGATCCTCATGGACTTCGGTGTGAGGGTCGTTCTCTATCCGAATTCAGCACCGGTGCGTTGGGTGGCAGGCGTTGTGCATGGACCCGAACGGGATCCTGCGGGCATCGCGTGAAGTCAGCGGGCTGTTGCGCCGGCATCTGTTTGATGGCCGTGTGCAGGAGCTCGCTCCTACACGAGTACACCGGTGAAGCCAAATGCCAGAACCTGTGGATCCTGACATCTTCGAACCTCGGAGGGTGGGAGCGCTGGCATGACCCAAGTACACGGATGTGAAGAACTCGTCGGCCAGATCACGGCGGAAGAGTGGAGGACCGGGCGACTGGGAGCACTTCGTGCCTGGCTTTTGACCACCAAGAGCAGGGCAGTCGCGGAGCGCGTCGCCGAGCTGTATCAGGGAGAGACGGCGCGTGCGGCTTCCGGGGGAGACCTCCAAGCTCGGAAGCTCCGCGCAGAGAGTATCGCGGTGATCGTTGCCAATAAGACTCGGGTGAGGCGTCGGTTGACTCTCCAAAACGAACGAGGTCTCGTCCATGCGTGCAACGGCTCGAGGTTCCTTCCTCCGATGCCAGACGAGGGGGAGGTTTGTGGGTGCCCCGATGACCCCTTTGAACGCAAGGCGGCAGCGAGGTCTGGGGCGGGACCCAGGCCTGATGGTCGGCTCGTCTTCTGTCTAGCGGCAGCTCCGGAGCTTGGTGAGTTCTCGTTCAAGTCATCGACATGGCAGTTTTACGAATCGCTGGAGTCGGCGTCTCGCGAGGTGGAGCGAACTGACGGACCGGTACAGATGGAGTTGGTCCTTCGGGAGCAGCGCTTGGCGACCAGGTCGGGTCTGGATGTCTCCTTTACGTATCCGGAGGTGCATTCCGCGCAATGCCTCCCGGCGGCAAAGGTGACTGACCTATGGCTGACCGCCTGATAGACAAGGTGATTCGAAAGAAACGGCCTAACCGTGGGGCACCGTGCGCCGACGGCCTCGCGCTGGTGTGACGGTAACCGACGTCGTCGATGCCTCCGATCAGCTCCTGGAATGGTGGGAGGCCACCCGGAACAGCCGGGGCTGGACGTCGGTGGCGATGGTTGCCGCCTTGTCCATGTGGACCCTGGCCTCGGGGTTGGCCAGCATGTCGCGGTAGTGCTTCTCACTCTCCCACTGGGCGTAGTTGATGACGCGCTCGCCGTCCTCGGAGACGTGGAAGTTGGCGCAGATGAAGCCGGGCTGATGCTTCATGGTCTCCTCGGTGGCGTCCGCGAGGAGCGCGGCGAGCTCCGCCTGGCGCTCCCGGGGGACGGTGAAGACGTTGATGAGGGTGGTCACCGGACGCGTGGAGTCGATACGTGCCGTAACAGTCATGGGGTCATGCCTCCCCTTACGCGCCAGGTGTGCCGCCGGTGCTCGCCCGCATTCCCACTTTTGGACCCGAGGTCATCGGCGTGAGGCCGAGGTGTCCGCCACGGCGGCCCGTACGGCACCGAGCGTCTCCGTCAACCGGCCGGCGGGCAGGCCGCCGCCCTGGGCCAGGTCGGACGAGCCGCCGCCCTTGCCGTTCAGCAGCCGCTTCACCAGTGTGGCCGCGTTGTGTCCGGCGGTCCTGGCGGCCCGGTTGACCGCCGTCACCACGACCGCCCGGCCATCGGATTCCGCGCCGATCGCCACCACGCCGGGCCGCTCGGCGGGCAGGGTCTCGCGTACGGCGTTCGCCAGTGTCCTGGCCCCGTCCGGTCCGTCGTCGGTCGTGGCGGTCACGACCAGAACGCCGTTCGCGTCCTCGGCCCCGGCGGCCAGAGTCGCCGCACGGGCTCGCGTGGCCTGCTCCCTCAGCCGTTGGTTCTCGCGGTCGGCCGCCTTGAGCCGGTCCACCAACCCCGCGACGCGCTCGGGCAGTTCGGCGCGAGGCGCCTGGAGTTGCTCGGCCACGCGAGCGGCGAGGTCGCGTTCGCGGGCCAGATGACCGAAGCCCTCGATGCCGACGGCGGCCTCCAGACGCCGCATCCCCGACCCCACCGAGGACTCCGACGTCAGCGCGATCACACCGATTTGCGACGCGTGCTCCACATGGGTGCCGCCGCACAGCTCGCGCGACCAGGCGCCGCCGATCTCGACGACACGTACCTTGTCGCCGTACGTCTCGTCGAACAGGGCCAGCGCGCCGAGTTCCTTGGCCTCCGGCAGCGTCATCCACCGTACGCCGACGGGCAGATCGCGGCGCAGGGCCTGGTTCGCCGTCTCCTCGATCTCGCCGCGGGCGGCGGGGGAGAGGCCGCCGCGCCACGGGAAGTCGAGGCGGAGATGGCCGGGGCGGTTGTACGAGCCGGACTGCAGGGCGGTGGAGCCGAGGATCTGACGCACGGCCGCGTGCAGGACATGGGTGCCGGAGTGGGCCTGGCGGGCCCCGAGCCGCCACTCGGGGTCCACGGCCGCGTGCACGGCGTCGCCCACCGCCAACTCGCCTGCTGATACCCGCACTTGATGCACGACCAGCCCCGGCAGCGGACGTTGCACGTCCAGCACGTCGGCGTCCACCGACGCCCCCGACAGGCGCCCTGCGTCCGCTGCCTGCCCGCCCGACTCGGCGTAGAACGGGGTACGGTCCAGCACGACGCCGACGATCTCGCCCTCGCGTGCCACCGGAACCGGCCCGGACGGCGCCAGCAGGGCGACGACGCGGGAGTCGGTGGTCAGGGTGTCCCAGGCGCGCCAGTCGGTCGGGCCGTTCTCGTCCAGTACGGCGCGCAGGGCGGTGGTGTCCGTCGTGCCGCCGGACTTGCGGGCGCGGGCGTCTGCGCGGGCCCGCTCCCGCTGTTCGCGCATGAGTGCGGTGAAGCCCTCGCGGTCGACCTCGACGCCCTGTTCGGCGGCCATCTCCAGGGTGAGGTCGATGGGGAAGCCGTAGGTGTCGTGCAGCAGGAACGCCTGCGCTCCGGGCAGTCGGCGGACGCCCGCCCGCTTGGCCTCGGCCACCGCCGTGTCCAGCACCGCCGTACCCTGCCGCAGGGTCGCCCGGAACGCCTCCTCCTCGCCCGCCGCCTGGTCCGCGATCCGCTCGTACGCCTCGGCCACCTCCGGGTAGCTGGGCGCCATGCAGTCGCGGGCGACGGCGAGCAGCGCCACCAACACGGGCTGCTCATAACCGAGTTGACGCATGGAGCGGACGGCCCGGCGCAGGATGCGACGCAGGACGTAGCCCCGGCCCTCGTTTCCGGGGGTGGTGCCGTCGGCGAGCAGCATCAGCGCGGTGCGGACGTGATCGGCGACCACGCGCAGCCGCACGTCGGCCGCCGCGTCCGCGCCGTAGCGGACCCCGGCGAGCTGCGCCGCGCGGTCCAGGATCGGGCGCGTCTCGTCGATCTCGTACAGGTTGTCGACGCCCTGGAGCAGGGTGGCCATGCGCTCCAGGCCCATGCCGGTGTCGATGTTGCGGCGGGGGAGTTCGCCGAGGATCGGATACCCCGTCTTCCCGGCGCCCTCGCCGCGCTCGTACTGCATGAAGACGAGGTTCCAGAACTCCATGTACCGGTCCTCGTCGACCGCCGGGCCGCCTTGCGGGCCGAAGGCGGGGCCGCGGTCGTAGTACAGCTCCGAGCAGGGTCCGCACGGTCCCGGTACGCCCATGGACCAGAAGTTGTCCTCGTCGCCGCGCGCTACGATCCGCTCGTCGGGCAGTCCGGCGACGCGGCGCCACAGGGCGCGGGACTCGTCGTCGGTGTGGTGCACGGTGACCCAGATCCGCTCCGGGTCCAGACCGTAGCCGCCCTCGGCGACCGGGGTGGTGGACAGCTCCCAGGCGAAGGTGATGGCCTCCTCCTTGAAATAGTCGCCGAAGGAGAAGTTGCCGTTCATCTGGAAGAAGGAGCCGTGCCGGGTGGTGCGCCCGACCTCCTCGATGTCCAGCGTGCGCACGCACTTCTGCACGCTCGTCGCCCGTGGCCAGGGGGCTTGCACCTCACCGGTCAGATACGGCTTGAAGGGGACCATGCCCGCGTTGACGAACAGCAGCGTCGGGTCGGGGGTCGGCAGCGGGGCGCTGGGTACGACGGTGTGGCCGCGCTCGGCGAAGAAGTCGAGGAAGCGGCGGCGGATCTCGGCGGTGCGCAAGGAGGGCTCCGGATGACTACAGGGGTTGGACGGCCAGATGCCGGGCGGGGTGTCGGGGTCCGAGGAAGACCACGGCTCCCTGGCCGTCGGGGGAGGGGTGGGTGGCCTGCTGCCAGCCCTGGTGGCGGTAGAAGGACAGGGCACGGAGTGAACGCTGTGAGGTGAGCAGCCAGGTTCGGCCCTCGGGAGCGTCCTGTGTGACGGCGCAGAGAAGGCCGGCGCCGAGTCCGGTGCCCTGCGCCGCCGGGCGCAGGGCCAGCTCGTCGATCTCACGCGCGCCGCACAGCCAGGAACTGGCCCGTTCGGCACCCAGAGCGGCGGCGGCCTGCGGGTAACAGCGGTCGGTGGGGAAGGGGGACGGGGTGGTCCAGGCGGTCGCGAAGCCGATCACCCGGCGTCCTTCGAGGGCGAGCGCGGCGGTGAAGCCCGGACGCTCCACGTTCGTGACGAGCCGGGCCACGAACGCGTCCGCCTGAGCCTCGTCCTCGCCCCAGGGCGCGGCGCCGAACGCGTCGGCGTAGACGGAACGCAGCTCCGCGCTCCGAGCCGGCAACTCGGACCCGCCACACACCTGGATGCTCATCGACGCGCCCCTGTCAGGGCCGCACCCGGATGCAGTGCCGCGTACTCCAGCGGAGCCGACGGGTCGATCGACACGTCCAGCGGCGCCGGCCGCGCCCCTGCCCGTACGAGGAGGTCGCCGACGGCGGCGATCATCGCGCCGTTGTCCGTGCACAGCCGCAGCGGCGGCACGCGCAGCTCGATCCCGGCCGCCCGGCAGCGCTCCTCCGCGAGCGCGCGCACGCGCGAGTTGGCGGCGACCCCGCCCACCACGACCAGCGTGCCGACGCCGTGCTCGGCACACGCCGCGACCGCCTTGCGGGTCAGGACGTCGGCGACGGCCTCCTGGAGCGAGGCCGCCCCGTCGGCCACCGGAAGCTCACGGCCCGCGTGGCTCTCCGCCCAGCGCGCGGCCGCCGTCTTGAGCCCGGAGAAGGAGAAGTCGTACGAGCCGGGCAGCGGGCGCGGGAAGGCCACGGCACGGGGATCGCCGGTGCGGGCCACCCGGTCGATGGCCGGACCACCGGGGTACGGCAGCCCGAAGACACGGGCGACCTTGTCGAAGCACTCGCCCGCCGCGTCGTCCAGGGTGTCCCCCAGGTGCAGGATCGGGTCGCGCGCCAGGTCGCGTACGAGGAGGAGCGAGGTGTGGCCGCCCGAGACGATCAGCACCATGCAGGGGTTCGGCAACGGACCGTGCTCCAGGGTGTCGGCGGCGACGTGCCCGGCGAGATGGTGCACCCCGTGGAGGGGAACCCCGAGCGCGTACGCGATGCCCTTCGCCCCGGCCAGGCCCACCTGAAGGGCACCGGACAGCCCTGGACCCGTGGTGACCGCGACCGCGCCGATGTCGCCCAGCTCCAGCCCGGCCTCGTCCAGCGCCTGCCGGACGACCGCCCGCAGTGAGTGGAGGTGGGCGCGGGAGGCGATCTCCGGCACGACGCCTCCGTAGCGGGCGTGCTCGTCCATGCTCGATGCCACCGCGTGACCCAGCAGCCGCCCCTCCTGGACGAGGCCGGCGCCGGTCTCGTCGCACGACGACTCGATTCCGAGCACGATCGGAGAACCCACGTCCGGTCCTTTCTGCACAACATGAGCTATTGCAAGTAGTGTGCAATAAGTTCAGGCCGGGTGTGAACCCGAACGCCGGTGAGCGCCGGCTCACGCAGGAGAAGGCGGCCCGCCCGTCAGTCGCCGCACCTCGCGCAGATCCCGTAGACCAGGAGCGAGCCCGACGAGTCGGGCAGCAGCCCACTGCGCTCCGCAGCCTCCGTCAGGTGCGGGATGACCAAACCGTCGACGTGGCCGCACCGCCGGCACACGCTGTGGTGGTGCGGGTCCCCGCTGAAGCCGTAGCGCGTCGGTCCGGGGCCGTGCACCGCGTGCGCCAGGCCGGCGGCGGTCAACAGCTCCAGGTTCCGGTAGGCCGTCGTGGGATGGATCGGCGTTCCGGAGCGGGTCAGCTCCGCGCAGACCTCCAAGGGCGTGACGTGGCGGCCCGAATCGAGGAGCAGGGCCAGGACTCGCATACGGCCGGAGGTACAGCGCAGTTCGCTGCGATGCAGCAGACGGCGGGGTTCCGGATCGGCCGCTGCGTCGTCGTGCCGTGACTGCGAGACCTTGCTCACCGTGCTGCCTTTCCGGGGGCGGTCGTGGGTGATGGCGACAGGGCCTCAGGTCCTAGGACTAACGCCGTATCAGACGGGCACTTTGTCGCTGGTAACGTGCAACTGCACATCATTCGCAATTATGTCGGAGGACGTTGGCCATGGCGGTGTACACGCTCCCGGAGCTCCCGTACGACTATTCCGCGCTCGCTCCGGTGATCAGCCCCGAGATCATCGAGCTGCACCACGACAAGCACCACGCGGCTTACGTCAAGGGCGCGAACGACACCCTGGAGCAGCTCGCGGAGGCGCGGGACAAGGAGACCTGGGGCTCGATCAACGGCCTGGAGAAGAACCTGGCCTTCCATCTGTCGGGCCACATCCTGCACTCGATCTACTGGCACAACATGACGGGCGAGGGCGGCGGCGAGCCGCTCGCGCAGGACGGCGTCGGCGACCTCGCGGACGCGATAACCGAGTCCTTCGGCTCGTTCCAGAACTTCAAGACCCAGCTCACGAAGGCGTCCGCGACGACGCAGGGCTCGGGCTGGGGCGTGCTGGCCTACGAGCCGCTCAGCGGCCGCCTCATAGTCGAGCAGATCTACGACCACCAGGGCAATGTCGGCCAGGGCTCCACTCCGATCCTGGTCTTCGACGCCTGGGAGCACGCCTTCTACCTTCAGTACAAGAACCAGAAGGTGGACTTCATCGAGGCCATGTGGCAGGTCGTCAACTGGCAGGACGTCGCCAAGCGCTACGCCGCCGCCAAGGAGCGCGGCGACAGCCTGCTCCTCGCTCCGTGACCGGGTAGCGCACCCTGATCGTCCCGCCTCGTGATCGTCTTCTCACCCTTCACGCGGGCGGGCGCACGGCGGGCGGCAGTGCCTTCACGACACGTGGGGTGCTGCCGCCCGTATTCGGCGTCCTGTCCGGTTACTGCTGTTAGCGTGCATTTGCATACCACTGGCAATAACGTCGGAGGACGTTCGCAATGGCGCTGTACACGCTTCCGGAACTGCCGTACGACTACTCGGCTCTCGCTCCGGTGATCAGCCCCGAGATCATCGAGTTGCATCACGACAAGCACCACGCGGCCTATGTGAAGGGTGCGAACACGGCGGTGGATCAGCTCGCCGAGGCGCGCGAGATGGACTCGTGGGGTTGCACCAACGGTCTGGAGAAAAACCTCGCCTTCAACCTCTCCGGGCACGTCCTGCACAGCATCTACTGGCAGAACATGACCGCCCCGCACGACGGCGGCGGCGAGCCGCTCGCGCAGGACGGCCTGGGTGAGCTCGCGGACGCCATCGCCGAGTCCTTCGGCTCCTTCGCCGGGTTCAAGACCCAGCTGTCCAAGGCCGCCGGCACCACCCAGGGGTCCGGCTGGGGCGTACTGGCCTACGAGCCGCTCAGCGGCCGCCTGATCGTCGAGCAGATCTATGACCACCAGGGCAACGTCGGCCAGGGCTCGACCCCGATCCTGGTCTTCGACGCCTGGGAGCACGCCTTCTACCTCCAGTACAAGAACCAGAAGGTCGACTTCATCGAGGCCATGTGGCAGGTCGTCAACTGGCAGGACGTCCTGACGCGCTACCACGCGGCCAAAGAGCGCGGCGACGCCATGCTGCTGCCGCAGCACTGACGGCGCGGCGCGCACAAGTGTCCTGCTCGTGATCGTCTTCTCACCCGACACCGGCAGGCGGATCGGAATGGGCCGCGCGGAGGATCCCGATCCTCCGCGCGGCCCATTCCGCCGGAAGACCGGATGTTCGTGCCGCGGGGAGCCTTGCCCAGACGGCGGGGCTCAATGCCTTCGCCAGCGCCCGCCATGGTCCGCGGCCCCTGCCGTGGCCAGCGCCGGCGGTTCCGCCCGAGGGCCCTTTCTGTCCGCCGACACCACCAGTGCGGCGAGGAGCGTGGTGACCGGCACCGACGCCACCAGACCGATCGACCCGACCAGGGTACGTACGATCTCCTCGGCGACAAGTTCGCTGTTGGCGACCGTACCGACACCGCTCCGCGCGATCGAGAAGAGCAGCAGTAGTGGCAGCGCGGCGCCCGCGTAAGCGAGGACGAGGGTGTTGACCACGGAGGCGATGTGGTCGCGGCCGATGCGGATGGCCGCCCGGTACAGCCCTCGCCAGCCCATGGTGGGGTTGGCCTCGTGCAGTTCCCAGACGGCCGAGGTCTGGGTCACCGTCACGTCGTCCAGGACGCCGAGCGAGCCGATGATGACGCCGGCCAGCAGGAGTCCGCTCATGCCGATCGACGGATACAGGCCGTGAATCAGGCTGGTGTTGTCGTCCGTGTTGCCGGTGAGTGCGGCCCAGTCGATGAACTCCGAGCCGAGGGCGCCGATCAGGGAGAGGGAGATCAGTGTGCCCAGGACCGCCACCGATGTGCGGGCGGACAGGCCGTGGCACATGTACAGGGCGATCAGCATGATGGCGCTCGATCCGACCACGGCCACGAGCAGCGGGTTCGCCCCCTGCAGGATCGCGGGCAGGACGAAGAAGTTCAGCACCAGGAAGCTGATGGCCAGCGCTACGAGCGCCATCACCCCGCGCAGTCGGCCCACCAGCACCACGGCGAGCGCGAAAACGCCGGCCAACAGGCCCACGGGGAATCGGCGGTTGATGTCGGTGACCGAGTACTGCAGCCCTTCGGGTGCCGAGGGCTCGTAGGCGACCACGACCTCCTCGCCCTGACGGAGCTGCCGCGACTGGTCGGGCTGCACGACCTCGGTGAAGGTACGGCCTTTGTGTGTGCCGGTGTCGACCCGGATCGTGGCGACGTGGCAGGTGCCGTTCGCCTCCTGCACCGCGGAGTAGCCCTCGGCGGTGGAGGTGTCGCCCGTCGGGGTCTCGCCGGAGGCGTTCACCGACTTGCAGCTCACCTTGACGAGTTTGGCGACCGTGGCCTGCTGTGTCTGGAGGTCGAAGCCGACTCCGGTGTGACGGTGGGAGGGGGAACCGCTGTCCGGCCACAGTACGACGAGACCCACCGCGACGGCTGCGGCGAAGGGGACCAGGATCGCCGCGATGACGCGGCGAAGGTGCCGGGAGACAGGGGCGGCGGCCCTGTGGGTGTGACTGTGGTCGTGACCCGGCCCGGCTGTTGCGGGGCCGTGCTTTGGATCGCACCCGGAGCCCCTCATCGCGCGCCCCCGGCGGCGTGGCGAGGCCGCGCCTGTGACGGAAGGACGCGGCGCCCGGGGTGACCGTCGCTCTCGATCACGGGCTGGTGGCCCCTTACGTGCCGGTCGGCGGCGGTGCGCCGTTCGGTGGCTGCGATGTCCCCTTCCCTGCGGTTGTCCATGCCTCTTCCGGCGTTGGTCATGAGCCCACATCGGTTCACTGCCAAGGGCATGGCCAAATCCCATCCTGCGGAGAGGTAAAGAAATGCCTGCGGCCCTCCCGGGCCGCGTCGTAGTGGAACTACGCTCCTGCCGCCTCCGACGGCGGGAGCGGCCCCGGTCGCCGTTCCCGCACCGCACGCCGTCAGGGTGACGCAGAACCACAAGGCGCTGACCGACCCCGACCGGCAGACCTTCCACACCACCGGCAAGGCCGGCCAGAAGGTCCCCACCACCCATCTGTGCGCCAC
>NZ_JBEXEQ010000028.1:0-20106 GCF_040703155.1 Streptomyces sp. NPDC005435
GCCGATGCTCCGCATCGACTCCCTCCTCCGCCTTGCGACGCACGGCACCAGACGCCGCTCCCTGATCCGGCCTGATCGACGAGACACCCCCTAGGACGTTGGCGGGGAAGGCTGCTGATGTCCGCACGGCACCGACCCACAGGCAGACCGGGCTGCCGGTCTCGTTGCTCACGCTCGGCCTGGCCACGTTCGCAGCCTGACCAGCGGCCGCGGTGGACCCGCGCGCGGTACCGAACGGAGGGCCACTCCGCCGAGCGGCCCTCCGTCGTGTGCGATGTGATCTCAGCCGGTGAAGCCCGCTGTGATCGACGTGAACTGCCAGGTGCTCTGGCTGATGCCGGAGCAGTTGCTCACCACGCCGCCGCCGGGGCAGGAGCGGTCGCGGTTGACCGCCCAGTAGGCGAGGCGGGCGATGTGGTGGGAGTTGGACCAGTCGCGAATCTGCGTCCAAATGGCAGGAGTTGTGTTCTCCTGCTGGTCGGACAGGCCGTTCATGCCGGAGATGCCGAGGTGGGAGTACGCGGTGGCGTCGTCCCAGCCGAACGTGGACTTGAGCTTGGCCTTCAGGCCCTCGGCCGCGTTCACGGTGTTGCCGTACATGTCCGAGCCGCCGCCGAAGTCGAACGGCATGATGGTGAAGACGTCGATGTTGGCGTTGAGCGACTTCGCCTGCTCGATCAGCCGGTTGCCGTAGTAGGTCGGGCCGGTGGTCGAGGTGCCGAAGGTGACGATGGTCCTCAGGCCCGGGTTGTTGGCCTTGACCGTCTTCAGCGCGTTGAGGATCTTCGCCTGCACGGCCTCGTTCTCGAACTCGTCCGTGTTCTCGATGTCCATGTCGATCGCCTTGAGGCCGTAGGCGTCGATCACCTTCTGGAGGGCGCCCGCGAGCGCGCTCGCCGAGGAGCAGTTGGCGCCGAGCTTGCTGCCCTGCCAGCCGCCGAAGGAGGGGACGACGTCACCGCCCGCCGAGCGGATCTGGTTGATGGCGGTCTGGTCGGCGCCGCCGGTCAGCGGCCTGCTGCCGTCCCAAGAGGGGTTGCAGCCACCGGAGTCGAGGACGAACGCCATGGTGAACCACTTGACCCCGGTCGCGCTCATCACGGTCTGCGGGTTCGGCGGATCGCCCCAGCCCTCGTAGAGGTACGGCGCGGCCTGCTTGAAGCCGCCGCCCCCGCCGCCGGAGCCCGCGTCCGTGGTCACGCTCACCGAGTTGGACGCCCCGGAGACGTTCCCGGCCGCGTCCCGCGCCTTCACGGTGAAGGTGTACGACGTGCTCGGCGACAGCCCGCTGACGGTGGCCGACGTGCCCGACACGCTGAGCAGTTGGTTCGAGCCGCTGTAGATGTCGTACGCCGTCACGCCCACGTTGTCGGTGGCGGCGTTCCACTTCAGCGACACGCTGGAGGAGGTCTTGCCGGTGGAGGTGAGCCCGCTCGGCGCGCTCGGCGCCTGGGTGTCACCGCCGCCTCCGCCGCCGCCCGGACCGTCCAGGCTGATGTCGTCGGCCCAGTAGGTGCCCTGCGCGTACCAGCCGTGCACATAGATCTTGGCGCTGGTCTGCGAGGCACCCGTGGTGAAGGAGAGGCTGAGCTGGCTGTACGCCGACGGCGAGGTGGTCCAGGTGGAGGCGCCGCCGTCGACGCCGAGGTAGACGTACGAGCCGCGGACCCAGCCGCTCAGCGCGTACGTCGTGTTCGGCTTGACCGCGACCGTCTGGCTGCACTGGGCGTTGTCGCTGTCGCTCACCGCGCCCTGGAGGGCCCTGGAGCCGCCGTGCACGGGGGAGGAGACGACCGAGCCGAGGTTGCCCGTACAGGTCCACGGCGACAGACTCCCCGACTCGAAGCCGGGGTTGGTGAGCACGTTGGCCGCCTGCGCGGTGCCCGGCAGGGCGATGGCCCCGCCGAGCGCGAGGGCGGCGGAACCGATCAGGGCGAGAAGCCGGCGTCTGGGACGCCCGAATGGATGACGCACGCGATCTCCCTGTGGGGATGGAGGTGTCCGGGAGTGCACAGAGTGCGAAGGAAGTGCGTCGTCCAAAGTGGTATGGACCAATTCAACTGTCAAGCCATTGAACCGAATTGGCCCATACCAAGAGACCTCGAAGAGGAGTGACGGGGCTCAGGGGAGCGGCAGCGCCTCGGCGCGGGCCGTCGTCTGCTCGGCGGGCGCCGGTACGGCGGGCAGCAGCATCTCCGCCTCCTCCGCGCGCTGCCGGGGCACCGACACCGGGCGCAGCGGACGCGGCCCGGACACCGTCGTGTAGTCCTGCCCGAGGAACGGCGGCTCGATCACACCCGGGTCCTCACCGAGCGCCAACTGCACCGCCGCCCAAGGGGCGTTGACCCCGCACAGCGCCAGCTGGTGCAGTCCGCCCGCCGCGCGCGTGTTCACGTCGAGCAGCACCGGACGGTCGCCGAACATCCGGAACTGGATGTTGGACAGATGGTGCAGCCCGAAACCCTCCGCGATCAGCCGGGCGGGCTCCAGCCAGCGCTCGTCCAGCGTGAACCCGCGCCGCCGGCCGTTCTTGGTGCGGCCGATCGACAGCCGGAGTCGGTTGTCCGTGCCGGTCAGGCAGTCCACCGACACCTCCGGCTGCTCCAGCCTCGGCATCACCAGCCAGTCCACCGGCTCCTCGGCCCGCCGCAGCGCCTCGGTCACCAGGTCCAGCTGGACGTACGGCCCGGGGAAGCCGCTGAGATGCGTGAGCGAGAAGGGCGAACGGGTGATCACCCGGAACCCGACCCCGCCCGCACCGGCCGCCGGCTTGAAGCACGCCTTGTGCCCGGCGCCCTCCAACTCATCGACAGCCGCGACGAGTTCGTCCGCCGTGCGCACCCGCCACCACGGCGGCACCGCGACACCCACGGAGGTGACCGCCTCGTACGCCGTCGCCTTGTCCTCGAAGACGGCCACCGCCTCCGGTGTCGGCGCGAGCAGCGCGGTGCCCGCCGCCTCGAACTCCGCGCGGTGCGCCACGATCGCCGCCTGGTGCAGCCGGGGCACGAACACGTCGATCCCGCGCCGCGCGCACTGGTCGAGCGCGAACTCGACGTATCCGGCCGGGGACAGGCCCTCCGGCTCCAGGTCGGCGGTGTCGGCGGCGGCCAGCACGGGCGAGTCCGGGTCGCCGTGCGTGGCGTGGATCTCCACCGCGCGGTCGCTCGGGTTTCTGCGCAGCTGATCCATGAAGAACACGTTCTCCGCGTACGTGCGGTTGAGCCATACGCGTACGCGAGAGACCATGCGGGCCGCCTTTCGGGGTTTTCGGGCACGACTCAGCGGCCCGTGCCCGGGCAGGGAGGAGGAAGGGTCACCAAAACGCCCTGGAGAAGGGGAGGTTGGGCGCTGATGTTGGGGCGATCATACGGCCTTGGGGGGTGTGCGCGTGCAACGCGCGTGTTACGGATCGGCCGTCCCCGCCACGGCCCCGCGCGCCGGTCCCGTCTTGCCCGGTGGGGGCGGATGTGCTGGGGTGAAATCCGTGTTGCGCCCCCCGCCCCTGGAGGTCCTGTCCGGTGATCGAGGAACTGCTTCCGGAGTCCGTGGTGGCCGTGGAGGCGTTCGGTGAACCGGAGGACGCGGACGGCGCGCTGTACCCGGAGGAACGGCCGCTGGTGGCCCGCGCGGTGGCCAAGCGGCGCCGCGAGTTCGCCTCCGTACGCGTCTGCGCGCGGCACGCCATGGAGAAGCTGGGCATGCCGCCCGCGCCCGTGCTCACCGGGGAGCGCGGCGCCCCCCTCTGGCCCGCGGGACTGACCGGCAGCATGACCCACTGCGACGGCTACCGCGCCGCCGCGCTCGTCCGCACCGGCGAGCCGGCCTCCCTCGCCTCCCTCGGCATCGACGGCGAGACCCATGCCGCCCTGCCGGACGGCGTCCTCGACACCATCGCCCTGCCGGCCGAGCGCGAACGGCACGGCGTGCTCGCCGCCGCCCGGCCCGGGACGCACTGGGACCGGCTGCTGTTCAGCGCCAAGGAGTCCGTGTACAAGGCGTGGTTCCCGCTGACGCGGGCGTGGCTGGACTTCTCGGAGGCGGACATCGAGCTGGTGCCGGCGACCCCCGGGGACGGTGCGCGGGGCACCTTCCACGCCCGGCTGCTGGTGGCGGGGCCGGAGGTGGGGGGCGTGCGGCTGAGTGGCTTCGACGGGCGGTGGGTGATCGGGGAGGGGCTGGTGTTGACGGCGGTGTCGGTGCCGGGCGGCTGAGCGTCGGTATCGGTGGTGCCGGTGCGGCTGTGGGGGGCGGCGCGGGTGCCGGTGCCGCGCGGCCGGGCATCGGTGCGTGGTGCGCGGTGCGCGGAGCCCCGGTGCCTGATGCCCGGAGCCCCGGAGCCCCGGAGCCCCGGAGCCCCGGAGCCCCGGAGCCCCGGAGCCCCGGAGCCCCGGAGCCCCGGAGCCCCGGAGCCCCGGAGCCCCGGTGCCTGGTGCCCGGTGCGCGGTGCGCGGTGCGCGGTGCCCGATGCCCGGAGCCCCGGTGTTCGGTGCCTTGTGGGGCCTCACCCCTCCGGGCACCAGCTCCCCACCAGCCGCAGGAACTCCTCCTCGTTCCCCGCGAGCCCGGCGCCCGCCAGCGCCCGTTCCGCCTCCGCCAGTACCGTCGGCGGGACGACGGCGGGCCTGGTCCCGGCAGCCGCCGGGCCGTCGAACGCGGCGCGCACGGTGTGCAGCAGCCGCAGATACGCCTGGACGGCGGTGCGCTCAGGGTCGGTCAGTACGGCGGTGGCCATCGGTCGGCTCTCCCCGGTCGGCGTCATGGAACACGCGCGCTGCGGCGCGGGGGTCCAGCTTGCCGTCCGCCACTGACAACGCCCCGGCTCGCACAGCGCGGGTGTCGCCCGGTCGGCGCAGAACCCGGGCGGTGCCGTAGGCCATGTGGGCGCGGAGAGGGGGGCGCTCAGCCCTGCGGGCCGGGGTACCCCAGCGAGGTGCTGATGCGCCCCGCCACATCGTCCCGGATCACCGGACCGCTCAGCGGCGAACCGCTCATCCGGCTACGGCACTTGCTGGCCAGGAGCAGCCCGAAGGTCTCCGCGTCGCGCTCGGCGTCCAGGGCGAAGCGGGTCCGGGCGGCCACCCGCTGCACGGCCGCCTGGAGCGCGGCCGGGTCGGTGTCGTCGGCGAGCAGCCGGGTGGCCACCCCCACCCCGATGTCCTCGACATGGTGATCGCAGTGCCCGGCCTGCATGTGCCACAGCTCATGGCCGAGGATCACCAACTGGTGGTCGGGGGCGGTGCGTTCCTCCACCACGACCAGATCGCGGTCGGTCATGTCCAGCCACAGCCCGCTGGCCGTGCCGGGCGGGAAGACGGCCGTACGGAACTGCACCGGCCGGCCGCGCCTGCGGCTCATCGCCGCGCACAGCGCGCGGTACAGCTCGGGCGGCGGAACCGGTGCGGGCAGGGCGAGTTGCCCGGTCAGCTCGGCACAGAGCCGCCGCATTTCCCTGCCGATACCCACGCCCCTCACCCTGCTCACGACTCGGGCTGCCGGACGCTCTCCAGGAGCATGTCGAGCCACTCCGCGACCTTGTCCCGGTGCTGATCGGTGGGGAGTTGGGCCGCGCGCCAGGCGATCCCGCGCACCCCGTGGTCCTGCAGAAGGCGTTCCAAGGGGTCCTCGGCGGTGCTCGCCGCGGCCCGCTGCCGGTCCGCGAGCCGCTGCAGCAGCTCCTGCTCGGTGTACTGGAGCGCGCTCGCCAGCGCCTCCGGGTCCTCGGCGGTGAGGAAGCCCGCGTGCACCCGGAAGAACCGCTGGAGCGCGTCGCAGTGCTCCATGGTCGGGCGCCGGTCGCCGTTGATGAGGGCGCCGGCCTGCTGCCGCGACATGCCCGCGCCGTCGGCGATCTCCTGCTGGGTGTATCTGCGGCCGCCCGGCTTCAGCCGGGTACGGCGCAGCAGGTCCAGGCGCTGCAGGAAACGCGCCTGCACGTCCGGCTCGCCCGCCGGGCGTCCGCCGAGCAGGGCCCTGACCACCGGCTCCGGGACACCGCTGGCGACCGAGAGCCGCCCGGTGTCGAAGACCTCGGCGTGCGGTACGCCCAGCCGGTCGGCGAGGGCGGTGACGCGGGCGACGACGGCCGGCAGCTGAGCGGTCGCCGCGGCGCCCGGATTCTCGTAGCCATCCGTCACCGACAGAACTCCTACGTCTCTCAAGGCACGTCTCCGGGGCCGTGGTCCGACGCGTCCGCGTCCGTCACCGCCGGCCGCGGGTGAACTTCCCGGAGAGTAGCCGGTCGTTCGAACTCGCATCCAGGTCTCGCCACAACTGTGGCGAATTTCAGCCGTCAACAGGCATGGAATGCCACGATAGTTGACACGGCTCTCGTCCGGGCCCCAGGATCGCAGGGCCGCGAGAAGGCGGCCGAGGCAAGAGGGGTGACCTCTCGATGGCACACCAGGCAGGAGGGCGGCGGCCCGCGGCACGGCCCGCCCCCGAGGGCTCCGGAACGCGCGCGTACCTCGAGGACTACGCCGCCGTGGTGGAGGCTGCCCCGTTCCCGTCGCTCGTCGTGGACCACCGCTGGAACGTGATGCTGGCCAACGGCGCCTTCGCGGCACTCTTCGGGGACGTACGCCCCCACCCCACCGCGATGCCCGGGGAGAACTTCCTGCGGTTCGTCCTGTTCCACCCCGACGCGGACCGGGTGCTCGGCGAGCACGAGCCGGGCTGGTGCCTGCCGATGCTGGCCCAGCTGAAATCCGCGCTGGAGGGGTACGGCCACGACCCCGAACTCCAGGCGATACGCCGGGACGTGGCCCACGACCCGATCATGGACGCCGCCTACCGGCAGGGCCTGCCGCACTGGATACGCGCGGTCGGGGAATCGGCGGCCCGGCTCGACGGCGCCGTACGCCTTCTGCACGACCCCGGCCCGCGCCGGGGCACCGCCGAGTGCCGCATCGTCGACGAGAGCACGCCCCTGCTGCGCGAACTGGGCCACCGCCGGCTGACGATGATCCCCCGGCAGCCGTCCGCCCCCACCCGCCGCGCCCATCTGACGGTCGTCGCGGCCCCACAGACCTGACCCGGCCCCGTCGGTGTTCAGGTCACCGACGGCGCCGGGTCATCCGCACCCGGAACGGCGTTCTCCGTCACGCAAACCGCTTGCATGACTTGCGCTACTCTTGCGCGCATGACGCGACGACTTGCGGAAGTGGCGAAGAAGGTCGGGGTCAGCGAGGCCACGGTCAGCCGGGTGCTCAACGGCAAGCCCGGAGTCTCCGAAGCCACCCGGCAGTCGGTCCTCACCGCCCTGGACGTACTCGGCTACGAGCGCCCCACCCAGCTGCGCGGCGAGCGCGCCCGGCTCGTCGGCCTCGTCCTGCCGGAGCTGCAGAACCCGATCTTCCCCGCGTTCGCCGAGGTCATCGGGGGTGCGCTGGCGCAGCTCGGGCTCACCCCGGTGCTGTGCACCCAGACCAAGGGCGGGGTCTCGGAGGCGGACTACGTGGAGTTGCTGCTCCAGCAGCAGGTCTCCGGTGTCGTCTTCGCCGGCGGTCTGTACGCCCAGGCCGACGCCCCGCACGACCACTACCGCAGGCTCGCGCAGCGCAAGGTGCCCGTGGTGCTGGTCAACGCGGCCATAGAGCACCTGGGTTTTCCGGGCGTCTCCTGTGACGACGCGGTCGCCGTAGAGCAGGCCTGGCGGCATCTCGCCTCCCTCGGCCACGAGCGCATCGGCCTGGTCCTGGGCCCCGGCGACCATGTGCCCTCCGCCCGCAAGCTTGCCGCCGCCCACGCCCTGGCGGGCGGTCTGCCGGACACCCGGGTGGCCCGCGCCATCTTCTCCATCGAGGGCGGCCACGCCGCCGCCTCCCGTCTGATCGACCAGGGTGTCACCGGCATCATCTGCGCCAGCGACCCCCTGGCCCTCGGCGCGGTGAGAGCCGCCCGCCGCAGGGGACTTGACGTGCCGGGGCAGATCTCCGTCGTCGGCTACGACGACTCGGCGTTCATGAACTGCACCGAGCCCCCGCTCACCACCGTCCGCCAGCCCATCGAGGCGATGGGCCGTGCCGCCGTGGAACTGCTGAACGCCCAGATCGGCGGCACCGCCGTCCCCGCCGAGGAGCTGCTGTTCGAACCCGAGCTGGTGGTACGCGGCTCCACCGCGCAAGCCCCGCGCGGCTGAGGGCGCCTGCGACGACAGGTCTGTCGAATAATTACAGATTCCGCGCGGCATCTTGCGGCCCAGTGTCGTCGGTGCTTGAGTGTGCGGCGCCCACTGCTCCCGCTGTGGGTGGCCGCCACACATGTGCCGGGCACCCATGGCTCCCGCCATGAGGGGTCCACCGATGAGAAGCACCGGGTTCCGCCGCAGTCTCGCCGCGATCGGCGTCTGTTCCTCCCTCGCGCTCACCGCCGCCGCGTGCGGATCGGGCGACGACGACAGCTCGGCGGGCGGGAAGACCCGCATCACCGTCAACTGCGAGCCGCCCAAGAGCGCCAAGGTCGACCGCTCCTTCTTCGAGCAGGACATCGCCGCCTTCGAGAAGCGGAACCCGGACATCGACGTCGTCGCCCACGACGCCTTCCCCTGCCAGGACCCCAAGACCTTCGACGCCAAGCTCGCCGGCGGCCAGATGGAGGACGTGTTCTACACCTACTTCACCGACGCCCGGCATGTGGTCGACATCCACCAGGCCGCGGACCTCACGCCGTACCTGAAGGACATCAAGAACTACGACTCGATCCAGCAGCAGCTCCGGGACATCTACACCGTCGACGGCAAGGTCTACGGCATCCCGCGCACCGGCTACTCCATGGGCCTGCTCTACAACCGCGCCCTGTTCAAGAAGGCCGGACTCGACCCCGACAAGCCCCCGGCGACCTGGGAAGAGGTCCGCGCCGCCGCCAAGAGGATCGCCGCGCTCGGCAACGGCACCGTCGGCTACGCCGACTACAGCGCCCAGAACCAGGGCGGCTGGCACTTCACCGCCGAGCTGTACTCCCAGGGCGGCGACGTGGTCAGCGCCGACGGCAAGAAGGCCACCGTCGACACCCCCGAGGGCCGCGCCGTCCTGCGGAACCTGCACGACATGCGCTGGACCGACGACTCCATGGGCAGCAAGCAGCTCCTCATCCTCAACGACGTGCAGCAGCTGATGGGTTCGGGCAAGCTCGGCATGTACCTCTCCGCGCCGGACAACATCCCGATCCTCGTCAAGGAGAAGGGCGGCTCCTACAAGGACCTCGCGCTCGCCCCCATGCCCGGCGGCAAGGGCACGCTCATCGGCGGCGACGGCTACATGTTCAACAAGAAGGACACCCCCGCCCAGATCCGCGCCGGGCTCAAGTGGCTCGACCACATGTTCCTCACCCCCGGAGCGGGCTTCCTCGGCGACTACGCCCGCGCCAAGCAGCACGACGCCCCCGTGGGCCTGCCCGAGCCCCGGCTGTTCACCGGCGCCGCCGACGCCAAGGACCAGCAGGTCAAGAAGGCCAACGCCAACGTCCCGGTGGAGAACTACCAGGCGTTCCTGGACGGCAACCACAGCCTGGAGCTGAAGATAGAGCCGCCGCACGCCCAGCAGATCTACTCCGTCCTCGACGGCGTGGTCTCCGCCGTCCTCACCAAGAAGGACGCGGACATCGACCAGCTGCTCAAGGACGCGTCCGGCAAGATCGACGGCATCCTCGCCCGGAGCTGACGTCATGACGAAGACGGCCGAGCGGCGGCCCGCCGAGGCCGCCGCCCTCCCGGCCCCGCCCGGCCCGCACCCGGCGGGCGGCGGCCGGCGCCGCCGCATCCTGCTCGACCAGGCCCGCGCCTACGCCTTCCTCATCGGCGGCCTCGTCTGCTTCGCCCTGTTCTCCTGGTACCCGGCGATCCGCGCCGTCGTCATCGCCTTCCAGAAGTACACCCCGGGCTCCCCGCCCGAGTGGGTCGGCACCGCCAACTTCACCCACGTCCTGGACGACCCGGAGTTCGGCGCTGCCTGGCGCAACACCCTCACCTTCACCCTGCTCGCGCTGCTCCTCGGCTTCGCCGTCCCCTTCGTCCTCGCCCTCGTCCTCAACGAACTCCGGCACGCCAAAGCCTTCTTCAGGGTGGTCGTCTACCTGCCGGTGATGATCCCGCCCGTGGTCAGCGCCCTGCTGTGGAAATGGTTCTACGACCCGGGCGCCGGCCTAGCCAACGAGACGCTGCGCTTCCTGCACCTGCCCACCTCAAACTGGTCCAACGGCACCGACACCGCGCTCATCTCCCTGGTGATCGTGGCGACTTGGGCCAACCTCGGCGGCACCGTCCTCATCTACCTCGCCGCCCTCCAGTCCATCCCCGGCGAGCTGTACGAGGCCGCCGAACTCGACGGCGCGAACCTGCTCCAGCGCATCCGGCACATCACGGTCCCGCAGACCCGGTTCGTGATCCTCATGCTGATGCTCCTTCAGATCATCGCCACCATGCAGGTGTTCACCGAACCGTTCGTCATCACCGGCGGCGGACCGGAGAGCGCGACCGTGACCGTGCTCTACCTGATCTACAAATACGCCTTCCTCTACAACGACTTCGGCGGCGCCTGCGCCCTCAGCGTCATGCTGCTCGTCCTGCTCGGCGCCTTCTCCGCCGGCTACCTGCGGCTCACCCGCACCGAGGGGGAAGCATGAGCACCCGCACCCTCGTCTCCCCGGCCACCCTCGCCCGCCCGCGCGGAAAGGCCGTCTACTGGACGGTGTTCACGTCCGTCGTCCTCCTCTTCGCGCTCGCCTTCCTCTTCCCCGTGTACTGGATGGCCTCCGGCGCGATGAAGTCCCCGGACGAGATCGCCCGTACGCCCCCCACCCTCGTCCCCGAGCACTGGCACCTCACCGGCTACACCGACGCCTGGGACCTGATGCAGCTCCCCGAGCACCTGTGGAACACGGTGGTGCAGGCGGCCGGCGCCTGGGCGTTCCAGCTGGTGTTCTGCACGGCCGCCGCCTACGCCCTGTCCAAGCTGAAGCCCGCCTTCGGCAAGGTGATCCTCGGCGGCATCCTCGCCACGCTCATGGTCCCGGCCCAGGCCCTGGTCGTACCCAAGTACCTGACCGCCGCCGACCTGCCCCTCCTCCACACCAGCCTGCTCAACGACCCGCTCGCCATCTGGCTGCCCGCCGTCGCCAACGCCTTCAACCTCTATCTGCTCAAGCGGTTCTTCGACCAGCTCCCGCGCGACGTGCTGGAGGCCGCCGAGATCGACGGCGCCGGCAAGCTGCGCATCCTGTGGTCGGTCGTGCTGCCCATGTCCCGGCCGGTGCTCGGCGTGGTGTCGATCTTCGCGCTGGTCGCCGTCTGGCAGGACTTCCTCTGGCCGCTCATGGTCTTCTCCGACACCGACAAGCAGCCCATCAGCGTGGCCCTGGTCCAGCTGTCGCAGAACATCCAACTGACCGTGCTCGTCGCCGCGATGGTGATAGCGAGCATCCCGATGGTGGCCCTGTTCCTCGTCTTCCAGCGGCACATCATCGCCGGCATCAGCGCGGGCAGCACCAAGGGCTGACCCGGCCCCGACGCAAGGGATGACCGGCCCCCGATCAGAAAGGCACGCACCGTGGCACAGCCCACCCCTGCCCGCGCGACCGACGACTGGTGGCGCTCGGCCGTCATCTACCAGGTCTACGTCCGCAGCTTCGCGGACGGCGACGGCGACGGCACCGGGGACCTCGCCGGCGTCCGCGCGAAGCTGCCCCACCTCGCCGAACTCGGCGTGGACGCCCTGTGGTTCAACCCCTGGTACGTCTCCCCGATGAAGGACGGCGGCTACGACGTCGCCGACTACCGTGCCGTCGACCCCGCCTTCGGCACCCTCGCGGAGGCCGAGAAGCTCATCGCCGAGGCGAGCGAACTCGGCATCCGCACCATCGTCGACATCGTGCCCAACCACGTCTCCGACCAGCACCCCTGGTTCCGCGCGGCCCTCGCGGCCGGACCCGGCAGCCCCGAGCGCGAGCTGTTCCACTTCCGCCCCGGACGCGGCGAGGACGGCCAACTCCCGCCCAACGACTGGCCGTCACAGTTCGTCGGCTCCACCGAACCGGTGTGGACCCGGCTCCCCGACGGCGACTGGTACCTCCACCTCTTCACCCCCGAACAGCCCGACCTCAACTGGGCACACCCCGCCGTCCGCCGCGAACACGAGGACATCCTGCGCTTCTGGTTCGAGCGCGGCGTCGCGGGCGTCCGTATCGACTCCGCCGCCCTGCTCGCCAAGGACCCCGAACTGCCGGACCTCGCAAGCGATCCCGACCCGCACCCCTTCGTCGACCGCGACGAACTCCACGCCGTCTACCGCTCCTGGCGCACGGTCGCCGACTCCTACGGCGCGATGTTCGTCGGCGAGGTCTGGCTCCCCGACGCCGAACGCTTCGCCCGCTACCTGCGCCCCGACGAACTCCACACCGCCTTCAACTTCGCCTTCCTGTCCTGCCCTTGGGATGCGGCGCGACTGCGCTCCGCCATCGACTCCACCCTCGCCGAACACGCCCCCGTCGGCGCCCCCGCCACCTGGGTGCTCTGCAACCACGACATCACCCGCACCGTCACCCGCTACGGCCGCGCGGACACCGGATTCGACTTCGCCGCCAAGGAGTTCGGCACCCCCACCGACCTCGCCCTCGGCACCCGCCGCGCCCGCGCCGCCGCCCTGCTCTCGCTCGCCCTGCCCGGCTCGGTCTACCTCTACCAGGGCGAGGAACTGGGCCTGCCCGAGGCGGACATCCCGCGCGAGCGCATCGAGGACCCGATGTACTTCCGCTCCGGCGGGACCGATCCGGGGCGCGACGGCTGCCGCGTCCCGCTGCCCTGGTCGGCGGGGGAGCCGTACGCGGGCTTCGGCTCGCGCGAGGAGCCCTGGCTGCCGCAGCCCGCCGGCTGGGAGACGTACGCCGCCGACCGGCAGCGCGAGGACCCGCACTCCATGCTCACCCTCTACCGCGAGGCCATCGCCGCCCGCCCCGTCTTCGGCGAAGGACCGCTCACCTGGCTTCCCGCCCCCGAAGGCGTGCTCGCCTTCGTCCGCGCGGACGGCGCGCTCTGCGTGGTGAACCTCTCCGAGGCACCCGCCGAACTGCCCGCGCACTGTGAACTCCTGCTCGGCAGCGGCCCGTTGGACGACGAGGGCCGGCTGCCGCAGGACACCGCGGTCTGGCTGCGCGCCTGACCGCACCCGCACCACTTCTGCTATCCCCGGCACCCCCCCCACGAAGGGATCAGCACATGGCCAGCAGCACCACCAGACACCTCGGACTGCCCGCCGTCGGCGCGGCCGTCGCCCTCGCCGCGGGCATGATCGTCGCCGTGGCCCCCGCCGCGCACGCCGCCCCGGGCGCGAGCCTGCCCTTCACCTCCGTCGAGGCGGAATCCGCGACCAGTACCGGCACCAGGATCGGCCCGGACTACACCCAGGGCACCCTGGCCTCGGAGGCGTCCGGACGCCAGGCCGTACGGCTCACCTCCGGACAGCGCGTGGAGTTCACCGTGCCGCGCGCGGCCAACGCGGTGAACCTCTCCTACAGCGTCCCGGACGGCCAGTCCGGCTCACTGGACGTGTACGTCAACGGCACCAAGATCTCCAAGACGCTCCCGGTCACCTCCAAGTACTCGTACATCGACACGAGTTGGATACCGGGCGCCAAGACGCACCACTTCTTCGACAACTCCCGGCTGCTGCTCGGCCAGAACCTCCAGCCGGGCGACAAGGTGGCGTTCCAGGCGACCGGCACCCAAGTCACCGTGGACGTGGCCGACTTCGAGCAGGTCGGCGCGGCCGCTTCGCAGCCCGCCGGGTCGGTGTCCGTCGTCTCCAAGGGCGCGGACCCGAGCGGCGGGGGCGACTCCACCCAGGCGTTCCGCGACGCCATCGCCGCCGCCCAGGGCGGCACGGTGTGGATCCCGCCGGGCGACTACCGGATCACCTCCTCGCTCAGCGGGGTGCAGAACGTCACCCTCCAGGGCGCCGGCAGCTGGCACTCGGTCGTGCACACCTCCCGCTTCATCGACCAGTCCAGCTCCTCGGGCAACGTCCACATCAAGGACTTCGCCGTCATCGGCGAGGTCACCGAGCGCGTCGACTCCAACCCGGACAACTTCGTCAACGGCTCGCTCGGCCCGAACTCCTCGGTCTCCGGCATGTGGCTCCAGCACCTGAAGGTCGGGTTCTGGCTGATGGGCAACAACGACAACCTGGTGGTGGAGAACAACCGCATCCTCGACACCACCGCCGACGGCCTCAACCTCAACGGCAACGCCCGGGGCGTGCGGGTCAGCGACAACTTCCTGCGCAACCAGGGCGACGACTCGCTCGCCATGTGGTCCCTCTACGCCCCCGACACCAACTCCAGCTTCGAGAACAACACCATCTCGCAGCCCAACCTCGCCAACGGCATCGCGATCTACGGCGGCACCGACATCTCGGTCAAGAACAACCTGGTGTCCGACACCAACGCCCTCGGCAGCGGCATCGCGATCTCCAACCAGAAGTTCCTCGACCCCTTCTCCCCGCTCTCCGGCACCATCACGGTCAGCGGCAACACCCTGGTCCGCGCGGGCGCGTTGAACCCCAACTGGAACCACCCGATGGGCGCGCTGCGCGTGGACTCCTACGACAGCGCGATCAACGCGACCGTCGACATCACCGACACGACGATCACCGACAGCCCGTACTCCGCCTTCGAGTTCGTCTCCGGCGGCGGCCAGGGCTACCCGGTCCGCAACGTCAACGTGAGCGGCGCGACCGTGAAGAACACCGGCACGGTCGTCGTCCAGGCGGAGGCGCAGGGCGCGGCCACCTTCAAGAACGTGACCGCGACCCAGGTCGGCGTCGCCGGGATCTACAACTGCCCCTATCCGTCGAACTCCGGCTCCTTCGCGCTCACCGACGGCGGCGGCAACTCCGGCTGGTCCAGCACCTGGGCGGACTGCTCCTCCTGGCCCCAGCCGGGCCAGGGCAACCCCGACCCGGACCCGAACCGCAACCTCGCCAAGGGGCGCCCGGCGAGCGCGACCGGCTCGCAGGACGTCTACACCCCGGGCAAGGCGGTGGACGGTGACGCGAACACGTACTGGGAGTCGGCCAACAACGCCTTCCCGCAGTCCTGGACGGTCGATCTCGGCTCGTCGTACGGGGTGCGGCGGCTGGTGCTGAAGGTGCCGCCGTCCTCGGCCTGGGGCGCCCGTACGCAGACCGTCGCCGTGCTCGGCAGCACCGACGGCTCGGGCTACTCGACCGTGGCCGGTGCGAAGGACTACCGCTTCGATCCGGCCTCGGGCAACACCGCGACCGTCTCGCTGCCGAGCGGCACGAACCTGCGCTATCTGCGGCTGACCGTGAGCGCCAACACGGGCTGGCCGGCCGGACAGTTCAGCGAGGTGGAGGCGTACCAGACCCCCTGACGGGAGGAGCGCGGGCGGCCGGCCGTGAGGAGCGGAGGGCCGCCCGCGTGTCCGTTCGGCCACGATTCGGAAAAGGGCTGGTCAGGTACTGGTCAACCGCCCTACTGTGCCCCGGTGACCACGCAATCGAACATCCCTTCCGACGCCGACCCGAAGGTCCAGCGTCAGGTGCAGAAGCAGGCCGGGGTGGCCGCGTCCGCCCCCGGCGGCGGCACCCTCTTCACCGAGCCCGTGCTCGTGGTGAACCAGAAGGCCAAGCTCATCGAGCTGACCAACGAGTACACGGTGATGGACCAGAACGGCGGCCGGATAGGTTCGGTCGTCGAGGTCGGCCAGGGCTGGCTGCGCAAGATGGTGCGCCTGCTCACGAGCTGGGACCAGTACCTGACCCACCGCCTGGAGATCCGGGACGCCGAGGGACAGCCGCAGCTGCTGCTCGTCCGCCCCGCGAAGATCTTCAAGTCCCGGGTCGTCGTCACGCGCCCCGACGGCTCGGCGGTCGGCGAGATCGTGCAGAAGAACATGATTGGAAAGATCAACTTCGCGATGACCGCGGAGGGCCGCGAGATCGGCGCCATCAAGGCCGAGAACTGGCGCGCCTGGAACTTCGCGATCACCGACCACGACGGCACCGAGGTCGCCCGGATCACCAAGACCTGGGAGGGTCTGGCCAAGACCCTCTTCACCACGGCGGACAACTACGTCCTCCAGATCCACCAGCCGCTGTCCGACCCGCTCCTCGCCCTCGTGGTGGCGGCGGCCCTGACCGTGGACACCGCGCTCAAGCAGGACGCCCGCGGCCTGGGCTGAGCCCTCCCCGCGCAGCGAAAAGGCGGCGGCCGCGTGTCCGGTGGGACACACGGCCGCCGCCTTTCGTAAGAGGCTTCCGTCACCTTCGTACGTACGGAGCTTTTGTCACAGAGGGGTCAGCCGGTTCGGTCCGGGCTGCCGCGGCACCAGCGCGGGTTCGGCCGTGGCCGTCTCCGCGTCCAGCGCGAGTACGGCGGCGACGGGATGCTCCTCGTCGTCCAGTACGGGCGCGTCGGCCCGGGGCGGGGTCACCCGGGTCAGCACCACCACGCCCCACGACGCCAGCAGCGCCCCCGTCACGCCGAGCGTGATCCCGGTGGTGCCGCCCCGCAGTCCCTGGCCGAGCAGGGTCAGGCCGATGACGGCCGCCGCGACCGGGTTGGCCAGGGTGACCACCGCCAGCGGGGCACCGAGCCCGCCCCGGTACGCCGTCTGCGACAGCAGCAGCCCGCCGGTGGCGAACGCCGCGACCAGCACGGCCACCACGATCACCCGGGGGCTCAGGGCCGGGCCCGAGTGGTCCGTCGCCGCCACGGTGGCGGTCTGGGTGAGCGCGGAGGCGACACCCGAGGCGAAGCCGGAGGCGGCCGCGTGCCGGAGGCCCGGACGGGTGCCGGGCCGGGACAGCAGTCCGATCACCGCGATGGTCGTGCCCGCGACCGCCAGCGCGGCCGTCAGGCTCAGCACCCGCTCCGGCGCCGGACCCGAGGCGGTGATCAGCAGCGCGCCGAGCCCCAGCAGCGTCAGCGCCGTACCCCGCCACTCGGCCGGGCTCACCCGGCGCCCCGCCGCCCGCGCGCCCAGCGGCACCGCGGCGACCAGGGTGAGCGCGCCCAGCGGCTGGACCACGGTCAGCGGGCCGAACCGCAGCGCGACGACGTGCAGCAGCGCCGCGCCCGAGTTCAGACCGACCGAGGACCACCAGGCACCGCTGCGGAGCATGTGGAGCAGGCCCGCGCCGCCGTCGCGGGAGGCCAGCCGTTCCTGGGCCACGGCCGCGGCCGCGTAGGCGACGGCCGAGATCAGGGAGAGGCCGACGGCCACCGATATCGCGCCGTTCATCGGGCCACCCCCGTGAGCGCGGTCCCCTCCGGGGCGAGCCGTCCGGGCCCGCCGAAGGCGAACGGCCGGCCGGCGCCGCGTCCGGCCGCGCGGTGCGGCGGGTGGACGACGGCGAGGGCGATGCCGAGCATCGCGGTCGCCACGATCGAGTCGAGCCAGTAGTGGTTGGCCGTGCCGACTATCACGACGAGCGTGATCAGCGGGTGCAGCAGCCAGAGCCAGCGCCAGCGCGAGCGGGTGGCCGCGATCAGGCCGACCGCCACCATCAGGGCCCAGCCGAAGTGCAGCGAGGGCATCGCGGCGAACTGGTTGGAGAGGTGGTCGCGCGAGGGCGGCCCGTAGACCGAGGGGCCGTAGAGGCGGGCCGTGTCCAGCAGGCCGGTGCCGGTCACCATGCGCGGCGGGGCCAGCGGGAAGGTGAACGGCAGCACCAGCGCGGCGGCGGTCACCAGCGCGAGGACGCGGCGGGCCCACACGTAGTGCGCGGGGCGGCGCAGATAGAGCCAGACCAGGAAGGCCACGGTGGCCGGGAAGTGCACGGTGGCGTAGTAGGTGTTCGCCAGGTGCACCGGGGTGGTGCCGTGCAGCAGCAGCGACTGCACGTCGGTCTCGTCCGGCAGGTGTACGGCGCGCTCCAGGCCCCACACGCGGTGGGCGTCCCGGAAGGCCTCGGCGGTGTGGCCGACGGCCAGCTGCCGGCCGAACTTGTAGACGAGGAAGAGCCCCGCCACGAGCAGGAACTCGCGCAGCAGCGGGGGCCTCGCCGGCGCGGGCGGCTCCGCTGGGGAAGGCTCGGTGCGGGCGTTCATCCCCCGGCCCCCTTCTTGAACGGTGGTGCTGCCGGTCCCGGACCGGATGCCCGGAACTCAGCGTGCGATACGTCTCCGTACCGAAACGTCAGTGTACCGAAACGACCATGTACCGATACGACAGTGTACCGATACGGTCGAGTTCCGGTACGCTTGCGTATCGCTTGAACTGGGGCAACACTGGGAGCGGGCCGCACGGACGCGGTCCCGGGTGACGAGTGAGGGGAAGCCACGCATGACGTCGCAGGCCGCGGACGGACCGGACACGGTCGCCGCCTCGCGCCGCTCCAAGATCACGCCGGAGCGTGAGCGGGAGTTCTTCGACGCCGTGCTCGACCAGGTCCGTGAGTGCGGTTACGACTCCCTGACCATGGAGGGCATCGCCAGCAGCACCCGGTGCAGCAAGTCCACGCTGTACCGGCAGTGGAAGACCAAGCCGCAGTTCGTCGCGGCCGCCCTGCGGGCCAACCGCCGGGTGCGCTTCGCCGGCATCGACACCGGTTCCCTCGCCGAGGACCTGCGCCAGGCCGCGCGGGCCGCGGGCGACTGGTCGGGCAAGGACACCCGGCTGCTCCAGGCGCTCATGCCCGCCGCCACCGTCGACAAGGAGCTGGCCGAGGCGCTGCGCGACGCGCTGGTCACCCCCGAGATCGCCGCGCTGGAGGAGATGATCGCGCGCGGTGTGGCGCGGGGCGAGGTCCCGGCCGGGCATCCCGCCCTCGAGTTCGTGCCCGCGATGATGTTCGGCGTCCTGCGTGTACGCCCGGTGCTCAGCGGCCAGTACGCCGACGCCGACTACCTCGTCCGCTTCGTGGAGGCCGCCGTGCTGCCCGCGTTCGGACTCACCTGAGACCCAGGCCGCCGTTCACGGGATGACTGAACGGTGACCTGCTCGCGCCGCACCGTGGGGACGGGGGCGGCGCACACCCCCTGGCCGGGTGGAGGCCCCTTGAGCGGAGGGGCCCCCACCCGGCCGATTTCGTGGGGACGGGGCGGCTTGCGCGGGTCGGCTTGCGCCGGGCTTCGGGCGGGTGGGCTGCGTCGGGCCCTGGGTGGTTGCGTGCGGGTCGGCTGCGTCGGGCCTTGGGTGGTTGCGTGCGGGTCGGCCGCGTCGGGCCCTGGGGGGGTGTACGGGTCAGCTGCGGGGGTCGGCTGCGCCAGGCCCTGGGTGGTTGCGTGCGGGTCGGCCGCGTCGGCCCTGGAGGGGTGGTTGCGCGGGTCGGCTGTGGGGGTCGGCTGCGTCGGGCCCTGGGGGGCGGTTGCGCGGGTCGGCTGCGCCAGGCCCTGGGTGGTTGCGTGCGGGTCGGCCGCGTCGGCCCTGGAGGGGTGGTTGCGCGGGTCGGCTGTGGGGGTCGGCTGCGTCGGGCCCTGGGGGGCGGTTGCGCGGGTCGGCGGCGCCAGGCCTTGGGTGGTTGCGCGCGGGTCGGCTGCGTCGGGCCTTGGGTGGTTCAGTCTGCGGGGCCGGCTGCGCCCAGCCTTGCGCGGGTCGGTTCGCGGGGGTGGCTGTGTGGGGCTTCGGGCGGTTCGGCTGACTGGTGTCTCGTACGTCTCGCCGGCGGACGCGGTTGTGCCGGGCGCCGATCGAACCGCCTGGCCGCCGGCAGCCTCGTCGGGTCCCGGGCGGCCGGGCCGTGGCGCGCGGCCCCTTGGTGGGGTGGTGCGTGTCGCCGGGGCGCGGTTGCGCCTGGATGCCCCCCGCCGGGGTCCGCGCCGTGGCGCCCGGCCGGCTCGTACCCGGCGGAGCCGAGTACTCCGCCGGGTGAACGTGACTGCGCGGGGCGGGAGTCACCGGTTCGGTGGGATTCGTCGCGCCTCACATGTCACTCGGCGCCCGCGTCGCGCCCGACTGCTCCGCGCGCCAGGTCACCATGGTGCCGTGGGGCAACGGACGGTCGTCGGGGGTGCGTCGCCGTGACGGGGCCCGCCCGGGCCGGCGACGCACCGAACGTGGCCCCGCCTGTTACGGCGCCGCACCCGGCCCTGTCCCCGTGCCGGTGGCGGCGACGCACCCGGCCCTGTCCCCGTGCCGGTGGCGGCGCCGCA
>NZ_JBEXEQ010000028.1:20205-86082 GCF_040703155.1 Streptomyces sp. NPDC005435
ATCCGAACCTGTCCCCGTGCCGGTGACGGCGACGCACCCGATCCCGTGCCCGTGCCGGTGGCGGCGCCGCATCCGAACCTGTCCCCGTGCCGGTGACGGCGACGCACCCGATCCCGTGCCCGTGCCGGTGGCGGCGCCGCATCCGAACCTGTCCCCGTGCCGGTGGCGGTGACGCATCCGAACCTGCCCCCGCCGGTGACGGCGCCGCACCCGGCCCTGTCCCCGTGCCGGTGACGGCAACGCATCCGACCCTGTCCCCGCCGGTGACGGCACCGCACCCGACCCCGTCCAGGCCCGGCGCACGCCGTTTCTCACACGTCCTGGCCGCTGCCGCCGCCCGACCAGACCTTGATGCCCTTCAGGATGTCGTCGATCACCGCTGTGCGCTGGCCCACGTCCAGGCCGAAGCGGATCACGAGGATGTCGTGGGCGTCGTTGGGGGAGGGGAAGGCGACCGATTCGACGTAGCCGTCGGCGCCCTTGCTGGTGACGGCCTTCCAGCGCACCGCGTAGCCCTTCTGGCCGGCCACCGTCACGGCCTTGGAGGCGAGCACCTCGTGCGAGGTGATGCTGCCGTAGGTCGTGCCGCCGTACGACTGCTTGGCGTTGGCCGCGATGTCGGCCTTGGCGACCGCCTCGGCGGTGTCGCCCTTGGTGCCGAGCGCGGAGGCGGACGCGGTGTAGGCGCCGCCGGCCGTGCAGGTCTGGGAGGCGTTGCCGGGGCACTTGTAGGACTTGTCGGAGGTCACCTGCGCGCCGATGCTGATGACTTCGCCGGTCCAGCCGTCCGGCACCGGCATGCTGATGCCGTTGAACGGGTCGGGCAGGGTGCCGCCGCCCTTGACCTTGGGCAGCTGGGAGCGCCGGGGCGACGGCGAGGCCCCGGGGTCACCCGGGCCGCCCCGGTCCCCGGGTCCGGAGTCCTCGGGCCCGCCCCGGCCCCGCTGCTCCTGCCCCGCGCCCGCGCGGTCGGGGGTGCCGCCCGAATTCCTGGCGAGGGCGTACACCCCGACCCCGATGCTCGCCAGCACCGCGACCGCCGCCGCGACGGCTATCCCGACGCGCAGTCCACGCCGGGGCGCGGGCGGGGGCGGGAAGGGGGAGCCCGCCGGATAGACCGGGGGAGCGGGAAACGTGCCGTGGCCGGCCGGGCGGACCTGGGCCGTCCAGGCGGTGCCGTCCCACCAGCGTTCGGCGGGCGGGGCGTTGTGCGGCTGCCCGGGATCGGGATACCAGCCGGGAGGAGTCACCTGCGTCATGGACACACCGTATGAGGCATCGGTGGAAGCGTGATGCGAGCGTCCCCGACGAGATGCCCGCCGCGCCGGACCGGCCACCGTGCCGAAGTGACTTCCATCACCCCCGAAGAACCCTCTCCCGTTCCCAACTCGCACCAATCCAGGCATTATTGACGCCTCATCGGGCGCAGACCGACCGGTCGGGCCGGGGTGGCGTCGACTGGCCGGTGACCAGTCCGGGATGGGGATACGACACTGCCCGGTCGGACCACCAACCCTCCCCCGAGACGGCTACGCTCGTGGTCTGCACGCCGTCCGGGCGACCTGGGGAGGGAACAGGATGACGCGGGCACGGCCGTCGGCGGCCGCCCCGGCCCACCTGTGGGAACGGGACGCGGAACTCGCCACCATCGCGCAGGCGATCGACGACCTGCGCGCCGACCGCGACTCCGGCGGAAACGTGCTCGTGATACGCGGCGAGGCCGGACTCGGCAAGACCGCGCTGCTCAACGAGACCCGCCGCCTGGCCGAACGCCAGGGCTGCACCGTCTGGTCCGCCCGCGCCGGCGAGACCCTGCGCACCGTCCCCTTCCACGTCCTGCGCCAGCTCCTGCAGCCCATGCTCACCTCGATGCTGCCGGAGGAGGCCCGCGCCTACCTCGGCGACTGGTACGACATCTCCGGCCCCGCCCTCGGCATCGTGGAACCCGGCGCCGCCCCCGCCGACCCGCAGTACGTCTGCGACGGACTCGTCGCGACCGTACGCCGGTTCGCCACCGGCGAGTGGCCGCTCGTCCTGCTCATCGACGACGCCCACTGGGCCGACCTGGAGACGCTGCGCTGGCTCGCCGCGTTCACCGCCGGCCTCGCCGACCTGTCCGTACTCGTCGTGGTCACCCGCCGCTCCGGCGCCCTGCCCGACGGCAGCGCCCGCCACCTGGAGGCGGTGGAGAGTGCCGGACACCGCGTGGACGGCCTGAGCACCCTCACCCCGGAGGCCACCGCCGGACTCACCCGCGCCACCGTGGGTCCGCACGCCGACGACCCGTTCTGCCGCGAGGTCTGGGCCGTCACCGGCGGCATCCCCTACGACACCGTCGAACTCCTCGCCAAGGTCCGCGACAGCGAACTCCAGCCGGTCGAGGGCCGCGCCGCCGAACTGCGCGGCCTGAACCACTCCGGGCGCGGCGGAGGAGTCGTCGAGCGGCTGTCCGTACTCGGCGACGAGGCCACCCGGTTCGCGTGGGCGGCCGCCGTCCTCGGCACCGGCAGCACCGTGGACCTCGTCGCCCGGGTCGTCGGGATGACCCCGGCGGCCGCCGAGGAATGCGTCGAACGGCTCTGCGTCGCCCGCATCCTGACCGACGGCATCCCCGACCCCACCCTGCCCCCGCCGCACGGCACGGTCCTCGAATTCGTCCACCCGCTCGTCGCCAGCGCCGTCTACGACTCCATGACGGACAGCACCCGCGGCTTCCTCCACAGCATCGCCGCCAAGACCGTCACCGAGAGCGGACGCGGCGCCGCCGAGGCCGCCCGGCATCTGCTCAAGGTGGACCCCGAGGGCGACGAGGAACTGGTCGCCCAGCTGCGCGAGGCCGCCCGCGAACACCTCGCCGTCGGCGCGCCCGACGCCGCCTGCCGCTGCCTGGAACGCGCCCTGGAGGAACCGCCCCGACCCGAGATCCGCGCCAAGGTCCTCTACGAACTCGGCTGCTCCACCCGCCTGACCGCGCCCGCCGTCACCGTCGAACACCTGCGGGCCGCGCTCGCCACGCCCGGCCTCGACCACGCCGAGCGCGTCGAGGCCGTCATCCGCCTCTCCCAGGCGCTGCTCCACAACGACCAGCTGGAGGAGGCCGTCCGCACCGTCGGCGCCGAGTCCGCCAAGTACCGGCCGGGCCCGGTGCGGATGCGCCTGGAGGCCTTCCGGTTCATGTGGGAGGCCATCCACCGCGAGACGATCTCCCCGGAGCGCTCCCGGCGCCTGACCGAACTCGCCGACACCTGCACCGGCCGCGACAACAGTGAACGCGCGCTGCTCATCCTGCGCGGCTTCGACGCCATGACCCACGGCGAGAACGCCGCGGCCGTCGTGGAGCTGTGCGACCGGGCCCTGGTCAACAACCGCCTCGCGCCCGGACTCGGCTGGACCGACGAGGAGTGGGGCGTCGAGCTGCTCATGATGCTCGGCAGCACCTACGCCTACACCGACCGGCTCGACCTCGCCGACAGCCTCTTCGCCGAGGCCCTGCGCGCCTACCGGAGCGCCGGATGGCACGGCGGCCACCTCTCCCTGGCCAACTCCTACCTCGGCCTCGCCCTGCGCCGCCAGGGCAGGCTGAAGGAGGCCGAGAGCACCCTGCGCGAGGCCCTGGCGCTCGCCGAACGGGTCGGCCGGCGGCTGCCGTTGTACTGGTCCGCGATGTGCGGCCTGGTCGACACCCTGCTCGCCCGGGGCCACGTCGACGAGGCGTGGGCCGTCGCGGAGCGCGGTGGCTTCGCACCGCCGTACCCGTCCACGATCGTGCTGCCCGACCTGCACTCCGTACGCGGCCGGCTGCTGCTCGCCGTCGGCCGCACCGAGGAGGGGATCAACGAGCTGGAGGCCGCCGAGAAGACGGCCGTCGCCCGGGGCGGACACAACCCCGTCCTCGCCCCCTGGGCCGTCGACCTGGCCCGCGCCCTCGCCGTCCAGGACCCCGCGCGGGCCCGCACCCTGGCCGCCGACGCCCGCCGCCAGGCCGAGCGCTTCGGCACCGACACCGCCATCGGCGAGGCCCTGCGCTGCGCCGCGTTCCTCGCCACAGGCCAGGAGGCGGTACGCCTCGCGGGCAAGGCGGTCGCCTACCTGGAGGCGTCCCCCTGCCAGTACGAACACGCGGCCGCTCTCGTGGAGTACGGCATCGCGGCGGACTCGGCGGCCGACCTCGCCCGGGGCCTGGAACTGGCCCGCTCCTGCGGCGCCGACGGCCTGGTGACCCGCGCCGAACAGGCCCGGCGCACCGAGTAACCCGCTACCCCCGACCCCCTACGCGCTCCCCAGGATCTCCGCGAGGTCGTACCGCACCGGCTCCTCCAGCTGCGCGTACGTACAGCTCTCCGGCGTACGGTCCGGGCGCCAGCGGCGAAAGCGCGCCGTGTGCCGGAACCGCGCCCCGTTCTCCATGTGGTCGTACGCCACCTCCGCGACCCGCTCCGGGCGCAGCGGCACCCAGGACAGGTCCTTCTTGCCGGACCAGCGGCTCGGCGCCCCCGGCAGCCGGGCCTCCTCGTGCGCCGACTCCTCCGCCCAGCGCGCCCACGGATGCCCGCGCACGTCCGTCATCCGCAGCGGCGCCAGCTCCTCCACCAGCTCCGCGCGCCGCTTCATGGTGAACGCGGCCGCCACGCCCACGTGCTGGAGCGCGCCGTGGTCGTCGTAGAGCCCCAGCAGCAGCGAGCCCACCACCGGGCCGCTCTTGTGCAGCCGGTAGCCCGCCACCACCACATCCGCCGTCCGCTCGTGCTTGACCTTGAACATGGCCCGCTCGTCCGGGAGATACGGCAGCGCGAGCGGCTTGGCCACGATCCCGTCCAGGCCCGCGCCCTCGTACCGCTCGAACCACTCCCGCGCGACCTCGATGTCGGTCGTCGCCGGGGCCAGATGCACCGGCGGTGTCACCCCGGCCAGCGCCCGGTCGAGCAGGGCGCGCCGGTCGGAGAGCGGGACGTCGAGCAGGGCGTGGTCGTCCAGGGCCAGCAGGTCGAAGGCGACGAAGGAGGCGGGCGTCCGCTCGGCCAGCGTCCGCACCCGCGAGTCGGCCGGGTGGATGCGCTCGGTCAGCGCGTCGAAGTCCAGGCGCCCCTCCCGTGCGATCACGATCTCCCCGTCCAGCACGCACCGCTCGGGCAGCCGCTCCTTCAGCGCCGCCACCAGCTCGGGAAAGTACCTGGTCAGCGTCTTGCCGGTGCGGCTGCCCAGCTCGACCTCGTCCCCGTCGCGGAACACGATCGCCCGGAAGCCGTCCCACTTCGCCTCGTAGTGCATGCCCGGCGGGATCGTCGCCACCGGCTTGGCGAGCATCGGCTTCACGGGCGGCATGACCGGCAGATCCATGGCTCCGATTCTGCGCGCGCCCCGCCGTACGCGCCCGGTGTGCGCGGTGTGCGGGGGACGCCTACGGTGGCCGCATGGGCGATGCGGTGGAACTGGAGGTGGCCGGCCGGACCGTACGGCTGACCCACCCGGAGAAGGTCTTCTTCCCGGAGCGCGGATTCACCAAGCTGGACGTCGCCCGGTACTACGCCTCGGTCGGCCCCGGCATCCTGCGCGCCCTGCGCGACCGCCCCACCACCCTGGAGCGCTACCCGGACGGCCTCGGCGGCGAGTGGTTCTTCCAGAAGCGGGCGCCCAAGAACATGCCCGACTGGATCCCCACCGCCCACATCACCTTCCCCAGCGGCCGCAGCGCCGACGAGATGTGCCCCACCGAGGAGGCCGCGGCGGTGTGGGCCGCGCAGTACGGCACGCTCACCTTCCACCCCTGGCCGGTGCGCCGCGACGATGTCGACCATCCCGACGAACTGCGCATCGACCTCGACCCGCAGCCCGGCACCGGCTACGAGGACGCGGTCCGCGCCGCCTTCGAACTCCGTTCTGTGCTGGAGGAGTTCGGGGGACTGCGGGGCTTCCCCAAGACCTCCGGCGGCCGGGGACTGCACGTCTTCGTCCCCATCGAACCGCGCTGGACCTTCACCCAGGTCCGCCGCGCCGCCATCGCGGTCGGACGCGAACTCGCCCGCCGGATGCCGGAGCAGGTGACGGTGAAGTGGTGGAAGGAGGAAAGGGGTGAACGTATCTTTATTGACTACAATCAGACCGCGAGGGACCGCACCATCGCCTCCGCCTACTCCGTCCGCCCCCGCCCCGAGGCCACCGTCTCCGCACCCCTGCGCTGGGACGAGGTGGCCGACGCCCGGCCCCGCGACTTCGACCTCGCCACCATGCCGGTCAGGTTCGCGGAACTCGGCGACGTGCACGCGGACATGGACGACCATGCCTACTCCCTGGACGCCCTCCTGGAACTGGCCCGCAAGGACGAGAGCGACCACGGTCTGGGCGATCTGCCGTACCCGCCGGAGTATCCGAAGATGCCTGGCGAGCCCAAGCGGGTGCAGCCGAGCCGGGCCCGCAAGGACCAGGCTTCCTCCTGACGATCGCCCCCGGTGCCGGCGGCCGCCCCGCGGCTATCCTGGGCGGCAGCCGCCCGATGAGGAGCACCGAGTGACCGAGGCAGTGCCGCGCCCCACGCTGGAGGCCGTCGCCGAACGGGCCGGGGTGTCACGGGCCACCGTCTCCCGCGTCGTCAACGGCGGCGACGGGGTGCGCGCCCCGCTCGTCGCCCGCGTCCAGGAGGCCGTCGAGGAACTGGGCTACGTCCCCAACCGGGCCGCCCGCAGCCTCGTCACCCGACGCCACGACGCGGTCGCCGTCGTCATCGCCGAACCCGGCACCCGCGTCTTCGCCGACCCCTTCTTCGCCGCCCAACTGCGCGGGATCAGCAAGGAGTTGACGGCCCACGACAATCAGCTCGTGCTGCTGCTCACCGAGGGCCGGGACGACCACGCGCGGGTGGCCCGCTATCTGGCGGGCGGCCATGTGGACGGCGCGCTCGTCTTCTCCCTCCACCTGGACGACCCGCTGCCCGGCCTCATCCACGACGCGGCCGTCCCGACCGTCTTCGGCGGCCGTCCCGACTGGAACGACGGCAGGGGCGGCCCGGTGTACGTCGACAGCGACAACCGGGGCGGCGCCCGCGCGGCCGTACGCCATCTCGCCGCCCTCGGCCGCACCCGGATCGCACACATCACCGGACCCCTGGACCAGACCTCGGCGGTGGACCGCCTGGACGGCTACCGGGACGTCATGGGCACCGACGCCCCCGGCCTCGTCGCCCCCAGCGACTTCACCCCCTCCGGCGGCGAGCACGCCATGCGCGAACTCCTCGACCGCCGCCCGGACGTCGACGCCGTCTTCGCCGCCAACGACCTCACCGCACTCGGCGCCCTGCGCGTCCTGCGCGAGCGCGGCCGCCGGGTCCCCGAGGACGTGGCGGTCATCGGCTTCGACGACATGGCCCCCGTCGCCGAACAGACCGACCCGCCCCTGACCACCGTCCGCCAGGACATCGAGGAGATGGGCCGGTTGATGGCCCGCCTGCTGCTGCGGGGCCGTACGGCGCCGGACGGGACGCTCTCTTCCGTCGTCCTGCCTACGACGCTGGTCCACCGGGCGACGGCGTAGCGGACCTGGCTCAGCCCTGAGGCCGCTCGCCCCTGATCACCGCGAAGCGGGCGCCGTACGGGTCCGTGAGCCGTGCCATGCGGCCCACACCCGGGACGGTGACCGGAGGCAGCAGGACGGTGCCGCCGCCCTTCCGGGTCTGCTCGGCCACCGCGTCGGGGTCCGTCACCGCGAAGTACGGCAGCCAGTACGCTCCCGCCCCCGTGTCCGCCGGGTCGTCGGCCGAGCGGACGACGCCGCCGAACATCGCGTCCTCCCCGGCGCCGGGCGGGTTCACGCAGGTGTACATGCCGTCGGGGAACTCGGTGGCGGAGGTCTCCAGGCCGAGTACCCGGTGGTAGAAGGCCGCGCCCGCCGCCACGTCCGGGGTGTGCAGCTCGACCCAGCACAGCGCGCCCGGCTCGTCCGCCGCGTCCAGCCCCTCGACCTCGCCGGGCTGCCAGACCCGGAACACGGCCCCGGCGGAGTCGGCGAGGCCCGCCATCCGGCCGAGTCCCATGACGTCACCCGGCGCGAACAGCACGCTGCCGTGCGCCCGTTCGGCCGACTCCGCCGTGGCCTCGGCGTCCTCGCTGCGGAAGTACACCGTCCAGCCCGGCAGCTCACGCCCCGCACCGGTCGGCATCGCGCCGGCGACCGTCCTGCCGTCCAGCTGGAAGAAGCCGTACCCGCCCGCGTCCGGACCCAGCGGGCGGAACGTCCAGCCGAAGAGGGCGCCGTAGAAGGCGAGCGCGCCGTCGAGGTCCGGGGAGGCGAGGTCGATCCAGTTCGGAGCGCCCTCCAGGGCACGGGTGCTGAGCATGGCTCGCCCTCCTCACGGTCCGTGGCACTGCCGAGTCTGGCACCGCGCACCGGCCCGCGCCGCCGGAGCGCGTCCGCGCGCGCCGCCGTGCGGGGCGGCCGCCGGGACGCGACGATGGGCCCGGGCACCGGTGTGACGGCGTTGTTGACCCGGCGTTGACAGAACGTTTTTCGCGGCCCGGCACGATCGCCTCCATGCACACCGAGACGATGACCCCGGCCGACACCGACTGGCAGAACCAGGCCCTGTGCGCGCAGACCGGGGCCGAGTTCTTCTTCCCCGAGCCCGGCAGCTCCGTCCGCGAGGCGAAGCGGATCTGCGGCATGTGCGCGATCCGCTCCGCCTGCCTGGAGTACGCGCTCACCCACGACGAACGCTTCGGGGTGTGGGGCGGGCTGTCCGAGAAGGAGCGCATGGCACTGCGGCGCGCCTCCCGCTGAACCGGGGAGACGCGCCGCAGAGAGACAGGCCGGGTGTGGTTCAGCCCGCCGCGCGCGACGCCATCCGCGCCTTGCGGGCCGCGAGACGCTCGTCGAACGTCGTCGCCTGGGCGTCCAGACCGCCCATGTAGAGGCCGAGTTCCTCCTGCGCCGCGGCTCCCTCGGGGCCGAGACCGTCGATCTCCATGACCTTCAGGAAGCGCAGCACCGGCTGGAGCACGTCGTCGTGGTGGATGCGCAGGTTGTAGACCTCGCCGATGGCCATCTGCGCGGCGGCCCGCTCGAAGCCGGGGATGCCGTGCCCGGGCATCCGGAAGTTGACGACCACGTCGCGCACGGCCTGCATGGTGAGATCGGGGGCCAGCTCGAAGGCGGACTTCAGCAGGTTCCGGTAGAAGACCATGTGCAGGTTCTCGTCGGTGGCGATGCGCGCCAGCATCCGGTCGCAGACCGGGTCGCCCGACTGGTGGCCGGTGTTGCGGTGCGAGATGCGGGTGGCCAGCTCCTGGAACGCGACGTACGCGATCGAGTGCAGCATCGAGTGCCGGTTGTCGGACTCGAAGCCCTCGCTCATGTGCGACATGCGGAACCGCTCCAGCTCGTCCGGGTCCACCGCACGCGAGGCGAGCAGATAGTCGCGCATGACGATGCCGTGCCGGCCCTCCTCGGCCGTCCAGCGGTGCACCCAGGTGCCCCACGCGCCCTCGCGGCCGAAGAGCGAGGCGATCTCGTGGTGGTAGCTCGGGAGGTTGTCCTCGGTGAGCAGGTTCACCACGAGCGCGACGCGGCCGATGTCGGTGACCTTCGACTGGTCCTTGGCCCACGCCTCGCCGTCCTCGAACAGGCCGGGGAAGTTGCGCCCGTCGCTCCAGGGCACGTACTCGTGCGGCATCCAGTCCTTGGCGACCTTCAGATGCCGGTTCAGCTCCTTCTCCACCACCTCTTCCAGCGCGAACAGCAGCCGGGCGTCGGTCCATACGGACGGGCTGCCGAGGTGAGGGGAGGTGATCGTCACGGGAACTCCAGGAAATGCCGAGCGGGGAGCACAAACGAAGTGAAAGAGGGCGGGCAGGCCGGGGAAGGGCCGCGCCGCGAACCTACGAGATCGTAGGCTACGAGTCCGTAGGTTACGAACCCGTAGGTTAAGGGTGGCGTAAAGACGACTCCGCAGCAGGTGGGAGGGCGTTTCGAAGACGTGGCGACACGTACGCCGAATGGCCCCGGAACCGCCGGTTCCGGGGCCATTCGGGTGAACTTGTCACTCGGTCGGGCCTGCCTCGATCTCCTCCCGGCTCGTCTCGCGCAGTACCCCGTCCGCCATCAGCAGCCAGCGGGTGATCCCCGCCGAGTCCAGGAACGGCAGATCGTGGCTCGCGATCAGCAGCGCGCCCTCGTACGACTCCAGGGCCGTGGTGAGCTGCCGGACGCTCGCCATGTCCAGGTTGTTCGTCGGCTCGTCCAGGAGCAGCAGCTGGGGCGCGGGCTCGGCCAGCATCAGCGCGGCCAGCGCCGCCCGGAAGCGCTCGCCGCCGGAGAGGGTGCCCGCGAGCTGGTCGGCCCGCGCGCCCCGGAACAGGAAGCGGGCGAGCCGGGCGCGGACCCGGTTCGCGGTGGCGTCCGGCGCGAACCGGGCCACGTTCTCCGCGACCGTCGCCGTGTCGTCCAGCACGTCGAGGCGCTGCGGCAGGAACCGGAGCGGGACATGCGCCCGCGCCTCGCCCGCGACGGGCGCCAGCTCCCCGGCGACGGTCCGCAGCAGGGTCGTCTTGCCCGAGCCGTTGCGCCCGACGAGCGCGATCCGCTCCGGGCCGCGCAGATCGAGCACGCCCTCGACACGCGCCCCGAAGGCCGTCTCCAGCTTCTCCAGGGTGAGCACCTGGCGGCCGGGCGGCACGGCGGTGTACGGCAGGTCGACGCGGATCTCGTCGTCGTCCCGTACCGCCTCCACCGCCTCGTCCAGACGGTCCCGCGCCTCCGCGAGCCGCTCCTCGTGCAGGATGCGGTGCTTGCCCGCCGACTCCTGGGCGGCGCGTTTGCGGGAGCCCATCACGATCTTCGGCTCGCGCTTGGACTCGTACATCTTCTGGCCGTACCGCTTGCGGCGGGCCAGCTTGGCGTGGGCGTCGCTCAGTTCGCGCTTCTGCCGGCGCACATCGGCCTCGGCGGCGCGTACGGTGCGTTCGGCGGCCTCCTGCTCCACCGCCAACGCCTCTTCGTAGTCGGTGTAGTTGCCGCCGTACCAGGTGACCGTGCCGGAGCGCAGGTCGGCGATCCGGTCGACCAGGTCGAGGAGTTCACGGTCGTGGCTGACCACGACGAGGACGCCGGACCAGTTGGCGACGGCCGCGTGGAGGCGTCTGCGGGCATACAGATCCAGGTTGTTGGTGGGCTCGTCCAGGAGGAGCACGTCCGGGCGGCGCAGCAGGAGCGCGGCAAGACGCAGCAACACCGCCTCGCCGCCGGAGAGTTCGCCCGCCGTGCGGTCCAGGCCGAGGTGGCCCAGGCCGAGTTCGCCGAGAGTGGCGAGGGCGCGCTCCTCGACGTCCCAGTCGTCGCCGAGGGCCTCGAAGTGCTCCTCGGCGGCGTCACCCGCCTCGATGGCGTGCAGGGCGGCCCGCCGGGCGGCGATGCCCAGGGCCTCGTCCACGTGCAGGGCGGTGTCGAGTGTGACGTGCTGCGGGAGGTAGCCGATCTCGCCGAGCGCCTTCACGGTGCCCCCGGAGGGGGTGAGTTCACCGGCGATCAGCTTCAACAGGGTTGATTTTCCTGATCCGTTGGCGCCGACGAGGCCGGTGCGGCCGGGGCCGAAGGCGATGTCGAGGCCGTCCAGGACGGTGGTGCCGTCGGGCCAGGCGAAGGAGAGGGAGGTGCAGGTGAGGGATGCGGGTGCGGATGACATGGGGCCTCGCGGGGTGCCGGTGCGGTCGGGGGCGCGTATGGAGACACCGCGAGGCGGAAACCGGGACCAGGGGAGGCGGAGGAAAAGGGCCTGTGTCTGGAGGACGGCTCGGACGCCGAGGTCGTACGCCACGCACACCCCCTGGGGTGTGGACGCGGTGTCTCAGAACCTCAGACGAGCAACGTCCTACTCCGATCGACGACGACAGAACCGCTGTACACCGTAGGAGCGGCCGGGAGGGCTGTCAAAAGGTTTACCGGCGCCCCGGGGCACCCGGACGGGCCGCCGCCCCGCCCTCGGCCGCCGCCCCCGTCCTCAGCAGGCGTCCCGCATCAGCGCCGCCAGCCCGCCGTCCAGGTCCAGCTGGAGGTGCTCCCGGCCCATCGGGACCAGCTCGGCGGTGGCCGCGAGGAAGCGCCGTACGTCGCCGGAGTGCAGATGCACCACCGCCATGCCCTCCGGGGCGTGGAACTCCAGCACGGTCCGGTCGTACCCGTAGGGGCGGACCCGGACGTCCCCCTTGCCCTCCGGTCCGGCCAGCCCGGCGGCGAGCAGGTCGCGGGAGAAGGTCCAGCAGATCTCCACGCCCGCGAGGGTGGCCGGGGCCGGGAAGGTCATGCGGACGGCGAAGGGGTCGTTCCGGTCGTAGTGCAGAGTCACCGGAATGGTCGGCATACGCGGGGCGGCCGCGACCAGCCGCGCCTCCACTGCCTGCTCGATGGTGGACAACACCTTGCTCCCTCGTGACGGCCGGACGTCCTCGGGGCGTCTGGCGACCTGACACCGGGAGAGACGTCGGAAGCGGCCGTTCCGTGCACATGGAGGGACCGTGACGTCCGTCACCGTAGGGGTACTTCCGGTGGGGCGGCGCGAACGGGGTACCCGTGCCGTGTCCCCCCTTGGGCCTCCTGGGGCGGGGATGTCCGGACCACGACGACGAGACGACGACGGGAGCGATCATGCCTGCCGGTTCCAGCCCCAAGCGCGAGCGGCAGTACGAGCACATCAAGGAGAGCGAGCTGGAGCGGGGTGCGAGCACCGACCGGGCCGAGGAGATCGCCGCGCGCACGGTCAACAAGGAACGCGCCCGCACCGGCGAGTCGAAGACCGCGAGCCGCAGCTCGACCGAGGACATGTCCTCCGGCGAGCGCGGCGGCAGGCGGTCGGGCCACGGTTCCGGCGGCCCGACCTACGACCAGCTCTACAACGAGGCCAAACAGCGCAATATCCACGGCCGCTCCGACATGAACAAGGAGCAGCTGCGGCAGGCTTTGGACGAGAAGAAGGGCTGAGGCTCAGCCGGGCGTCTCGCGGTACCGCGCCGGACTCAGCCGAGCGTCTCCCGGTACCGCTCCAGCCCGGGCGCCGTCTTCGTCGCGGTGAACTCGGTGACGCGGTACTCGCACACCCCGGCGGTCACGAACGGATCGCCCGCCACGGCCTCCTCGACGGCCGCCCGGTCCGCGCCGGCGGCCAGGATGATCCCGCCGTCGCGCGGGTTCTTGCGTCCGGAGGCGAGGAAGAGCCCCTTCGCGTACTGCTCGTCCAGCCAGGTCACATGCGCGGCGAGCGCGGCCTCGACGGCGTCGAGCGGGGCGGTGTAGGTCAATTCGAGCACGAACATGATCGCGAGCGTACCGCCTGGCGCCGTACAGTCGGCTGCGCTATGACGACCATCGCACCGGTGCCCGAGGACTGGCCCACCACGGAGGCGGAGGCCCGCGCGGTGCAGGACGCCCTGCGCGGCCGGGTGATCCTTTCCGAACCCGGCCCGCCGCCGGGCACGGGCCATGTCACGGGCCTGGACGTGGCCTACGACGACGAACGCGACCTGGTCGCGGCGGCGGCCGTCGTCCTGGACGCGGCCACGCTGGAGACGGTCGCTCAGTCCACGGCGGTGGGCCGCGTCTCCTTCCCCTACGTCCCCGGCCTGCTCGCCTTCCGCGAGATCCCGACGCTCCTGACCGCCCTGTCGCGGCTCCCCTGCCCGCCCGGCCTCCTGGTCTGCGACGGCTACGGCCTCGCCCACCCCCGCCGCTTCGGCCTCGCCAGCCACCTCGGCGTGCTCACCGGACTCCCCGCGATGGGCGTGGCGAAGAACCCCTTCACCTTCACGTGTCTGGCCCCCGCCGCCCCACGCGGCAGCACGGCCCCCCTCCTGGACGGCCCGGAGGAGGTCGGCCGCGCCCTGCGCACCCGCGAGGGCGTCAAGCCGGTCTACGTCTCCGCGGGCCACCGCGTCACTCTCGCCGGCGCCGTCGCCCACACCCTGGCGCTGACCCCGGAGTACCGCCTCCCGGAGACGACCCGCAGGGCGGACGCGCTGTGCCGGAGGGCGTTGCGGGAGGCGGTGGGGGAGGGGGTGTGAGGGCGGGAGCCCACATGGAGGGAGCCCATATGGCGGGACCGCACATGGTGGGACCTCACATGGTAGGGGTCCAGTCGGTGTTCGCGCCGCACACCACCAGACAGGGTCGCTCTCCGGGAACCCGCCCGGCGAGCCACGCCGCGAAGGGGACCGCCGCCGCCGGTTCGGCCGCGATCCGGTACTCCTCCCACAGCAGGTCGCGAGCCGCGAGGATCTCCTCGTCGCCGACCAGCACGGACACCACGTCGTGGGCGGCCAGGACGGCGTAGGGGAGGGCGCCCGCCCGGCTCGCGCCGGTCGCGGAGGCGGCGACGGAGTCCACCGCCGAGTCCGTGGGACCGCCCGCCGCGAGCGCGTCGTGCAGACAGCGGCAGTGCTCGGGCTCGACGGCGACGACACGGCGTCCGCCGGGGACGACACCGCGTCCGCCGGGGGCGCCCTCGGGTACGCCGGACGCGTTCTCGGGTCCGTCGGCGACGCCCTCGGGCAGGCCGAGGGCGAGGGCCGTACCCGCCGCCAGTCCGCCGCCGCCGACCGCCACCGCGACCGTGTCGACGTCCGGGGCGTCGGCCAGGATCTCGGCGGCCACCGTGCCCTGACCGGCGACGACGGCCGGATCGTCGTAGGGGTGTACGAACCGGTGCCCCGGCCGTGCCGCGATCTCCGCCGCCGCCGAGGCGGCCTCGGCGAAGGTGGCGCCGTGCCGGACCAGCCGTGCGCCGGCGGCCTCGATGCGGCGGGCCTTCGCCTCCGGAACCGTCCGGGGTACGTAGACCGTCGCGGACATCCCGAGCAGGGAGGCCGCCGTCGCGACCGCGAGCCCGTGGTTGCCGCCCGACGCGGCCACCACATGGTCGTCCGAGGACCCGGAGAGCATCGCGTTGAGCGCACCGCGCAGCTTGAACGAGCCGCTGCGCTGCAGATACTCCAGCTTCAGCAGGACGCGGCGGCCATCGGTCTCCACGTCGAGCAGGGGCGTACGGCGGACATGGGGGCGGATGCGGTCGGCGGCGGCGCGCACGTCGGAGGCGGAGGGTGTGGGGGCCGGGCGGAGGGTGGGGGTCTTCATGCGGTCCATCCTTCGCGGGCCGCTCCCGTTAGCACAAGCGGCGATCGGTAAGCCGCCGTTAGCTGTGCTTACGATGGCTCCATGGTGCGAGAACTGGACGTGAACCGGCTGCGGGTCCTGGTCGAGGTGGCGCACGCCGGGTCCATCGCGGAGGCGGCGCGCACGCTGGCGTTCACGCCGTCCGCGCTGTCCCAGCAGATCGCCAAACTGGAGGCGGAGCTGGGCGCCCGGCTGCTGGAGCGCCGCCCGGGCGGCGTCGTCCCGACCCCGGTCGGCGCGGTCCTGGTCGAGCACGGGGAGCGGGTGATCGGCGAGCTGCGCCAGGCACGCACCGCCGTCGACACCGCGCTCGGCGTCCAGCCACGGCACCTCGCGCTCGGCTCCTTCGCCACCGCCGCCCAGACACTGGTCCCGACGGCACTCGCGGAACTCAAGAACCGTCACCCGGAAGCCGAGTTGTCGCTGGTGGACATCGAACCACCCGACGGATACGGCCTGGTGACCTCGGGCGACCTCGACGTCCTGATCACCCACCGCTATCCCGGCGTACCCCCGACCCCGCATCCCGGCCTGGAGCGGCGGCCGTTGCTCGCCGACCCGCTCCGGCTCGTCCTGCCGTCCGGCCATCAACTCGCCCCGCACCCGACCGGCATCGCCCTCGCCCGACTCGCCGACGAGACCTGGATCTCCGGCGCCCCGGGCATCCCGAACCGCGTCTGCCTCGAACACCTCGCGCGTCAGGCGGAGTTCGACCCCCGAGTGGCCTACGAATCCGCCGACTACCACGTCATCCTGGCGCTGGTGGGCGCCGGTCTGGGCATCGCGCTGGTCCCCGAGAGCGTGCTCGCCGGTGCGGACCGAAGCTGGGTCGCGGTGCGTGAGTTGCGCGGGCTCATCCCCGCGCGCGAGATCGCCGTCGTCCACCGTCGGCGGCCGGCCGTACTGGTCCGGGAGCTGACGGAATACCTGCGCACGGCGGCCGATGCCGTGCGCGGAGGCAGACGCTCGTAGTTCTAGTCCTGCAACATGTCCGTGAATTGCCAAGAGTGCCCTGGCGAGTGATCGGCAAAGAGCGTGCACGCCTCTCGCTGCATGGGCCTCACGGTGGGGTCAACCGCGCCGCAGGGCCGCAGAATGACGTACGTGAACTCGTCGTCCTCCCAGATGACCCACACGTGAGAGTCAGGGCTCAGCTCGCCCAGGTAAGCGGCGTGACAGGTGCTGTGCCGGCTGCCCAGCTCACACACAACGTGGCCGTACAGCTCCCAGGGGAAATCCTCCCCCACCGGTATGCCCCCGGCCGCAAGGGCCTTCATCAGGTCCAACCACGGTGAGGGGGCGGAGGCATTGCAGTGATACATGATCGCTCTCTGTCTGGGAAAAGAGAGCCCCGCCCGCGAGCCTTCGGGGGTGGAGCACGCGGGCGGGGCAGATGATGCAGCGAAGGCGGGGCCTCGCTGATGGGGTCGCTAGGCGCTGAGCTCCAGCGCGGCGGGCTCGAAGTAGGACTCCGCGCGGAAGACACCGGCGAAGGTGCCGGGGCCGTGCCGGTCATCGAGCCACGCGCCCAGCCCTCGCGTGTCACCGCTGATCACGGCAGCCAACAGGAGGTCGTGCAGGTTCTCCTCCTCCCCGGGTGCGAACTCCCCTAGGAAGGACGCGTATCGGCGGCTCACGCCCGCCTCGAACCGGCACAGCCTCTCGACGTACTCGGCTTCCTCGCCGGAAAGCTCCTCGCGCAGCTTCGCCGTCACGTCGCTGGCTGAGAGCGTCCCGGTCATGTCCCGGAACGCGAGTCGGCCCATGGTGTCCTCGGGCTCGCGGATGTCCGCTCGTTCTGCTGCCTCGCGGGTGATGCGTTGGGCCTCCCTGTCGCAGGCCCCCTCCATGACGATCCCGAGGTTCCGCGTGTGCGGGCTCCCCTGTGGGTCGGCGGCCGAGTAGGACTGTCCGGAGGGGCGCCGGAAGTTGATCCCGTACTGAGTCCGGGTCGGCTTGCCTCCGACCGAGATGTACCGCCGCCGAGAGCCGTAGTGCAGACAGTCATGGGCGTAGGCCCGGAGCAGGTCGAGTAGCGCCAGTTCCGGGCGCTGGGGCGTGTCGCCCCCCATCGGACCGTGCATGGTCACGACCGCGAACATCTGAAGATGGCGGTAGCCCTGGTTCAGGTGCTGGAACCCTCCGAAGGCACCGACCCGCCGCGACTCCGCCCCCACCAACACGCGGTCGAGCGGCAGGAGTTGAGAGAGACTGAGTTCCGCGTAGCGGCACCGGACCGCGTACAGCCCGCTGTGGAACACGGCCGTGTCGCGCCCGCGTTCTGCCACGCCGTGAGGCGTTCCGGGGCCGTTCGGAACGTGTGCTCCGGGTGCTGGCCGGTCAGCTCCGACGAGTCAGCCCGTAAGAAACCCAGGGCTGCGGCGACGCCATCACCGATGACGGTCTCGTTCGGCGCGAACGGCGTCACTCCTGCGGGTCGCCCAGGATGAGCTGCCGGTGGGAGTCCTGCATTCCCTCGGGCAGCGAGTCCGTGCTGAACCACTGTGCCTCCAAGATCTCGAAGTTGTCGATCTTCAGGGTTCCTCCGGTGTGCAGCGCTTCGTACGCCACCTCAACCCGGAGTTTGTAGCCGCTTGTCACGCTCACCAGCCGACCGGGCTTCACGCTCAACCCGGTCTCCTCCTTCACCTCCCGCACGATGGTGAGCGGGAACTCTTCACTCTTGATCGCGTAACCGGTGGGAAGTCCCCACGGCCTCTCCGGGGGCCACATGCGGTGCTTGAGCAGCAGCACTTGACCCACATCGTTTCGGACGACTCCCGTCACGCCGACCATGAATTTGGCGTGTGCGAACCACAGAACCCGCCATTGCAGAGGGCCCCGGATCAGCCGCCAGAGTCGGGCAACCATTCGTTTCATCGTTTGCCTTTCATCGGGCCTGCGCGGCGCTTCGGGTGCGCCTCCGCAGTGATTGCGCCGAGTCTTTCAGCCGGAGACAGCCTTCGAGGCTCGACGCCGTGACCCGCCGTCAGGCAGAGCCGAACGGGGCGGGCAACGCTGCTGCCCCCATAGCGAATGCGAGCCTCGGCCCGTCGGACGGTCACAGGTACTCACCCCGACTGCGCGCGTTCGCGCGAGCGGTCTTCGCCTGTAAGCGCTGTTCAGGGCTGGCCGGCTGTACCGATTCGGGGGCAACGGTCCATTCCCTGCCGCCAGTGATCGGCCGCAGGGACCACTGACCGCACCACTCCCCGCGAAACTCGCCCACCTTGTCTCGACTGGTGTCGTACACAAGATCGCTGATCTGCGGCATGAAATCGCCCATCGAATGCCCCCTTTCCGGTGCCGGGTTCGATCTAAGAGAACCGCCGCAGGGGGTATCCGGGTACCGTCAACGTCACTGGCAAACCCTGGCACTTGGCTTGGGCGCGGTCGGGAGGAGCGGGGATGGGTGAAGATAAGAACAGTAGGAACCAAAAGCTCAGCGACATGTTCGAGCGCTCAGGTATGACCCAAGGGGACTTAGCGCGCAGGATTGGGAAAAGGCCCAACTCTACGGCCTCCGGGGAGTACAGCCCGACGCAACCAATGTGCGACGCTGATTGCAGGGCGGCCAGCCGCGCGACCCCTTGCCGAAGATCATTGCTGACACGTTCTCGGATCACTTCGGGTACCGGGTGACGACGTACGACCTTGGCTTGGGAGACTCGCCCGACCTTGACCGGCCGCTGACCTACAGCTCATCGTTCCAAGAGACGGTCGAGTCAGTGACCGAGCTAGGGAGAGCGGACATGGACCGCAGGAATTTTCTGGCCACTACGCCGTTCTTGGCGGCGGCGAGCGTCGGGCCGTCACGCGACTGGTTGTTGAACGTGCTCGACCAGGACGAGCCCGAGCCCGGCCCCCGCGTCCGACTGGAAGACGTGACGAGCGTCCGCAACATGTTCGGGACGTTCCAAGAAATGGACGTGATGCAGGGGGGCGGCTCCGGCCGCCTGGTGCTCACTGAGTACATGAATCAGCACGTGTATCCACTCCTTCGGCGTACTCACTCGGACGCCGTACGTAGTGCGTTGTGCAGCGCTGCTGCTGAACAGACGTACCTGCTCGGATGGATGGCTTTCGACAACGGCGAGCACGGCACCGCACAGCGGTATCTGATTCAGGCCCTCCGTCTGGCGGAAGAGTCAGGGGACGTGGCGCTCGGAGCGCACGTCCTCGCAGGCATGGCCGACCAAGCGACGTTGCTAGGCAACCCTGTCGAGGGACGCCGGTTGGCGCAGGCCGGGAGGCAAGGGCTACGAGAAGTGCAGTCCCCCGCCTGCCTCGCGGACCTTTGGGCGCTGGAAGCCCGTGCGCTTGCCGCGCTCGGGGACGAGCGGGGGACGGCGCGGGCCGTGCTGCATTCGGAAGCTGCGTTCGCCCGTGTGGTGCGGGAGGACGAGCCGGAGTGGGCCAAGTTCATCGACGGGGCGTATCTGCACGGCGAGCACGCCAACGCGTTCCGCGATCTTCAGCAGCCTGAGCACAGCGCAGAGCACGCACGGCAGTCCATCGAGTATGCCCGCGCCCAGAACCGAGCGCGACGCGGAGCGATGTCCCACGCTGTCCTTGCTGTGTCCCACCTTCAGCGCGGGGACCTCGAAGCCGCACACGCAACGGGCGTCCGCACGCTCGAACTCGCAAGGCGCGTGAAGTCCTCACGAAGCGTCGAAGCGGTTCAGGACGTACAGCGACGCATGATCCCGTTCGGTCGGCACGCCCTTGTTGCTGACTTCAACGAGCGCGCCCGGCAGCTTGTAGCCGCCGCCTAGCCGAGGAGTTGCGGCTGCTACGCCGTCTTTGGTGAGCGGAGAAGGCGGCCGCTGTCCTACCTCTCCGCCACCACCCGGAACCCGATCCCCGCCCCCCTGAGCCGCTCGGTCAGCGCGTCCCCCATCGCCGTCACCGTCGTGACCTGCCCGGAGACCGGGGGATTGCTGTCGAAGGCCAGGGAAAGCGCCGACTCCGCGAACATCTTCGCCGTTTCGTCGTAGCCGGGGTCGCCGCCGGTGACCTCGGTGTAGACGCGGCGCCCGTCGCCCTCGCCGATGAAGCGGACGCGGAACCAGCTGCGGGCGCGGCGCTCGGGGCTGGGCCCCTCGCCGGGGCGGAGGCGGGCGGAGAGCCAGTTGCGGACCGGCGGGAGCTGGGCGGCGCAGGCGAGGGCGCCGACGGCGGCGATGCCGCCCGCCGCGACCGGGAGGTGGCGTACGGCCGCGTAGTGGCGGTAGCGGAAGTCGGGGCCGTAGCGGTCGAGGGAGCGGGCCGAGCGGACGACGATCTGGGGGTCGATGGTGGGCAGCGGGAGCGCCCAGGCGCCGATCTCGCCGGCGTAGCGCGGGGCGCCCAAGGGAGCCGTGGCCCGGCGGCCGAGCAGGCGGGGCTCGTGGCGGGCGCGGTCGCGGGCGGCGGCCAGCATCCGGCCGCCGCCCGCGAACTGGCCCAGCGCGGAGGCCAGGGTGCCGCCGGAGAAGGCCGCGTCCACGGTCACGAACCCGTCCACGGTGAGCGGCACCCCCTCGGGCAGCTGCCGGACCGTGAAGTACGCGCCCAGGTCGTGCGGCACCGAGTCGAAACCGCACGCGTGCACCAGCCGGGCGCCGGTCTCCCGCGCGCGGGCGTCGTGCCGTACGTACACCAGGTCCACGAACTCCGGCTCGCCGGTCAGGTCGAGGTAGTCGGTGCCGGTGTCCGCGCAGGCGGCGACCAGGTCCTCGCCGTGATCGACGTACGGGCCGACCGTCGTCGCCACCACGCGCGCGTGCTCGGCGAGGGCGCGGAGGGTGGCCGGTTCGGCCACGTCCGCCCGGAGGACGCCGATCGCCTCGCCGCCCGGCAGTTCCGCGCGCAGTCGCTCCAGGCGGGCCTCGTCGCGGCCCGCGATCGCCCAGCGCAGCCCGGCGGGGGCGTGTGCGGCGAGGTAGCGCGCGGTCAGGGTGCCGACGAAGCCGGTGGCTCCGAAGAGCACGATGTCGTAGGGACGGTCCGTCGTCTTCACCCTGCTCATGACACCCCTGTCCATGACCCTCCCGCCCGTGCCACCCCTTGGTGGTACAGCCCGCGCCGCGCCGGTCGGCCGAGGCTAGCGTGGGCGGTGCGGACCACGACCGGCGGGCCGGAGGCGGTCGTGCGGGTGCCCGGGAATACCCGGAAGAAGCGGACGAAGCCCGCCGGGCACTCGGCTAAGCGCTCGCTCGTTCAGGTCTTGTGCCCGGTGGAACGTCTTCCTAGCATCACCGGTGTTACATCGGTTGTGTCACACACGCTTGGGGGCTGACGGCATGACGACGGCAACGACGCCGGGGCAGGGCCCGCTCACCGGCGTGCGCGTGGTGGAGCTGGCCGGCATCGGCCCAGGGCCGTTCGCCGCGATGCTGCTGGCCGACCTCGGCGCGGACGTGGTCCGGGTGGACCGCCCGGGCGGTGCCGGACTCGGCGTCGACCCGGCGTACGACGTGACCAACCGCAACAAGCGCTCCGTCGTCCTCGACCTCAAGGCCCCCGAAGGCCCCGCGCGCGTGCTCGACCTCGCCGAGCGCGCCGACATCCTCATCGAGGGCTACCGCCCGGGAGTGGCCGAGCGGCTCGGCGTCGGCCCCGCCGACTGCCACGCCCGCAACCCCCGTCTGGTCTATGGCCGCATGACCGGCTGGGGCCAGGAAGGACCGCTCGCCCAGCGCGCCGGCCACGACGCGGCGTACATCGCCCTCACCGGCACCCTCGGCATGATCGGGCGCCCCGGCGAGCCCCCGGCGCTGCCCGCCAACCTCCTCGGCGACTACGCGGGCGGCTCTCTCTACCTCGTCGTCGGCGTCCTCGCCGCCCTCCACCACGCGCGCGGGAGCGGCACCGGACAGGTCGTGGACGCCGCGATCGTGGACGGCACCGCCCATCTCTCCGCCATGATCCACGGCATGCTCGCGGCCGGCGCCTGGCAGGACCGCCGCGCCGCCAACCTGCTGGACGGCGGCTGCCCGTACTACGGCACGTACGAGACCGCCGACGGCCGGTACATGGCGGTGGGCGCCCTGGAGGCCCGGTTCTACGGCGAGTTCCTGCGCCTGCTCGGTTTGGAGGGGCTGGAGAGCGCCCACCACGACCTCACCCGCTGGCCCGAGCTGCGCGAACGGACAGCGGCCCGCTTCAAGTCCCGTACCCGCGAGGAGTGGACGGCCGTCTTCGCGGACTCCGACGCCTGCGTGGCCCCCGTGCTCTCCCTGACCGAGGCCCCGCACCACCCCCACCTCGCCGCGCGCGGCACCTTCACCGACCACGCGGGGCTCACCCAGCCCGCCCCGGCCCCCCGCTTCTCCACCACCCCGACCGCCGTCCGCACCGGCCCCGCGCTGCCGGGCACCGGAACATCCGAAGTGGCCCGGGAGTGGGGGATTCCCCCACTCGACGACGACCGCCACGACGACTCCCTCGCAGGCGCCGACTGACAGCGGCGACCCCCGCGACACCCCGCCCGGCCACCGGCCACCCACCCGAAAGGCACCCCAGTGAGCAGCGAAGCGTACGTGTACGACGCGATCCGCACCCCGCGCGGCCGCGGCAAGGCGAACGGCGCCCTGCACGGCACCAAGCCCGTCGACCTCGTCACCGGCCTCATCCGCGAACTGCGGGGCCGCTACCAGGGCCTGGACCCGGCCGCCATCGACGACATCGTGCTCGGCGTCGTCGGCCCGGTCGGCGACCAGGGCTCGGACATCGCCCGGATCGCCGCCGTCGCCGCAGGGCTGCCGGACACCGTGGCGGGCGTCCAGGAGAACCGCTTCTGTGCCTCGGGTCTGGAGGCCGTCAACATGGCCGCCGCCAAGATCCGCTCCGGCTGGGAGGACCTGGTGCTCGCGGGCGGCGTCGAGTCGATGTCCCGGGTGCCGATGGCCTCGGACGGCGGCGCCTGGTTCAACGACCCGATGACCAACCTGGCCACCAACTTCGTGCCCCAGGGCATCGGCGCCGACCTCATCGCCACCATCGAGGGCTTCTCCCGCCGCGACGTGGACGAGTACGCGGCGCTGTCCCAGGAGCGCGCCGCCACCGCGATCAAGGAGGGCCGCTTCGAGCGCTCCCTCGTCCCGGTGAAGGACCGCGCGGGCCTGACCGTCCTCGACCACGACGAGCACCCCCGCCCCGGCACCACCGCCGACTCCCTCGCGAAGCTCAAGCCGTCCTTCGCGGACATCGGCGAACTCGGCGGCTTCGACGCGGTCGCGCTGCAGAAGTACCACTGGGTGGAGAAGATCGACCACGTCCACCACGCGGGCAACTCCTCCGGCATCGTGGACGGCGCCTCCCTGGTCGCCATCGGCTCGCGCGAGGTGGGGGAGCGCTACGGCCTCACCCCGCGCGCCCGGATCGTCTCCGCCGCCGTCTCCGGCTCCGAGCCCACCATCATGCTCACCGGTCCCGCCCCCGCGACCCGCAAGGCGCTCGCCAAGGCCGGCCTGACCATCGACGACATCGACCTGGTCGAGATCAACGAGGCGTTCGCCGCCGTCGTGCTCCGCTTCGTCAAGGACATGGGCCTGTCCCTGGACAAGGTCAACGTCAACGGCGGCGCCATCGCGCTCGGCCACCCCCTCGGCGCCACCGGCGCGATGATCCTCGGCACCCTCGTGGACGAACTGGAGCGCCAGGACAAGCGCTACGGCCTGGCCACCCTGTGCGTCGGCGGCGGCATGGGCATCGCCACGATCGTCGAGCGCGTCTGAACTCCCGGCGGAATCAGCGGAATCAGCGGCACCAAGAGACTTCTACGGAGACGACTGTCATGACCGAGAGCACCACCATCCGCTGGGAACAGGACGACACCGGTGTCGTCACCCTCGTCCTCGACGACCCCGGCCAGTCCGCGAACACCATGAACCAGGCGTTCCGCGACTCCCTCGCGGCGGTCACCGACCGCCTGGAGGCCGAGAAGGACTCCGTCCGGGGCGTCATCTTCACCTCGGCCAAGAAGACCTTCTTCGCGGGCGGCGACCTGCGCGACCTGATCCGGGTCACCCCCGAGACCGCCCAGGACCTCTTCGACGGCGGCCTCGCCATCAAGCGGAACCTGCGCCGCATCGAGACCCTGGGCATCCCGGTCGTCGCCGCGATCAACGGCGCGGCCCTCGGCGGCGGCTTCGAGATCGCCCTCGCCTGCCACCACCGGATCGCCCTGGACGCCCCCGGCTCCCGCATCGGCTGCCCCGAGGTCACCCTCGGCCTGCTGCCCGGCGGCGGCGGTGTGGCCCGTACGGTACGGCTGCTCGGCATCACCGACGCGCTGCTGAAGGTGCTGCTCCAGGGCACCCAGTACAACCCGCGCCGCGCGCTGGACAACGGCCTCGTGCACGAGGTGGCCGAGACGCCGGAGGAGCTGATCGCGAAGGCCCGCGCCTTCATCGACGCCCACCCGGAGTCCGGGCAGCCCTGGGACCAGCCCGGTTACCGCATCCCCGGCGGCACCCCGGCCAACCCCAAGTTCGCCGCCAACCTGCCCGCCTTCCCGGCCTCCCTGCGCAAGCAGACCAACGGCGCCCCCTACCCGGCCCCGCGCAACATCCTCGCGGCCGCCGTCGAGGGCGCCCAGGTCGACTTCGAGACGGCCCAGGTCATCGAGGCGCGCTACTTCGTGGAGCTGGCCGCCGGGCAGACCGCCAAGAACATGATCCAGGCGTTCTTCTTCGACCTCCAGGCCGTCAACTCCGGCGCCAACCGCCCCAAGGGCATCGAGCCCCGCAAGGTCCGGAAGGTCGCCGTCCTCGGCGCGGGCATGATGGGCGCGGGCATCGCCTACTCGTGCGCGCGCGCCGGCATCGAGGTCGTGCTCAAGGACGTCGCCCTGGAGGCGGCCGTCAAGGGCAAGGGCTACTCCGAGAAGCTGTGCGCCAAGGCCGTCGCCAAGGGCCGTACCAGCCAGGAGAAGGCCGACGCCCTGCTGGCCCGCATCACCCCGACCGCCGACGTGGCCGACCTCGCCGGCTGCGACGCGGTGATCGAGGCCGTCTTCGAGGACACCGCGCTCAAGCACAAGGTGTTCCAGGAGATCCAGTCCGTCGTCGCGCCGGACGCGCTGCTGTGCTCCAACACCTCCACGCTCCCCATCACCGCGCTGGCCGAAGGCGTCGAGCGGCAGGGCGACTTCATCGGGCTGCACTTCTTCTCGCCGGTCGACAAGATGCCGCTCGTCGAGATCATCAAGGGCGAGCGCACCGGCGACGAGACCCTGGCCCGCGCCTTCGACCTGGTCCGGCAGATCAACAAGACCCCGATCGTCGTCAACGACTCGCGCGGCTTCTTCACCTCCCGGGTGATCGGCCACTTCATCAACGAGGGCGTCGCGATGGTCGGCGAGGGCATCGAGCCGGCCTCCGTGGAGCAGGCGGCGGCCCAGGCGGGCTACCCGGCCAAGGTCCTCTCCCTGATGGACGAGCTGACCCTGACCCTCCCGCGCAAGATCCGCGCCGAGACCCGCCGTGCCGTCGAGGAGGCGGGCGGCACCTGGACCCCGCACCCCGCCGACGAGGTCGTGGACCGCCTGGTCGACGAGTTCCACCGCCCCGGCCGCAGCGGCGGCGCCGGCTTCTACGACTACGAGGACGGCAAGCGCGCGGGCCTCTGGCCGGGCCTGCGCGAGCACTTCACCAAGCCGGGGTACGAGATCCCGTTCCGCGACATGCAGGAGCGGATGCTGTTCTCGGAGGCCCTGGACACCGTCCGCCTGCTGGAGGAAGGCGTCCTGACCTCCGTCGCCGACGCCAACATCGGCTCGATCCTCGGCATCGGCTTCCCCGGCTGGACGGGCGGTGTCCTCCAGTACATCAACGGCTACGAGGGCGGCCTGCCCGGATTCGTGGCCCGGGCACGGGAGTTGGCGGAGCGCTACGGCGACCGCTTCGACCCGCCCGCGCTGCTGGTGGAGAAGGCGGAGCGGGGCGAGGTGTTCACGGACGCGCGCTGACGCATCGTCAGATGGGGGCGCCCCGGGCCGGATTCGTCCGCCGGGGGCGCCCTTTCTATCCTTGGTGACCGTTCGCGGCGGCCGCCGCGCACGGAACCGACGGGGGAGAGCCGAGAATGGGTGCGGGCTGGCGCCGACTGGTGCTGACGACGGCTGTGGGCGGCATCGGACTGAGCCTGTACGCGGGCTTGCTGACCGTCGAGGACGTACGCGACCGGGCCGCGAGCGAGCGTGACATCGCCGCAGCCTGCGACCACCTGGTGTCGGGGGCGCAAGTGATGGACCTGCAGGGCGGCATGGTCCGGGCGGAATCCGACGACTGGGACAAGCGCCGGCTCGACATACGGCGGCTGCCCGGCACCTGCACCGTCTACAAGAAGACGGACGGCCCGCACAAATCCACCGAGCTGTTCCGGCTGGCCGTGCGGAGCGGCGACGACCCCGAGCCGGTGAACGGCGTCGGCGACCAGAGCTCCGTCCCCTTCTCCCTGTTCGACGACCACCTCCGTCCGAAGGCCGACGCCACCGCGGTCGCCGCCCGGGACCCGGAGGACTGGCCGCTGGGCGACGGCACGCTGGGCTCGTACACGGACTTCCGCACGACGATCCGTGCCGAGTGCGGCCCCGGCAGCGACACCGGGGCGCCGGGGCTGCTGAAGGTCACCGCCGTCGCCCTGTACCCGAAGGTCCCCGGCGAGGACCGCCGGCGCCTGGCGTCCCTCGCGCACGCGGCGATGCGGCAGCTCACCCACCGGACCGGCTGCCACACGCGGCTGCCGGCCCTGCCCGCCCGGCTGGCCCCCGTCCCCACCAGGCTGCGCCCGGCCGCCTCGGCCGGCGGATCCTGCCGCTGGGCCGCACGGCTGGTGAAGAAGGAGAACCGGCTCCCCGACCGTGCCCTGGCCACCCCGGTCCGCGACACGAACCCCGTCGAGAGCTGCCTGCTGGCGGTCGGCCCCGACCGGGTCCGGGCCGTCGCCCCCGGCCTGGACGGCGCTCAGCGCGACTACGCCGAGGCCACGCGCGCGGCCGCACCCTGGTGGCTGCGCACGGTCTCCTACTTCGGCGCCGAGGCGGAGTCCGTGAACCTCCGCACCCTCACCGACGACACGAAACTCAAGCCCGGCACGGCCGGCGGCGAGGAAGGCACCTGGTGGGCCTCCTCCCTCTGCCACGGCGAACCCGCCCTCCACACCCTCGCCACCGCCTCCCCCTACGACCGCGTCCTCGGCCCCGAGGCGATCAACTCCATGTTCCGCGCCTACGTCGACGACATCACGGCCCGCCGGGGGTGCGCCCACGTCACGTACCCCACGGCGAAGGACTTCCGGAAGAGGTGACGGGACCGGCCCGGTGAAGGGAGCTGTCGTCGGCGGGGAGTCGTGGGGCAGGGAGTCCCGGACGCTCCGTGAACGGGCCGGGCGCACGGTGCCGGGAATCCGGAACACGGGGTCCTACCTGGCCTCCCAGGTCGGCGACGTCTCACACCGGGAGGTGCGGGAGGGCGAGCTGTGGTCCAAGCCCACCTGGGCCGACGCCCAGAGCACCCGTGAGGGAACGGCGGCGCCCAGCTGCCGTGGGTCGACCCGGCACCGCCCGTCCCCTAGTCCCCGTCCTCCGCGGCCCCGGAAGCCCCCGCCTCTCCCAGCCACTGCCGCACCTCGCGCTTCAGCGACCGCTGGAACGTGGTCAGCAGCGCCTGCACCACCAGGGGCTGCATGTGGGCGGACAGGGAGCGGACGTCGCGGGCGTCCCGTTCCGTCACCGCGCCGCGGAGCAGGTCGGAGAGTTCACGGGCGGCGGCGCGGGAGTGGTCGAGGAGGGCGGTGCGGGCGGCGAGGATGACCTCCTGGGAGAGGGGGACGTCCAGGAGGCGTACACCGAGACGCAGGAGCCCGGCGTCCACGCGCCAGCCGTCGCCCTCCGGGGCGAGGACGTCCATCGCGGCGAGGCGGTGCAGGTCGTCCTCGTCCAGCGGGCGCCCGGCCCGGCGCTCCAGGTCCGCGTGCGAGAGCGTCTCCACCGCCTCGGGCGCCCAGGAGGAGACCACCGCGCGGTGCACGGCGAGGTCCTGGTCGGAGAGGTCGGCCGGGAGCCGCTCCAGATACCGTTCGATCCCGGCCAGCGTCAGCCCCTGGAGCTGGAGTTCCTCGATCAGCGCGAGGCGGGCCAGGTGCGCGCGGCCGTACCGGCCCACCCGGCGCGGGCCTATCACCGGGGGCGGCAGCAGACCCCGCGTGCCGTAGAAGCGGACCGTGCGCACGCTGACGCCGGACCGCGCGGCCAGCTCGTCGATGGTGAGCGCGGGTTCCTCGGCCTCGGTCGTCATGCGCAGCAGTATCGCCGCCGTACCGGTGCGGTGAAAGCCGGGGAGGATGTGTGAGAAGTACCGCTCTGTGACGTGGACCACCGCATTACGGGTGATCTCTCTGGGAAGCTGCTCCCTTGGTCTGAACCGCGACACACCGAGGCGGGGTGGGCCGAATTGTCAGGACCCCGGGCCCTCGTGGTCCGGGCGCACCAGAGAGTGGAACGACCCGTGAGCAAGGAAGCCGTGGAATCGGCACCGGCCGCCGTACAGGCGGCCCAGGCGTCCCAGACGCCCGCGGACGCGGGCGACGCCGGATACAGCAAGGACCTCAAGGCCCGTCACGTCAACATGATCGCCATCGGCGGTGCCATCGGCACCGGCCTGTTCCTGGGCGCCGGCGGCCGTCTGCACAACGCGGGCCCCGCGCTCGCGATCGCCTATCTGGTCTGCGGCGTGTTCGCCTTCTTCGTCGTGCGTGCGCTCGGCGAGCTGGTCCTGTACCGCCCCTCCTCGGGCTCCTTCGTGTCGTACGCGCGCGAGTTCCTCGGGGAGAAGGGCGCCTACGTCGCCGGCTGGATGTACTTCCTGAACTGGTCGACCACCGGCATCGCGGACATCACCGCGATCGCGCTCTACACGCACTACTGGAGCATGTTCACGCCGATCCCGCAGTGGGTGCTGGCGCTGATCGCCCTCGCGGTGGTGCTCTCCGTGAACCTGATCTCGGTGAAGATCTTCGGCGAGATGGAGTTCTGGTTCGCGATCATCAAGGTGGCGACCCTCGTCAGCTTCATGTTCGTCGGCATCTTCCTGCTGGCCACCCGGCACGACGTGGGCGGCCACCAGCCCGGCCTGAGCGTCGTCACCGACCACGGCGGCATCTTCCCGCACGGCATGATGCCCGTCGTCCTGGTCATGCAGGGCGTGATCTTCGCGTACGCCGCGCTGGAGCTGGTCGGCGTCGCCGCCGGTGAGACCGAGCAGCCCGAGAAGGTCGTCCCGCGCGCGGTGAACTCGATCATGTGGCGCGTGGGCCTGTTCTACGTCGGCTCGGTCGTGCTGCTCGCGCTGCTGCTGCCCGGCTCGGTGTACTCCGCCGACCAGAGCCCGTTCGTCACCGTGCTGTCCAAGATCGGCATCCCGGCGGCCGGCGACGTGATGAACCTGGTCGTGCTGACCGCCGCCATGTCCTCGCTGAACTCCGGTCTGTACTCCACCGGCCGCATCCTGCGCTCCATGGCGGCCGCCGGCTCCGCGCCGAAGTTCACCGCCCGCATGAACCGCAGCCAGGTCCCCTACGGCGGCATCCTGCTGACGTGCGCGGTCTGCGTGCTCGGCGTCGGCCTGAACTACCTCGTGCCCAGCCAGGCCTTCGAGATCGTGCTGAACGTGGCCTCGCTCGGCATCATCAGCACCTGGGTCATCATCATGGTGTGCCACATGATCTTCGTCCGCCGCGCCCGCGCGGGCCAGGTCACCCGGCCGCACTTCCAGCTGAAGTTCAGCCCGGTCACCGAGATCGCCACCATCGTCTTCCTGCTGGTCTGCCTCGGCATGATGTGGAACGACCCGGATGTGGGCCGCAAGACCCTGCTGCTCATCCCGGTCATCGCGGTGCTGCTGGTCGCGGGCTGGTACGGGGTGCGGGGGCGGGTCGCCCGCAACGCGGCCAAGGAGCCGGTGGAACTGTCGAAGTAGCGGTTCCCGGGACTGCCTGCATCCCGTGAAATGGCAGGTCGGCGGCGTTGTCAGTGGCCGCCGCTACGGTGGCGTCATGTCGGAGATCGTTTCGGGGGTCCTTTCGGGGATCGCCTACGTCCGGGGTGACGCCACCGAGCCGTGTGCGGACGGCACACGGGTGATCGCCCACGTCTGCAACGACGCCGGCGGCTGGGGGAGAGGCTTCGTCGCCGCCCTCTCCGGGCGCTGGCCGGAGCCCGAGGCGTCCTACCGCGTCTGGTACCGCGACCGCGCGGGCAACGACTTCGGCCTGGGCGCCGTCCGGCTCGTGCCCGTCGCCCCGGACCTGTGGGTGGCCAACATGATCGGCCAGCACGGCATGAGAAGACCCGGCAGAACCGCCCCGGCCCCGGTCCGCTACGACGCGATCGACACCGCCCTGGACCGTCTCGCCGGCCAAGTGATCCAACGCGGCGCCTCCGTGCACATGCCTCGCATAGGCTGCGGCCTGGCGGGCGGGAGCTGGCCGCGCGTGGAGCCGCTGATCACCGAGCGGCTGGTGCGGCGGGGCGTCGCGGTGACGGTGTACGACCACGGGGAGGGCGGGCCATGACCGCGCGGGACGGGATCGACGTACTGGTGCTCGGCGGCGCCGGAGTGGACACCATCGTGCCGGTGCCCGAGCTGCCGCTGCCCTATGCCGACAGCTACATGATCGACTCGGGCATCCGCACCCGGGCCGGACAGACCGGCGACTTCGTCGCCCTGGGGCTCGCCGCCCTCGGCCTGCGCGTCCACCACCTCGACCTGCTCGGCGACGACCCCGAGGGCGCCCTCGTCCGCGCCCTGCACGCCGCACACGGCATCGCCCTGACCGCGCTCGACCAGCCCGCCGGTACGAGACGCGCGGTCAACCTGGTCGGCCCGGACGGCCGCCGCCTCTCCCTCTACGACACGAGCCGCGCCCGCCCGGACGACCGCTTCCCGCCGGACGTCCTGCGCCCCCTGGCCGAGGCGAGCCGCCACGTCCACGTCACCATCACCCAGCCCTGCGCCGGGGCGCTGCCCCTGCTGGCGGACACCGGCGTCCCGCTCTCCACCGACCTCCACGACTGGGACGGCGAGAACCCGTACCACGAGCCCTTCGCCCTCGCCGCCGACCTCGTCTTCCTCTCCGCCGCCGCCCTCGCCGACCCCGAGTCCACGATGCGCCGCATCATGGCGCGCGGCCGCGCCCGCACCGTCGTCGCCACGGCGGGCGCCAAGGGCGCGTACCTCCTGACCGGCGGCGAGCTGACCCACATACCCCCGGCCGTCCCACCCGCCCCGGTGACGGACTCCAACGGCGCCGGGGACGCCTTCGCCGCCGCCTATCTCTACGGCCACCTCGACGGCGAACCGCCGGAGCGCTGCGCCCGCTACGGCGCGATCGCGGGGGCGTACGCGTGCACGATCCCGGCGGACCGGGCGGAGGCGATCGGCCGGGACGCGCTGCGCTAGATTCCTCGTCGGTCTGCAAGTCCTACAGTCTGAGGAATCCAACGTGTCCCTGTCAGCGGCCCCGGGCGGCCCGAACGCCTCCCACACCCCCGAGCAGATACGACGTAACCGCCTGATCTTCCTCGCGGTGCTGGTCGTCCTCGCCGGCCTGGTGGCGTTCGTCTCCCTGGGTCCGTACGACAAGAAGGACCAGTCCGCCACGCTCAAGGCCGGTGACTGCTTCCAGAACGTCGGCACGGCCAAGAACGCGAAGGCCGAGAAGCTCGACTGCACCGACCCGCACGCCGACTACAAGGTCCTCAAGAGGGAGAAGGACGCGGTCGTCGACACCTTCGCGTGCTCCGGCGTGCCGGGCACGACCGGCTCGCTCACCCAGGTGGCGAAGGACTCGTTCGTGGTCTGCTTCAAGAAGAACGACCAGAAGGGCGACAAGTAGCCGCGGGGTATGGCCGGGCGGCGGGCCGGTCCGTGGCCGGGCCCGCCGGACGGCGCCGGGCTCAGTGCCCGTGGACGTCGTTCGTCGCCTCGATCTTCTTCCAGGACTTCGGCGGGGACACCTGCGCGGCGCCGCGGGCCAGGGACGCTCCCGTCGCGGGCGCGGCCGGCTTCGACGGCTCGAACAGCCAGGTGTCGAAGAGCGACGCCAGTGGCTTGCCCGAGATCTCCTCCGCGTAGCGCCGGAAGTCGGAGACCGAGGCGTTGCCGTAGGCGTGGGACTTCGGCCAGCCCTTGAGGATCGTGAAGAAGGCGTCGTCGCCGACGGCGTGCCGCAGGGCCTCGATCGCGAGCGCGCCCCGGTCGTAGACGGCGAGGTCGAACTGACCGTCCGCCCCGGGGTCGCCCGGCTTCACCGTCCAGAACGGGTCGTCCGCCGGGTGGGAGGCGTAGACGTAGTCGGCGAGTTCACGGGTGGTGCCCTCGCCCTCGTGCTCGGACCACAGCCACTGGGCGTACCGGGCGAAGCCCTCGTTGATCCAGATGTCCTTCCAGCCCTTGAGTGAGACGTCGTCGCCGTACCACTGGTGGGCCAGCTCGTGCACGACCACCGAGGTGTTGGAGCCGGCCGCGAACTGCTTCGGGCTGTAGTAGACGCGGGTCTGCGTCTCCAGCGCGTAGCCGGTGGTGGTGTTGGGGACGTAGCCGCCCGCCGAGGAGAAGGGGTACGGGCCGAAGTAGCCGCTCAGCCAGTCCACCAGCTCGCCGGTGCGCTCCACGCTGGCGCGGGCGGCGCCGTCGTTGTCGCCGAGGTCCTTGCTGTAGGCGTTGATCACCGGCACCCCGCCCTCGGAGGTGGAGGTGGTGATGTCGAAGCGGCCGAGGGCCAGCGTGGCCAGATAGGTCGCCTGCGGCTTGTCCTGGCGCCAGCTGTAGCGGGTCCAGCCCAGCTTCGAACTGGTCGACGTCAGCGCGCCGTTGGAGATCGCCTGGGTGCCGTCCGGGACGGCCACCGAGACGTCGTAGGTCGCCTTGTCGCTCGGGTGGTCGTTGCTCGGGAACCACCACCACGCCGACTCGGGCTCGTCGGCCGCCACCGCGCCGTCGGGCGTGCGGTGCCAGGTGGTGAAGCCGTACGCGCTCTTCGTGGACGGCACCCCGGAGTAGCGGACCACGACGGTGACCTGCGTCCCCTTCGGCAGCGGGGTCTTCGGCGTGACGACCAGCTCGTGTTCGCCGGAGGAGGCGAAGGCGGCCTTGACGCCGTTGACCCGCACCTCGCTCACGTCGAGCAGGAAGTCCAGGTCGAAGCTGGAGAGGTCCTGGGTGGTCTTCGCCAGGATGGTCGCGGTGCCCTCCAGCTCGTCCGTCTTCGGCTGGTACTGCAGGCGGAGGTCGTAGTGCGCGACGTCGTAGCCGCCGTTGCCGTAGGACGGGTAGTAGGGGTCACCGATGCCCGGCGCGCCCGGCGTGAAGGTCGCGGCCGACGCCGGGACCGCCAGCAGGAGGGAGGCCGCGGCCAGCGCGCCGGGCGCGATGATTCTGCGGTGCACGTCAGCTCCAAGTCGTCGGTACGGAAAGTCTGTTCGGAGCCTATTGAGTCCCTGTGGCCCGGCGGGTGTCCACGGCCGCTCCTGTCACACGATCGCCATTCGGCCGACACGCCGCCCCCGCCCGACCCGTCACACCGCGCCCACCCGGGTGGACACGCCACTCCCGCCCCGAAGCGCCCTCTTCTGCACGGCAGTTGACCGGAGTACCGTCCGCCCATGCCGATTCGCACGCTGTGGAGAACGCTCGCGATCCTGGCCGTCGGAGCCCTGACGGCCGTCTTCCTCGTACCGTCCGCCGCCCAGGCGGCACCCCGCGAGAGCAGGCCCGTCTACTCGTACGCGCACGCCGTCCGCGAGTCGGTGTGGGTGGACACCGGTCTGGACGAGGACGGCGACGGCCGCACCGACCGCGTCGCCGCCGACATCGTCCGCCCCTCCGAACCCGCCCGCGAGGGCCGCAAGGTGCCCGTCATCATGGACGCCAGCCCCTACTACTCCTGCTGCGGCCGGGGCAACGAGAGCCAGCTCAAGACGTATGACGCGCAAGGTCACGTCGTGCAGATGCCGCTCTTCTACGACAACTACTTCGTGCCGCGCGGCTACGCCGTCGTCGGCGTCGACCTCGCCGGCACCAACCGCAGCGACGGCTGCGTGGACGTCGGCGGCCGCTCCGACATCCGCTCCGCCAAGGCTGTCGTCGACTGGCTCGGCGGCCGGGCCCGCGCCTACACCAGCCGCACCGGCGGCACACCGGTGAAGGCGAGCTGGACCAACGGCGCGACGGGCATGATCGGCAAGAGCTGGGACGCCACCATCGCCAACGGCGTCGCCGCCACCGGGGTGAAGAACCTCAAGACCATCGTGCCGATCAGCGGCATCTCCTCCTGGTACGACTACTACTTCGCCCAGGGCGCCCAGCTCTACGACGGCGGCCCCGACGAGCTGGCCGGGTACGTCGAGAGCGACTCCGCCCAGGCCCACTGCGCGGCGGTACAGAAGAAGCTCGCGGACGGCAGCCCCGCCAGTGGCGACTGGACCGGGCTGTGGACCGAGCGGGACTACGTCAAGGACGCGGCCAAGGTCCGTGCCAGCGTCTTCCTGGTGCACGGCATGCAGGACCTCAACGTCCGCACCAAGCACTTCGGACAGTGGTGGGACGCGCTCGCGAAGCACGGCGTCGAGCGCAAGATCTGGCTCTCCCAGACCGGCCACGTCGACCCCTTCGACTACCGGCGCGGCGCCTGGGTCGACACCCTGCACCGCTGGTTCGACCACGAACTCCTCGGCTACGCCAACGGCATCGACCGCGCGCCCATGGCCGACATCGAGCGCCACCCCGACCAGTGGGTCACCTCCGCCGTCTGGCCCCCGCGCGACACCCGGACCACCACCCTGTACCCGGCCCGGGGCACCACCCCCGGCGTCGGCACCCTGGGTGTCCGCCGGGCCACCGGCACCGAGCGGTTCACCGACGACCCCGGCCGCAGCGAGACCGACTGGGCGGCCGACCTCACGAAGTCCACGCCCGACAAGGCAGCCTTCGTCACCCCGGTACTCACCGGACCGCTGCGGATCTCCGGCTCCTCGCACGTCACCGTGACCGCCACCCCGAGCACCGCCTCCGCCCATCTGTCCGCCGTCCTGGTCGACCTCGGCCCGGACACCATCCGCGACTACGCCGACGGCGCCGAGGGGATCACCACCCTCACCGACCGCACCTGCTGGGGCGAGAGCACGGCCGGGGACAGCGCCTGCTTCAAGGCCACGGCGGCCAGGACGGCGCACGTGGACGCCACCGTCGTCAGCCGGGGCTGGGCCGACCTCGGCCACCACGCCTCGCTCGCCAAGGGCACCCCGCTCGTCCCCGGCCGCGCCTACACGATGACCCTCGACCTGGCCGCCACCGACCACGTCGTCCCGAAGGGCCACCGGCTGGCCCTGGTCGTCGCGGGCACCGACAAGGACCTCATCGAACCGCCCTCCACCCGCCCCACCCTCACGCTCGACCTCGCCCGCACCAGGGCCCGACTCCCGCTGGACGGCGGCCCCAAGGCCTTCGCCCGGGCCACCGCAGGAGCACCCGCCGCGCATGCGACCGCACCCGCCGCACGCACCCTCACCGTCGTCGGCACCCCGGAGTGCGCGACCGGTCACGGCGACAGGTGCACCTCGTCGCCCCGCCGGACCGTGCCCGGTTCGAGCACGTCCAGGTAGACACCGACGCACGACAGACGGCCCAAGTCGAAGACCGGCACCCGGTGTTCGCGGGCCACGGTACGCATGACGCCCGGGTCGGCCGGAAGGCCGGCCTGGGCCAGCGTGGGCACCACACAGCGCGGGGTGGGCACGGTGACGCGGAACAGGGCGTCACCGACGCGGAGTTGACCTCCGAGCCAGCCGTCCTCGGGGAAGCCGGGGGCGCCCGGGGTGTCCACGACCAGGTTCGGCCGGAAACGGCGCGCGTCGAAGTCCCCGGCGGGGTAAGCCGATTGCAGCCGCGCCAGGGACGCCGTGGTGACCAGATGCACCCTGCCGTAGTCGAAGAACGTCCCCGGCGCGACCCGCCCGGACGTGATCGCCGCACCGGTGGCGTCCGTACGGGCCGTATCGCGGAGTACGTCCGGAAGCCCGCCCTCGTACTCGGGCACCGCACGCTCCAGCGCGCCCCCGCCCCGCGCCGGATCGTCCGACACGAAGACCTCGCGGCCGAGCAGCTTGGACAGCCGGGCATTCAACTCCGGGTCGCCCAGGGTGAGTTCCGTGCCGTCCGGCAGTGCGACCGTCACGACGTCGGACAGTGTCGCCCGGCAGGTCAGCAACGGACCCCACTTGCGCGGGTGTTTGGCGGACCCGACCGCCCCCGACCCGACCGCCCCCGACGCGTCCAGCACCGCCGCCACCCGGTCCCCGTACAGCCCCCGCGCGGTGACCGCGACGCCGGTCAGGGACTCGCCGAGCATGGACTTCACCGGGTAGCGGTACACCGCGCGCACCGTCGCCATGGCCGGGATCATCACCGGCACGCGGCCGCGAGGTCGAGACTGCGGGAGACGGCGGCGGGGATGTCCGTGACGGGGAACAGGGCGTGCCGTACGACCCGTTCGGCGTCCACGACGAGGACGAGCCGCTTGACGCGCAGGTCCTGACCCGCGCGGAACGTCGGCAGCCGCAGCGCGGCGGTCAGTTGGAGCCGGTCGTCGGACAGCAGCGGGAAGGGCAGCTCCTCGGCGCGGGCGAACGCGGCCTGTTCCACCGGGGTCTGGGTGCTCACCCCGCGCACCGCGACTCCCGCCTTCGCGAACTCCGGCCAGGCCGCGCGGAACTGGCGGTTCTCCAGCGTGCAGCCCGCGCTGCCGGGCACGGCCGAGGGCGCCGGTTCGACGGGGAGCCCGGGTATGCCGGTGGCCGGGTAGGCGAACAGGACGGTCGCGCGGGCGGTGGGGGAGACCGGGTCGTGGGCGGCGCCGTCCGTCCCCGGCAGGAGCAGGCCGGCGGGGACGCGCTCACCGACGAGGGCCGCGACCCGCCGCGCCTCCGCGCCGTCGTCGGGTGCCTGCCCGGTGAGCGTGCCGTCGCCGAGGAGCCAGCGGTCCGCCCAGTCCTGGAGCGACACCAGGACGGGCAGCAGCCCGCGCCCCTGCTCGGTCAGCACGTACTCGTGGCGCGGCGGGCGGTCCTGGTAGCGGCGGCGCTCCAGCACACCGTGGTCGGTCAGCGCGCGCAGCCGCTCCGCGAGGACCTTGCGGGACACGCCCAGCTCCTCCGCGAGCCGGTCGAAGCGCACATGGCCGCGCGCGATCTCCCGCAGCACCAGCAGGCTCCACCAGTCGCCCACCACCGCGGCCGCCTGTGCGATGCCGCAGGCGTCGTCCGCCTCGCGCCGCGGCCTCATCGTCGTGGCCCCATCGTCGTAACCTCCCCAGACTCCCCAGGAACGCGCCGCCGGAAGCCGTTGACAGGCCGCCGTGCGCCCATAGTAGGTTCCTTTTCGGAACCTGGTCGGTATCGAAAGGGAACCTACAGTGTCGCAGCACCTCTGGAACGCCGTGGACGACTATTTCAACGGCCTGCTGGTCGAGGAGGACGCCGCGCTGCGGGGCGCGGCCGAGGAGAGCGAGGCGGCCGGGCTGCCGCCCCATCAGGTCGCCCCGAACCAGGGCAAGCTGCTGCATCTGCTGGCCCGTATCCAGGGCGCCCGCTCGGTCCTGGAGATCGGCACCCTCGGCGGCTACAGCACCATCTGGCTGGCCCGCGCGCTGCCCGAGGGCGGCCGGCTCATCACCCTGGAGGCCGACCCGCACCACGCCGCGGTCGCCGCCGCCAACATAGCGGCCGCCGAGGTCGGCCACCTGGTGGACCTGCGCGTCGGCAAGGCCGTCGACACCCTGCCGGTGCTCGCGGACGAGGGCGTGGCCCCCTTCGACCTCGTCTTCATCGACGCCGACAAGCCGTCCAACCCCGAATATCTGCGCTGGGCGCTCCGGCTCACCCGGCCCGGCAGCGTCATCATCGGCGACAATGTCGTACGGGACGGCGCGGTGACGGATCCGGCGAGCGCCGACCCCCGCGTGCAGGGAGTCCGCAGCTTCACCGAACTCATCGCGGAACACCCGCGGTTGACCGCGACCACGCTCCAGACCGTCGGGGCGAAGGGGTACGACGGGTTCACCCTGGCGCTCGTCACCGAGTAGCCGGGCAACCGTCCGCCGCAGACCATCAGTCGTCCCCCACCGAGCAGCCCGAGGCGCACATGGCCACCGTCACCCACCTGACGTACTACCCCGTCAAGGGCTGCGCCGGAGTCCCCGTGGCGGAAGCCCGGCTGACGCCCGCCGGACTCGCGCACGACCGCAGCTTCATGGTCGTCAGCGAGGAGGGCGTCTTCCGCACACAGCGGCGTGATCCCCAACTGGCGCTCATCCAGCCCGGGATCAGCCCCGCCGGCGATCAACTCACCCTGCGCGCCCCCGGCCACGGCACCGTGCGCCTCTCCGTGGACACCTCCGGCGCCGCCCGCCCGGTCGACCTCTTCGGCACCGCCTACCGGGGCATCGACCAGGGTGACACGGCGGCCGGCTGGCTGTCCCGGGTGCTCGGCACGCCCAGCAGGCTGGTCCGGGTGCCGCCCGACCACCACCGGGTGACCGACGGCCGGACCCCGGGCACCTCCGGCTACGCCGACAGTTGCCCCCTGCACATCGTCTCCCGCGCCACCCTGGACGAGCTGAACCGCAGGCTCACGGCACGCGGCGCAAACCCGCTGCCGATGAGCCGCTTCCGCCCCAACGTCGTCATCGACGGCTGGGACGAGCCCCACACCGAGGACCGCGTCCTCCTCCTCGGCCTCGGCGCGGCCGAACTCGGCTACGCCAAGCTCGCCATCCGCTGCGCCGTCACCATGGTCGACCAGGACACCGGCGCGAGATCGGGCCCCGAACCGCTGCGCACCCTCGCCGGATACCGCCGCGCGACGGAGGGCGGAGTCGCCTTCGGCGCGAAGTTCGCCGTCCTGCGCCCGGGCAAGGTGTCCGTGGGGGACGAAGCGGTCGTCGGCCGGTGGGGCGAGTCGGAACTGTAGGCCGCCCACCGGCCGGCCGGGCCGTCCAGCGCCGTATAACGGCGTACACCCTCGACCGCGCGTACGACCGTTGCCCCGTGCGGACCAAGGGAAATCCGGCCACCGTGCGACGGGCACCGCACGACCGCGCTCCCGGCCGGCTCCCGGTCCCGCCGGCGCCGGGATACTCGCAGCATGTCTGCCGCTTACGCGACCTTCGGCCTGGTACCGGCGTTCCGCGCGGGCGGCGTGCTGCCCGACGGCGGCTATCAGATCCACCGCGACTTCACGGACTTCGCCGTGGACGGGCAGCCCCTGCTGCTCCGGTTCCCCGACCTCGACGCGGTGACCCCGCTCGCCTCCGACCTGCCGCCCGAGGTGCTCGCCGCGCAGGTGCGGGGGCTGCTCCTGGAAGGCGAACCCCCGCTGCCCGGTGGCCGGTTCGTGGTGTACGGCTGCCCCGAGTGCGCGGATCTGGCGTGCGGCGCGCTGACCGCCGTCGTGGAACGGGACGGGGGCGACGTCGTCTGGCGCGACTTCGCCTGGCAGGACGGCGAGCACACCGAACCGGTGCGCGACGGCTACGGCGGCACCGGACCGTTCCGCTTCCCCGCGCCCGCCTACCGGACCGCCCTCACCGCCCTGCTCGACCGGCCCGACGCCGCGCCCGCGCCCCGCCCCCACGTACTGGTCATCGGCCCCCGCGCCGGGGTGCCCGCCCGCCTCGCCGCCGCCCTGCGCGGCACCGGCATCGGCGCCGACGTCACCCCGGAGGTGGACGACGTACCGGCGGAGGAGCTGCGCCGCTACGACGCCGTGCTGTACGCCCCCGGGGTCCCCGAGCCCCGACGGGCCGCCGTACGCGAGGTGTTCACGCGGGCCGGGGTCGGCACCGCCCACGTGGACGCCCTCGCGCCCATCGTCCCGCTCCTCGTCGCCCAGACCGAGCAGGCGCTCGACCACGACCCGCACCGCCCGCGCCGGATCACCGCCCTGAGCGCCGACCGCCACACCGCCGTACTCGACGTGGCCACCGCCTCCCGCGTCCGGCTCCTCGCCTACCGCCGCGACCGCCTCCACCGCGTCCACGTCCGCGAGCTCCTCGACGAGGTCCTCGCACCGGGCACCCACCACCTCCCGCTGGACCCGAGAGCGGTGCGCGGCAACGCCTACGTCGTGGCCCGTACGACGGGGACGGTCCTGACCGCACCGGCCGCCCCCTGACACATGGCGGCACCCCACCCCGCCGGACATTAAAATCGGCCCCCTGATGACTGCCACCCTCGTCGCCAAGAACCTCGCCGCCGGGCACGCCGACCGCTCCCTCTTCTCCGGACTCGACCTCGTCGTCGCGCCCGGGGACGTCATCGGACTGGTCGGGGCCAACGGCGCGGGCAAGTCCACGCTGCTCAAGCTCCTCGCCGGGCTCACCCCGCCCGAGGACGGAGAGCTGCGGCTCTCCCCGCCCACCGCCGCCGTCGGCTATCTGCCGCAGGAGCCCGAGCGCAGGCCGGGGGAGAGCGTGCGGGAGTTCCTGGGCCGCCGCACCGGCGTCGCCGAGGCGCAGCGGATCATGGACGAGGCCACCCAGGCGCTCGTGGACGGCGCGCCCGGCGCCGACGACGCCTACGCCACGAGCCTGGACCGCTGGCTGCACCTGGGCGGCGCCGACCTGGACGAACGCGCCGAGGAGGTCGCCGCCTCCCTCGGCCTCGCCGTGGACCTCGACCGGCCCATGACCTCCCTCTCCGGCGGCCAGGCGGCCCGCGCCGGACTCGCCTCGCTGCTGCTCTCCCGCTACGACATCTTCCTTCTGGACGAGCCCACCAACGACCTCGACCTCGACGGCCTGGAACGCCTGGAGCGCTTCGTCACCGGCCTGCGCGCGGGCACCGTCGTCGTCAGCCACGACCGCGAGTTCCTCACCCGCACGGTCACCAAGGTCCTCGAACTCGACCTCGCCCAGCGGCAGATCAACCTCTACGGCGGCGGCTACGCCGGCTACCTGGAGGAGCGCGAGGTCGCCCGCAGGCACGCCCGCGACGACTACGAGGAGTACGCCGACAAGCGCGCCGCCCTCCAGGACCGCGCCCAGACGCAGCGCTCCTGGATGGACAAGGGCGTCAAGAACGCCCGGCGCAAGGCCGGCAACGACAACGACAAGATCGGCCGCAAGTTCCGCAGCGAGGCCAGCGAGAAGCAGGCCGCCAAGGCCCGCCAGACCCAGCGGATGATCGAGCGCCTGGAGGTCGTCGACGAGCCCCGCAAGGAGTGGGAGCTGCGCATGGAGATCGCCTCCGCGCCCCGCTCGGGCGCGGTCGTCGCCGGCCTGCGCGACGCCGAGGTACGGCGCGACGGCTTCACCTTCGGACCGGTCACGCTCCAGATCGACTGGGCCGACCGCATCGCCGTCACCGGAGCCAACGGCGCGGGCAAGTCCACCCTGCTCGGCGCCCTCCTCGGCCGCGTCCCGCTGGACGCCGGGCACGCCACGCTCGGCTCCGGCGTCCTGGTCGGCGAGGTGGACCAGGCGCGCGGCCTCTTCCACGGCCCCGAGACCCTGCTCGACGCGTTCCAGGCGGCCGTGCCCGACACCGAACCGGCCGAGGTGCGCACCCTGCTCGCCAAGTTCGGCCTGAAGGCCGACCACGTGCTGCGCCCCGCCGCGACCCTCTCCCCGGGCGAACGCACCCGCGCCGCCCTCGCCCTCCTCCAGGGCCGGGGCGTCAACCTGCTCGTCCTCGACGAGCCGACCAACCACCTCGACCTACCCGCCATCGAGCAGCTGGAGTCGGCCCTCGACGCCTACGACGGCACGCTCCTCCTCGTCACCCACGACCGCCGCATGCTCGACGCGGTCAAGGTGAACCGGCGCCTGGAGGTCGCGGACGGCAAGGTGACGGAACGCTAGACCCCGCACGGCTCCGAGCGAGCCACGGTGCCGGGCGGCGCACCACACCCGCCCGGCACCCCATGCGGCTCAGCGGCGCCCGTCACCCGGGTTCAGCAGACCCGCGCGCCGCAGCGCGTCCGCCATCGCGCTGTTGGCGGGCGCGGGCGCCTGACGGCCGCCCCGGTCGCCACCGCGCCCCTGGCCCTGCCGGCCGCCCTGGCCCTGTCGGCCACCCTGGCTCTGGCCCTGCCGGCCGCCCTGACCCCGCCGCTGCTGCGGCGGCCGGGAACCGCCGCCCCGTCGGTCGTCGCCGTCCTGCCCCTGCGCCGCCGCCTCGTCGTCAAGACGCAGCGTCAGCGCGATCCGCTTGCGCGGGATGTCCACGTCCAGGACCTTCACCTTGACGATGTCACCCGGCTTGGCCACGTCACGCGGGTCCTTCACGAACGTCTTCGACATCGCGGACACGTGCACCAGACCGTCCTGGTGGACGCCGATGTCCACGAACGCGCCGAACGCGGCCACGTTCGTCACCACGCCCTCGAGGACCATCCCGGCGGACAGGTCGGAGATCTTCTCCACACCCTCCTTGAAGGTGGCCGTCTTGAAGGCCGGACGCGGGTCGCGGCCCGGCTTCTCCAGCTCCTTGAGGATGTCGGTGACCGTCGGCAGACCGAAGGTGTCGTCCACGAAGTCGGCCGGGCGCAGCGAGCGCAGCACCCCGGTGTTGCCGACCAGCGAGGCGACCTCCTGACCGGTGGTCTTCACCATCCGCCGCACCACCGGATACGCCTCCGGGTGCACGCTGGAGGAGTCCAGCGGGTCGTCACCGCCCCGGATGCGCAGGAAGCCCGCGCACTGCTCGTACGCCTTCGGGCCGAGCCGGGAGACCTTCTTCAGCTGGGCGCGGGAGGTGAAGGGGCCGTTGGCGTCGCGGTGCGCCACGATGTTCTCCGCGAGGGTGGCGGAGACGCCGGACACCCGCGAAAGCAGCGGCACGGACGCGGTGTTGACGTCCACACCGACGCCGTTCACACAGTCCTCGACCACTGCGTCCAGCGAGCGCGACAGCTTCACCTCGGACAGGTCGTGCTGGTACTGCCCGACCCCGATCGACTTCGGGTCGATCTTCACCAGCTCGGCCAGCGGGTCCTGGAGCCGGCGCGCGATGGAGACCGCGCCGCGCAGCGACACGTCCATGCCGGGCAGCTCGCGCGAGGCGTACTCCGACGCCGAGTACACCGACGCGCCCGCCTCCGACACCATCACCTTGGTGAGGTTCAACTCCGGGTGCCTGGCGATGAGTTCGGTGGCCAGCTTGTCGGTCTCGCGGGACGCGGTGCCGTTGCCGATCGCGACCAGGTCGACCGAGTGCTCCTTCGACAGACGGGCCAGCTTGGCGATCGCCTCGTCCCACTTGTTGGCCGGGACGTGCGGGTAGATCACGTCCGTGGCGACGGCCTTGCCGGTCGCGTCCACCACGGCCACCTTCACGCCCGTACGGAAACCGGGGTCCAGGCCCAGCGTCGAGCGGGTGCCGGCCGGGGCGGCGAGCAGCAGGTCGCGCAGGTTGGCGGCGAACACGTTCACCGCCTCGTCCTCGGCGGCCGTACGCAGCCGCAGCCTGAGGTCGATGCCGAGGTGCACGAGCACCCGGGTGCGCCAGGCCCAGCGGACCGTGTCCGTCAGCCACTTGTCGCCCGGACGGCCCCGGTCCGCGATGCCGAACCGGGTCGCGATGAAGCCCTCGTACGTCGACGGGCCCTCGACCGGCTCCTCCGGCTCCAGGACGAGGTCGAGGACCTCCTCCTTCTCGCCGCGCAGCATCGCGAGGACGCGGTGCGAGGGCAGCTCGGTGAACGGCTCGGTGAAGTCGAAGTAGTCGGCGAACTTGGCGCCCGCCTCCTCCTTGCCCTCGCGGACCTTGGCGGAGAGCCGCCCGCGCGTCCACATCCGCTCGCGCAGCTCACCGATCAGGTCGGCGTCCTCCGAGAACCGCTCGGTCAGGATCGCCCGCGCGCCGTCCAGCGCGGCCTGCGCGTCCGCGACGCCCTTGTCCGCGTCCACGAACGCGGCAGCGGCGGCGGCCGGATCGACCGACGGATCGGTCAGCAGCCCCTCGGCCAGCGGCTCCAGGCCCGCCTCGCGCGCGATCTGCGCCTTGGTGCGCCGCTTCGGCTTGTACGGCAGATAGACGTCCTCCAGGCGCGCCTTGGTCTCGGCGCCCCGGATGCGGGCCTCCAGCTCCTCGGTGAGCTTGCCCTGCTCGCGCACCGAATCGAGGATCGCGGCCCGCCGGTCCTCCAGCTCCCGCAGATAGCGCAGCCGTTCCTCGACCGCGCGCAGCTGCGCGTCGTCGAGCATCTCGGTCGCTTCCTTGCGGTAGCGGGCGATGAAGGGCACGGTCGAACCGCCGTCGAGCAGCTCCACCGCGGCCTTCACCTGCCGCTCCCGTACGCCGAGTTCCCCGGCGATCCTGCCTTCGATGGACGCTGTGAGGGGTGTCGTCACGATCCCGTACCGCCTTCTCCACTGAGGTTGCGCGGCAATTGTGGCAGGTGACACCGACATCCGGACGGCAGGGCGCTCCGGCGGCCCGTCGGCGCGCGGGGCACGCGCCCCGGTCACTCCGGCGCCGGCACGCTCCAGGTGAAGCGGTGCGACCGGCGCTCCAGGAACGCGGTGACGCCCTCGGCGGTGTCGGCCGAGGCGCGGGCCTGCTCCGCCCAGTGGGCGTCGCGGTCGGTGCGGCCGTCCGCGAACTCCTTCGCCGCCGCCTGGGTCAGCCGGGAGCGGGACGCCAGCACCCCGGTCAGCCCGTCCATCCGCTTGTCCAGGTCCCCGGCGGGCAGCACCTCGTCCACCAGACCGGTGCGCAGCGCGCGCTCGGTGTCGATCAACTCGCCCGAGAACAAAAGGTACTTGGCGGTCGCCGGGCCCACCAGCGACACCAGCCGGCGGGTGGAGGAGGCCGGGTAGACGATGCCGAGCTTCGCCGGGGTCACCCCGAACAGCGCCCCCTCCTCCGCGAGCCGCAGATCGCAGGCCGCGGCGAGCTGCGCGCCCCCGCCCACACAGTGCCCCCGGACGGCGGCCAGCGTCGGCTTCGGGAACGCGGCGAGCGCCTCCTCGGCCGCCACCGCGAGCCCCTGCACCTCCTGGGGCCCCGCCCGGAGCGAGGAGATGTCGGCACCCGCGCAGAAGGTCCCGCCCTCGCCGGTCAGCACCAGCGCCCGTACCTCCGGGTCTGCGGCGAGCCGGCCGAGGAGCGGGGGCAGCGACCCCCACATCGCGGCGGTCATGGCGTTGCGCTTGGCCGGATTGCGGATGACGACGGTGGCGACGTGACCGGTGACCCGGTACGACAGCTGCGGCTCCATGCGGCGGATCGTACCGACCCGGCCCTTCCCGCCGGTAAGCCCCGGTGCGCTGTCCGAATCGACACCGGGACCAAACCCGTACAACCCGAAGAGTTCGGGAACCGGCGTCCGGAGGACAGGAACGGTCGCGCGGGCGACCAGGGCATACGTGAACGGTCGAAAACGTTCGATACCCGCTGACTTCTGTTCAGTCATCCGGCGCGGACCCGATCATTACCAACACTCGACGTGTGGTGACAATCGAGCGCGAGGGTGGCGACCGGACGATGGACAACCACGGGCGCGGGAGCGTGCCGCGCCCAGCGGAGGAGGGCGCCCGGCCGGCGCCCGGGACACTGCCGTACGAAGGGGTCTGGAGGTTCACCGCGGCCACCGTGGACGCCTCGGTCCCGCAGGCCCGGCACGCGGTGCGCGATCTGCTGCTGCGCCAGGGCGTACCCGTCGCCGACGACGTGGCGCACGGGCTGCTGCTGATCGTCTCCGAGCTGGTCACGAACGCGGTCAAGCACGCGGCGCTGCTGTCGCCGATGCTCGCCGTGGAGGTGGCCGTCGGCGCGGAGTGGGTGCGGGTGTCGGTGGAGGACAACCATCCCTACCGGCCGACCGCCCTGGAGGCGGACCACGGTCAGACCGGCGGACGCGGGCTGCTGCTCGTGCGCGAGGTGGCGCGGGAGGCGGGCGGCCAGGTCGACGTGGAGCACACGGCGAGCGGCGGCAAGGTCATCTGGGCGGCCCTGCCGCTCAAGCCCGCGCTCCAGCGGTGAGACCGCCCCCGGTCGCCCGGCGCCGTCAGGGTGCTCCTACCAGCCCGCCGAGGGGCCGGTCAGTTCCCTGATCGCGGGGCGGGCCGCGTCCAGGACGGTCAGGAACCACGCCGAGAACGGCTCACGGGCGTGCCGCTCCGCCAGCTCGGCGGCGGTCACGAAGGCGGTCGCGCCCACCTCCTCCTCGTCGGGCGCCACGGTCTCCTGGACCAGGCCGACGAAGAGGTGGTTGAACTCCTGCTCCACCAGGCCCGAGGCCGGGTCCGGGTGGTTGTAGCGGACCGTGCCCGCCTCGGCCAGCAGCGAGGGGGAGACACCCAGCTCCTCGTACGTCCGCCGGGCCGCCGCCGCGAAGGGGGCCTCGCCCGGGTACGGGTGGCCGCAGCAGGTGTTGGACCAGACACCGGGGGAGTGGTACTTGCCGAGCGCCCGCTGCTGGAGCAGCAGCCGGCCCCGCTCGTCGAAGAGGAACACCGAGAACGCCCGGTGCAGCTGTCCCGGCGGCTGATGGGCGGTGAGCTTCTCCGCGGTGCCGATCGTCACGCCCTTCTCGTCGACGAGTTCCAGCAGAATCGGCTGTGTGGTGCCGCTCGACGAGCTGTGCGTCTCGGTGGCAGGTGTGATCGGCATACCCATCCTTCGCCTCGGTCTTGGCACCCCAAGTCTGCCGTACGAATCCGGCACTCCCGGCACTTCCCGGCACGTCCGCATGTCCCGTGCCAGGTGTGGCGGAAGCGGGGCCCGGAAGCACATCGTGCCCGGCGCCCGCAGCGGGGAACCTCACGAAGCCCTCGCACACGGGTGCGCACCGTCAACGTACGCCACCGGAACAGGGCGCGGGGTGGAGGCCCCCGGAGCCGCCGTCAGCGGCCGCGGCCGACCGCCGCCCTCAGTGGCAGAGCCGCGCCTCGTGCTCCGCGTGGCCGCCGGGCTCCAGCTGGAACGTGCAGTGCTCCACGTCGAAGTGGTCGCCGAGGCAGCCCTGGAGTTCGTGCAGCATCTTCTCGTGGCCGATCGCGTTCAGCACCTCCGTGCTGACGACCACGTGCGCGGAGAGCACCGGCAGGCCCGAGGTGATGGTCCAGGCGTGCAGATCGTGCACGTCCTCCACACCGTCCAGCTCCAGGATGTGCGTGCGCACCTCGGCCATGTCCACGTTCTTCGGGGCCGCCTCCAGGAGCACGTCCAGCGTCTCGCGCAGCAGCTTGACCGTCCTCGGCACGATCATCAGACCGATCACCAGCGAGGCGATCGGGTCGGCGGCCTGCCAGCCGGTGGTCAGGATGACGGCCGCCGAGATGATCACCGCGACGGAGCCGAGCGCGTCGGCGGCGACCTCCAGGAAGGCGCCGCGCACATTCAGGCTGTCCTTCTGCCCGCCCATCAGCAGCAGGAGCGAGACGGAGTTCGCCACCAGACCGATCGCACCGAAGACGATCATCAGACCGCCCTCGGTCCCGGCGGGCGTGACGAACCGCTCCACCGCCTCGAAGAGCACATAGCCGCCGACGCCGAGCAGCAGCAGACAGTTGGCCAGCGCCGCCAGGATCTCGGCGCGCGCGTAACCGAAGGTGCGGTTGGCGCTGGGCGGCCGGGCCGCGAAGTGGATGGCGAGCAGCGCCATGATCAGCCCCACCGCGTCGGTCGCCATGTGGGCCGCGTCCGCGATCAGCGCGAGCGAGTCCGCCAGCATCCCGCCGACGATCTCCACCACCATGATGGTGAGCGTGATCCCCAGCGCCGCCCGCAACCGCCCCCGGTACGCGGCCGCGGCCGTCCCGGTCGGCGCATGGCTGTGCCCATGGCCGTGGTCGTGCCCTGCCCCCATACCGAAGACCGCCCTTCCCTCTGGCCACCGGCTCACAGTGAACAACGCCCGGCCCCCACGGGGCAACGCGGCACTGAACACCGTTGTCATATCGCCTGACCTGCGCAAACGAACCGCAGGTCAGGCGCGTGGAAAAGGAGTTCCGCGCTCGCGCCGGGTGGGTGAGGATGACCCTTTCGGACCCGGAAGGGGGACGCGGGGACGGGGTACGAACTGCGGGCGGTGATCGCCGGCCGGACGCGGCTGGAGGAGGCGGTACGGGACCTGCCCGCCGCCCGCGTGGCACGGCTCGGACAGGGCCTGGCGCTGCTGCCGGTCACCGACGTGTTCTTCGACTCCGTCACCGACGGAACCGTCGTCCTGGGTCCGCTCCACCTGGATGAGGACGAGCCCTTTCCGGCCGGGGGCACCCCGGTCTCCCGGGCGCTGCGGCACCTGGGCGTCGTGGCGCGGGCCGGGCAGGACGAGTTCGAGGCGGCCGGGCTGGGGCGGCGGCGGAGCAGCGAGGACTGGCTCGCCTGAACGACGGCCACCCGGCCGTACTGAAGGGTGTGCGGGCGTGCGGGCGGCCACCGGGCCGCGCGTTCACGGGCGGCTGCCGCCCGTGAACGCGCCGGGGCTCACCCGTGGTGGTGCCGCCACCCCTCCCACGCCGACGCCACCATCTCCCGTACGTCCCGCCGGGCCTCCCAGCCCAGTTCCGTACGGGCGCGGGCGGCGGAGGCGACCGCGCGGGGGGCGTCGCCCGGGCGGCGGGGTGCGACGAGGGGCGGGACGGTCTCGCCGGTGACCTCGCCGATGACGGTGATCAGCTCGCGGACGGAGACGCCCTCACCGCTGCCGATGTTCAGGGTCAGGTCGCCGGTGAAGTCGCCGTCGGACAGCCGGCGGGCCGCCGCGAGGTGGGCGTCGGCGAGGTCGGCCACGTGGATGTAGTCGCGGACGCAGGTGCCGTCCGGGGTCGGATAGTCGTCGCCGAAGATCCGCGGGGCCTCGCCGCGGGTGAGGCGGTCGAAGACCATCGGGACGATGTTGAACACCCCGGTGTCCGAAAGCTCAGGGGCCCCGGCCCCCGCCACGTTGAAGTAGCGCAGGCACACCGTCGCGATGCCGTGCGCCCGGCCCGCCGCCCGGACCAGCCACTCACCGGCCAGCTTGGTCTCGCCGTAGGGGTTGACCGGCAGACACGGGGTGTCCTCGGTGATCAGGTCCACGTCCGGGTTGCCGTACACCGCCGCCGAGGAGGAGAACAGCAGCCGCCGCACCCCGCTCTCCGCCATCGCGTCCAGGAGCGTGCCGAGGCCCCCGAGGTTCTCCCGGTAGTAGCGGGTGGGCTCCGCCACCGACTCCCCGACCTGCTTGCGCGCCGCGAGATGCACCACACCGCTCACCCCGCGCTCGGCCAGCACCCGCTTCAGCAGATCGCCGTCCAGCGTCGAGCCCTCGACCAGCGGCACCCCCTCGGGCAGCCGCTCCGGCACGGCGGCCGACAGGTCGTCGAGCACGACGACGCTCTCCCCGGCACCGGCCAGCGCCCGCGCCACGTGTGCTCCGATGTATCCGGCTCCGCCGGTGATCAGCCACGTCATGGTCGCCCACCCTATGCCGACCCGCGCCCGCCCCGGCAGACGCAGTACGCACGCCCCCGCTGTCCGCGATGCCCGGTTCTGTGCCCCGTGGTTTGTGGGGCGGCCCCCGCATCCCCGATGATGATCGCGGCATGGGCGGCGAAGGCGCCGCGACGGCCCCGCGAGGGCCGGCCCGTGAACGCCCGGTGAACGTCGGCTCCGCCCGATCGGATAGCCTCTGCCGACATGCCGCCCAGGGTGCCGCAGGCAGGGCGCCCCACCACGCACCACGCAAGCGACCGGCGCCGACGCGCCGGCACCCAGGGAGTGAGTTCGGTTGTCGACCGCCATCGTCACCGGTCAGCCGGTACCCGGATCGTCCCTCGAAAGCGATCTGCGGTCCCTCGGCTTCGATGTGTGCGTGGCCGCCGACTCCTCCGAGGCCGAGACCCTGCTCGCCGCCATACCGTCGGGCCACCGCATCGCCCTGGTGGACGCCCGCTTCGTCGGCCACCCGCACGCGCTGCGCCTCGGCCTGACCGACCCCCGCTTCCCGCTCGCCGCCGTACCCGGCGCCGTCACCGCGCAGGCCACCGCCCGCCAGGCGCTCAGCCGCGCGCTGACCCGCGAGACCACCGCCGGCGGCGGCACCGCCGTCGCCGTGGACAGCCTGCCCGACCGCCTGGTCACCGCCCTGGACGCCGACTACGGCGAGGTCCACCGCCCCGAGCTCGGCAGCCTCGTCGCCACCGTCCCGGCCGACCCCCAGACCCGCAACGAGGCCCGGCAGGCCGTCGCCGCCGTCGACGACGAGGCCGTACGCCTGAAGTCCGCCGTGAAGTCCCGGGACGGCTTCTTCACCACCTACTGCATCAGCCCGTACTCGCGGTACATCGCCCGCTGGTGCGCCCGCCGGGGCCTCACCCCGAACCAGGTCACCACCGCCTCGCTGCTCACCGCGCTCATAGCGGCGGCCTCGGCCGCGACGGGCACCCGCGCCGGGTTCATCGCCGCCGGTGTCCTGCTGATCGCCTCCTTCGTGCTGGACTGCACCGACGGCCAGCTCGCCCGCTACTCCCTGCAGTACTCCACCCTCGGCGCCTGGCTCGACGCCACCTTCGACCGCGCCAAGGAGTACGCCTACTACGCCGGTCTCGCCCTCGGCGCGGCCCGCGGCGGCGACGACGTATGGGCCCTCGCGCTCGGCGCGATGATCCTCCAGACCTGCCGCCACGTCGTGGACTTCTCCTTCAACGAGGCCAACCACGACGCCACCGCCAACACCAGCCCCACCGCCGCCCTCTCCGGCAAGCTGGACAGCGTCGGCTGGACGGTCTGGGTCCGCCGCATGATCGTCCTGCCCATCGGCGAACGCTGGGCCATGATCGCCGTCCTCACCGCCGCGACCACGCCCCGCATCACCTTCTACGTCCTCCTGATCGGCTGCGCCTTCGCCGCGACGTACACCACGGCGGGCCGCGTGCTGCGCTCGGTGACCCGCAAGGCGCGACGCACGGACCGGGCGGCCCAGGCGCTGGCGGACCTCGCCGACAGCGGTCCGCTCGCCGCGCTCTTCGGGAAGTGGGCCGTCCGGATCCACGGCACCAGATCCCTCGCGTTCTTCGCCGGCGCGTGCGTGGTGGCCGGCGCGGCCTTCCTCCCGTACGGCACCGCCGCCGTGGCCGTCGCGGCCGCGGTCTACACGCTCACCTCGGCCGCCGCCGTCGCCCGCCCCCTCAAGGGCGCCCTGGACTGGCTCATCCCCCCGCTGTTCCGTGCCGTCGAGTACGGCACCGTCCTGGCGCTGGCGGTCAAGGCGGACGTACCCGGGGCCCTCCCGGCGGCGTTCGGCCTGGTGGCAGCGGTCGCCTACCATCACTACGACACGGTGTACCGCATCCGCGGCGGCGCCGGCGCGCCGCCCGCGTGGCTCGTGCGCGCCATCGGCGGTCAGGAGGGACGGGTCCTGCTCGTCGCCGTCCTGGCCGCGCTGCTGACCGCCCCGCGGTTCACCGTCGCGCTCACGGTCCTCGCCGTGGTCATCGCCTTGCTGGTGCTCGCCGAGAGCATCCGATTCTGGGTGTCCGCGGGGGCGCCCGCCGTTCACGACGAAGGAGAAACCGCATGATCGGCCTCGTGCTGGCGGCCGGCGCCGGACGGCGTCTGCGCCCCTACACCGACACGCTGCCCAAGGCGCTGGTGCCGGTCGGCCCCGAGGGCGACGAGGAGTCGCTCACCGTCCTCGACCTCACCCTGGGCAACTTCGCGGAGATCGGGCTCACCGAGGCCGGTGTGATCGTCGGCTACCGCAAGGAGGCCGTGTACGCCCGCAAGGAGGCCCTGGAGGCCAAGTACGGGCTGAAGATCACCCTCATCGACAACGACAAGGCCGAGGAGTGGAACAACGCCTACTCCCTGTGGTGCGGCCGTGACGCCCTCAAGGACGGCGTGATCCTCGCCAACGGCGACACCGTGCACCCCGTCTCCGTCGAGAAGACGCTGCTCGCCGCGCGCGGTGACGGCAAGAGGATCATCCTCGCCCTCGACACCGTGAAGTCCCTGGCGGACGAGGAGATGAAGGTCGTCGTCGACCCCGCCAAGGGCGTCCAGAAGATCACCAAGCTGATGGACCCCGCCGAGGCCACCGGTGAGTACATCGGCGTGACCCTCATCGAGGGCGACGCGGCGGCCGACCTCGCCGACGCCCTGCGCACGACCTTCGAGCGCGACCCGCAGCTGTACTACGAGGACGGCTACCAGGAGCTCGTCAACCGGGGCTTCAAGATCGACGTCGCCCCCATCGGGGAGGTCTCCTGGGTCGAGATCGACAACCACGACGACCTCGCCCGGGGACGGGAGATCGCGTGCCGGTACTGACAAGGCTCATTCCGTCACCGGTCGTCGTGGACATCCGCCCGGGTGCCCTCGACGACCTGGCCGCCGTACTCGCCGACGAGCGCGTCTCGCACTCCGGCCGGCTCGCCGTCGCCGTCAGCGGCGGCTCGGGCGCCCGGCTGCGCGAGCGCGTCGCCCCCCAGCTGCCCGGCGCGACCTGGCACGAGGTCGGCGGCGGCACGCTGGACGACGCGATCCGCCTGGCCGACGCCATCCGCGGCGGTCACTACGACGCCGTGGTCGGACTCGGCGGCGGCAAGATCATCGACTGCGCCAAGTACGCGGCCGCCCGCGTCGGCCTGCCCCTGGTCGCCGTACCCACGAACCTCGCGCACGACGGCCTGTGCTCGCCGGTCGCCACGCTCGACAACGACGCGGGCCGCGGCTCCTACGGCGTGCCCAACCCCATCGCCGTCCTGATCGACCTGGACGTCATCCGCGACGCCCCGCCGCGCTTCGTGCGCTCCGGCATCGGCGACGCGATCTCCAACGTCTCCGCCATCGCGGACTGGGAGCTGGCCAACCGGGTCAACGGCGAGAAGATCGACGGACTCGCCGCCGCCATGGCCCGCCAGGCCGGCGAAGCCGTACTGCGCCACCCCGGCGGCATCGGGGACAACCAGTTCCTCCAGGTCCTCGCCGAGGCGCTGGTCCTCTCCGGCATCGCCATGTCGGTCTCCGGCGACTCACGCCCCTCCTCGGGCGCCTGCCACGAGATCAACCACGCCTTCGACCTGCTCTTCCCGCAGCGCGCCGCCAGCCACGGCGAGCAGTGCGGCTTCGGTGCCGCCTTCGCGATGTTCCTGCGCGGCGCACAGGAGGAGTCGGTCCACATGGCCGCCGTCCTGCGCCGCCACGAGCTGCCGGTACGGGCCGAGGACATGGGCTTCACGGCGGACGAATTCGTCCGCGTCGTGGAGTTCGCCCCGGAGACCCGCCCCGGCCGTTACACGATCCTCGAACACCTCGACCTCCAGCCGACCCAGATCAAGGACATCTACGCCGACTATGTCAAGGCCATCGGTAGCTGAACTCCGTCCGGTCGTCCACCCCGCCGGGGTGAAGGACCGGCGCAGCGGTGAGCACTGGGCGGGACGCCTCTACATGCGCGAGGTGTCCCTGCGCATCGACCGCTACCTGGTCAACACCAGGATCACGCCCAACCAGCTCACGTACCTGATGACCGTCTGCGGCGTGCTCGCGGCCCCGGCGCTGCTGGTGCCGGGCATCTGGGGCGCCGTCCTCGGCATCGTGGCCACCCAGCTGTACCTGCTGCTGGACTGCGTGGACGGCGAGATCGCCCGCTGGCGCAAGCAGTACTCGCTCGGCGGGGTCTACCTCGACCGGGTCGGCGCCTACCTCACCGACGCCGCCGTCCTGGTCGGCCTCGGCCTGCGCGCCGCCGACCTGTTCGGCACCGGACGCATCGACTGGCTGTGGGCCTTCCTCGGCACGCTCGCCGCGCTCGGCGCCATCCTCATCAAGGCGGAGACCGACCTCGTCGGCGTCGCCCGGCACCAGGCCGGGATGCCCCCGGTGAAGGAGTCGGCCGCCGAGCCGCGCTCCTCCGGTATGGCGCTCGCCCGGCGCGCCGCCGCCGCGCTCAAGTTCCACCGGCTCATCCTCGGCATCGAGGCGTCGCTGCTGATCCTGGTGCTCGCGATCGTGGACCAGGTGCGCGGCGACCTCTTCTTCACCCGGCTCGGCACCGCCGTGCTCGCCGGCATCGCCCTGTTGCAGACCGTGCTGCACCTGGTGTCCATTCTCGTGTCCAGCAGGCTGAGGTGAACGGCGTGACGAACGGCATGAAGGTCGGCGCGGTCGTCATCACGATGGGCAACCGGCCCGAGGAGCTGCGCGCCCTGCTCGACTCCGTCGCCAAGCAGGAGGGCGACCGCGTCCAGGTCGTCGTCGTCGGCAACGGCTCGCCCGTGCCCGACGTCCCCGAGGGCGTGCGCACCGTCGAACTGCCCGAGAACCTCGGCATCCCCGGCGGCCGCAACGTCGGCATCGAGGCATTCGGACCCGGCGGCAGCGACGTCGACATCCTGCTCTTCCTCGACGACGACGGCCTCCTCGCCCGGTACGACACCGCCGAGCTGTGCCGCGAGGCGTTCGCCGCCGACCCCCGGCTCGGCATCATCAGCTTCCGCATCGCCGACCCCGACACCGGCGAGACCCAGCGCCGGCACGTGCCCCGGCTGCGCGCCTCCGACCCGATGCGCTCCTCCCGGGTGACCACGTTCCTCGGCGGCGCCAACGCCGTACGCACCACGGTGTTCACCGAGGTCGGCGGGCTGCCGGACGAGTTCTTCTACGCCCACGAGGAGACCGACCTCGCCTGGCGGGCGCTGAACGCGGGCTGGATGATCGACTACCGCGCCGACATGGTGCTGTTCCACCCGACCACCGCGCCCTCCCGGCACGCGGTCTACCACCGCATGGTCGCCCGCAACCGGGTCTGGCTGGCCCGCCGCAACCTCCCGGTCCTGCTCGTCCCCGTCTACCTCGGGGTCTGGCTGCTGCTCACCCTGCTGCGCCGTCCCTCGGGACCGGCCCTCAAGGCGTGGTTCGGCGGCTTCAAGGAGGGCTGGACGACCCCCTGCGGTCCCCGCCGCCCGATGAGCTGGCGTACCGTGTGGCGGCTGACCCGGCTGGGCCGGCCGCCGGTGATCTGACAAGCTCGACGGTGCGGCCCGAACGCACGTCGCAGAACACATGACGTACTCGAAGACGAAAGTTTCCACCCGTGAGTGAGACATTCCATGACGGCGGTGTCGCGGTGACCGCGGCCCCGTCGCCCGACGAGGGACTGACGGCGGCCGAGCTCGCCGCCAAGTACGGGCTCGCGGTGAGCGGCGCCCGGCCCTCGCTCGTCGAGTACGTCCGCCAGCTGTGGGGCCGGCGGCACTTCATCCTCGCCTTCTCCCAGGCGAAGCTGACCGCGCAGTACAGCCAGGCCAAGCTCGGCCAGCTGTGGCAGGTCGCCACCCCGCTGCTGAACGCGGCCGTCTACTACTTCATCTTCGGCCTGATCCTGCACGCCAGCCGGGGCATGTCCCACGACGTGTACATCCCGTTCCTGGTCACCGGCGTCTTCGTGTTCACCTTCACGCAGAGCTCGATCATGTCCGGCGTCCGCGCGATCTCCGGCAACCTGGGCCTGGTGCGCGCCCTGCACTTCCCGCGCGCCGCGCTGCCCGTCTCGTTCTCGCTGCAGCAGCTCCAGCAGCTGATGTTCTCCATGATCGTCATGTTCCTGGTGGCGATCGGCTTCGGGAACTACCCGCGGCTGTCCTGGCTGCTGATCATCCCGGTGCTGGTGCTCCAGTTCCTGTTCAACACCGGGCTCGCGCTGATCGTGGCCCGCATGGGCGCCAAGACGCCCGACCTCGCCCAGCTGATGCCCTTCCTGCTGCGCACCTGGATGTACGCCTCCGGCGTCATGTTCTCCATCGGGCACATGCTGGCGGGCCGGCCCGAGTGGATCGTGCGGGCCCTCCAGGCCAACCCCGCCGCCGTCTACATGGACCTGATGCGCTTCGCGCTGATCGACGGCTACGGCGCCTCGAACCTGCCCCCGCACGTGTGGGCCATCGCCGCCTTCTGGGCCGTGGTGATCTTCGTCGGCGGCTTCGTGTACTTCTGGAAGGCTGAGGAGCGGTACGGCCGTGGCTGAGCACAACACCGGCGATCACCGTCCGACCGTCATCGCGGACGACCTGCACATCGTCTACCGGGTCAACGGGGCCAAGACCGGCAAGGGCAGCGCCACCGCCGCCCTGAGCCGCATCGTCAAGCGCGGCGAGGAGCGCGGGGTGCGCAAGGTGCACGCCGTGCGCGGTGTCTCCTTCATCGCCTACCGGGGCGAGGCCATCGGTCTGATCGGCTCCAACGGCTCCGGCAAGTCCACCCTGCTGCGGGCCATCGCCGGTCTCCTCCCGGCCGAGAAGGGCAAGGTCTACACCGACGGCCAGCCCTCCCTGCTCGGCGTCAACGCGGCCCTGATGAACGACCTGACCGGTGAGCGCAACGTCATCCTGGGCGGTCTCGCGATGGGCATGACGCGCGAGCAGATCAAGGAGCGTTACCAGGACATCGTCGACTTCTCCGGGATCAACGAGAAGGGCGACTTCATCACCCTGCCGATGCGCACCTACTCCTCCGGCATGGCCGCCCGGCTCCGCTTCTCCATCGCCGCCGCCAAGGACCACGACGTCCTCATGATCGACGAGGCCCTTGCCACCGGCGACCGCAAGTTCCAGAAGCGCTCCGAGGCCCGCATCCGCGAGCTGCGCAAGGAGGCCGGCACGGTCTTCCTGGTGAGCCACAACAACAAGTCGATCCGCGACACCTGCGACCGCGTCCTGTGGCTGGAGCGCGGCGAACTCCGCATGGACGGACCCACCGAAGAGGTCCTCAAGGAGTACGAGAAGTTCACGGGCAAGTGACCCGAGCGGCCCCGGGCCCCGCCGGAACTCCTCCGGCGGGGCCCGGCGTCTGCAAAAGAAGCGTCAACTCCGGCCGTGCGTAGGAATCTTGACGCCAATCGGTGTGTTGTTGTGATGCGCCGGACACCCCGACGGACCCTGTCGCGTTGTACAACGTAAGCTGTACCGGTGCCGGAAACCGGCAAGTAGGGCGATAATGCGCGACACCCTCCGCCGGGCGACCTCCCCCGGAGGGCAGGCGGCGTGTCCGAAATAGTGTGTATCGGTTCCGCAGTGTAGAACGGGAGATGTGACGGCAATGGCTACGGAAACTCCCCAGCTCAGCGCAGCATGTGCCGTCCCCGCCCCGGGCAGCGCGCGGTGACGGGAACCGACACGGCGACGGAACTGGAACGCGCCACACTGGACAAGGCCACGAGCGAGAACTTCCCCGTGGCACCTTTCTTCCTGCCCCGCGCCTGGCGCGACGACCTCATGGCCGTCTACGGCTTCGCGCGCCTCGTCGACGACATCGGTGACGGCGACCTCGCCCCCGGCGGCGCCGACGCCCGCGTCCTCGGCGTCCCCGAGGCCGACGCCAAGGACCGCCTCGCCGTCCTCGACGCCTTCGAGGCCGACCTGCGCCGCGTCTTCGACGCCACCCCGCGCCACCCGCTGCTGCGCCGCCTGCAGCCCACCGTGCGCCGCTGCCGCATCAGCCCCGAGCCCTTCCTCGGCCTGATCGCCGCCAACCGCCAGGACCAGCTCGTGGGGCGCTACGAGACGTACGACGACCTGCGCGCCTACTGCGAACTGTCCGCCAATCCCGTCGGCCGCCTGGTCCTCGCCGTCACCGGCACCACGACGCCCGAGCGGGTCCGCCTGTCCGACGCGATCTGCACCGCACTGCAGATCGTCGAACACCTCCAGGACGTCGCCGAGGACCTCGGCCGCGACCGGATCTATCTGCCCGCAGAGGACATGAAGCGCTTCCACGTCCAGGAATCCGACCTCACCGCCAAGAGCGCCGGCGCATCGGTGCGCGCGCTGGTCGCGTTCGAAGCACAACGCGCCCGCGATCTGCTGAATGAAGGCGCCCCCCTCGTGGGTAGCGTCCACGGCAGGCTCAAGCTGTTGCTCGCGGGGTTCGTGGCGGGGGGAAGGGCGGCGGTCGACGCGATCGCCGCCGCCGGATTCGACGTCCTTCCCGGCCCTCCCAGACCCGGCAGGCTCCAGCTGCTGCGCGAGGTGGGCGTGACCCTGCGAGGAGAGGGGTGATCCGGTCCGTGGAGTCCTCACCGCACGTGTCCGCACCGGTACTCGCCGCCTACCGCTACTGCGAGACCGTCACCGGCCAGCAGGCCCGTAACTTCGCCTACGGCATCCGCCTGCTGCCCACGCCCAAGCGCCGCGCCATGTCCGCGCTCTACGCCTTCTCCCGGCGCGTGGACGACATCGGCGACGGCGAGCTGCCCGACGAGGTGAAGGTCGCGCGCCTGGAGGAGACCCGGGCGCTGCTCACCCGCGTCCACGCGGGCGAGGTCGAGGAGGACGACACCGACCCGGTGGCCGTCGCCCTCGCGGACGCCGCCCGCGTCTTCCCGATCCCGCTCGGCGGCCTGGACGAGCTGATCGACGGCGTCCAGATGGACGTGCGCGGCGAGACCTACGAGACCTGGGACGACCTCAAGGTCTACTGCCGCTGCGTCGCCGGAGCCATCGGACGCCTCTCGCTCGGCGTCTTCGGCACCGAACCCGGAGCGCGCGGCGCCGAGCGCGCCGCCGAGTACGCCGACACCCTCGGCCTCGCCCTCCAGCTCACCAACATCCTGCGCGACGTCCGCGAGGACGCCGAGGGCGGCCGCACCTACCTGCCCTCCGACGACCTCGCCAAGTTCGGCTGCTCGGCCGGGTTCGCCGGACCCACCCCGCCCGAGGGCTCCGACTTCGCCGGCCTCGTCCACTTCGAGGTCCGCCGCGCCCGCGCCCTGTTCGCCGAGGGCTACCGGCTGCTGCCCATGCTCGACCGGCGCAGCGGCGCCTGCGTCGCCGCCATGGCCGGCATCTACCGCCGCCTGCTCGACCGCATCGAACGCGACCCCGAGGCCGTCCTGCGCGGCCGTGTCTCGCTGCCCGGCCGCGAGAAGGCGTACGTCGCCGTGCGCGGCCTGTCCGGGCTCGACACCCGGCACGTCACCCGCCAGACCGTCAGGAGGCGCGCCTGATGGCCCCGGCGGACGAGCCGGGCTCCACCCGTCCGGCAGGACGGGCAACCCCGGGCTGCGGCGTGGCGTCCCTGACTGCGACGGCCGAGCGTGCACCGTTCAACCAGTACGCGCGGCACGCACGGAAGGACGCACGATGAGCGACGGCGCACGCCCCGCCGAGGCGCACTCCGGCCCTCCGGCACCCGCGGACGGCACCCCGCGGCACGCCGTCGTGGTCGGCGGCGGCCTCGCCGGGACCACCGCGGCCCTCGCCCTCGCCGACGCCGGCGTCCGCGTCACCCTCCTCGAAGGCAGGCCGCGCCTGGGCGGCCTCGCCTTCTCCTTCCAGCGCGACGGGCTGACCGTGGACAACGGCCAGCACGTCTATCTGCGCTGCTGCACCGCCTACCGCTGGTTCCTCGACCGCATTGAGGGCGCGGCCCTCGCACCGCTGCAGAACCGCCTGGACGTACCCGTCGTGGACGCCGACAAGCCCGAAGGGCGACGGCTCGGCAGGCTGCGGCGCGACCCGCTGCCCGTCCCCCTCCACCTCGGGCGCAGCCTGGCCGCCTACCCGCATCTCTCGCTCGCCGAGCGTGCCGCCGTCGGACGCGCCGCGCTCGCGCTCAAGGGACTCGACCTCGCCGACCCCGCCCTGGACACGCAGGACTTCGGCGGCTGGCTGGCCCGGCACGGCCAGTCGGCGCGCGCCGTCGAGGCCCTGTGGGACCTGGTCGGTGTCGCCACCCTCAACGCGGTCGCGGGCGACGCCTCGCTGGCCCTCGCCGCGATGGTGTTCAAGACCGGTCTGCTGTCCGACCCGGGCGCGGCCGACATCGGCTGGGCCCATGTCCCGCTGGGCGAACTGCACGACCGGCTCGCCCGCAAGGCGCTCGACTCCGCGGGCGTGCGCACCGAGGTCCGTACACGCGTCACCTCCCTCACCCACCACGGGAACGGCGGCTGGAGCGTTCAGGTTCCCGGCGAGACGCTCGACGCCGACGCCGTCGTCCTCGCCGTACCCCAGCGCGAGGCGCACGCCCTGCTGCCGTCCGGCGCCCTCGACGACCCCGGCCGGCTGCTGCGCATCGGCACCGCCCCGATCCTCAACGTCCATGTCGTGTACGACCGTCAGGTCCTCGCCCGGCCCTTCTTCGCCGCGCTCGGCTCGCCCGTGCAGTGGGTCTTCGACCGCACCGCCGCCTCCGGCCTCGGCGACGGCCAGTATCTGGCGCTGTCCCAGTCGGCCGCCCAGGACGAGATCGACACCCCCGTCGCCGACCTGCGCGAGCGCTATCTGCCCGAGCTGGAACGGCTGATCCCCGGCACCCGCACCGCGCGCGTACGGGACTTCTTCGTGACCCGGGAGCGCACCGCCACGTTCGCTCCCGCCCCCGGCGTCGGACGGCTGCGGCCCGGCGCCCGCACCAAGGCACCCGGCCTGTACCTGGCCGGAGCGTGGACCGCCACCGGGTGGCCCGCGACCATGGAGAGTGCGGTCCGCAGCGGCGTGAGCGCGGCCGACGCCGCCCTCGGCGCCCTCGGCCGCCCCCGCCCCCGTCACCTCTTCGCTTTCGAGGAGGCGGCGTGATGCTCGACCAGGAGCACGCGGGCCGGCCCCGCACCCCCGGTACCGCAACAAGAGGAGAGACTGTGCCCACTGTGCCGCCCCCGGCCTCGACCGCCGCAGACGCGGTGGACGTGACCGCGCTGCTGGAGCGCGGCCGCACCCTGGCCACCCCGGTCCTGCGCGCGGCCGTCGACCGGCTGGCGCCGCCCATGGACACCGTCGCCGCCTACCACTTCGGCTGGATCGACGCGGCGGGCAACCCGGCCGAGGGCGACGGCGGCAAGGCCGTACGCCCCGCGCTCGCGGTCCTCTCCGCCGAGGTCACCGGCGCCGCCCCCGAGGTCGGCGTGCCCGGCGCCGTCGCCGTCGAACTGGTCCACAACTTCTCGCTGCTGCACGACGACCTGATGGACGGCGACGAGCAGCGCCGCCACCGCGACACCGTGTGGAAGGTGCACGGCCCCGCCCAGGCCATCCTGGTCGGCGACGCCCTGTTCGCCCTCGGCAACGAGGTCCTGCTGGAACTCGGCACCGTCGAGGCAGGCCGCGCCACCCGCCGCCTGACCACCGCCACCCGCGCCCTGATCGACGGCCAGGCCCAGGACATCTCCTACGAGCACCGCGACCGCGTCAGCGTCGAGGAGTGCCTGGAGATGGAGGGCAACAAGACCGGCGCCCTGCTCGCCTGCGCCTCCTCCATCGGCGCGGTCCTCGGCGGCGCCGACGACGCCACCGCCGACGCGCTGGAGCGCTACGGCTACCACCTCGGCCTCGCCTTCCAGGCCGTCGACGACCTGCTCGGCATCTGGGGCGACCCCGAGGCCACCGGCAAGCAGACCTGGAGCGACCTGCGCCAGCGCAAGAAGTCCCTCCCCGTGGTCGCCGCGCTCGCCGCCGGCGGCCCCGCCTCCGAGCGGCTCGGCGAGATCCTCGCCGCCGACGCCAAGAGCAGCGACTTCGCGAACTTCTCCGAGGAGGAGTTCGCGGCCCGCGCCGCCCTCATCGAGGAGGCGGGCGGCCGCGAGTGGACCGCGGACGAGGCCCGGCGCCAGCACACCGTCGCCGTCGAGGCCCTCCACGCCGTCGAGATGCCCGACCGGGTGCGGGCCGCCTTCACGGCGCTCGCCGACTTCGTCGTCGTCAGGAAGAGATGATCACTATCGGCCGAATAGCCCTCGCGTAGTCGCCGGCCGGTGCGGCGCGATGACCCACACCGGCCGACGGCGGACCCGCAGCAGCACGACTCGTACGACTGCACGAAGGGGAAGCCATGACAGCGACGACCGACGGAAGCACCGGGGCGACGATTCCGCCCCGTGCCGACGCGGCCAGCGAAACCGACAGCACGACCCCCGTGGCGGCCGGGGTACCCGAGGCCGCCGAACGCGCCGTCCGCCGTGCCACGGACCACCTGCTCGCCCGGCAGGACCCCGAGGGCTGGTGGAAGGGCGACCTGGAGACCAACGTCACCATGGACGCCGAGGACCTGCTCCTGCGCCAGTTCCTCGGCATCCGCGACGAGGCCACCACCCACGCCGCCGCCCTGTACATCCGGGGCGAGCAGCGCGCGGACGGCGCCTGGCCCACCTTCTACGGCGGACCCGGCGAACTCTCCGCCACCATCGAGGCGTACGTCGCCCTGCGCCTGGCCGGAGACGCCCCCGACGCCCCCCACATGGCCCGCGCCTCCGCCTGGGTCCGCGAGCGCGGCGGCATCGCCTCCGCCCGTGTCTTCACCCGGATCTGGCTCGCCCTGTTCGGCTGGTGGAAGTGGGAGGACCTGCCCGAACTCCCCCCGGAACTCATCTGGTTCCCCACCTGGCTGCCGCTCAACATCTACGACTTCGGCTGCTGGGCGCGGCAGACCATCGTGCCGCTCACCATCGTCTCCGCCAAGCGCCCGGTACGCCCCGCGCCCTTCGCGCTGGACGAGCTGCACACCGACCCGGCCCACCCCAACCCGCCGAAACCCTTTGCCCCGCTGGCCAGTTGGGACGGCGCCTTCCAGCGCCTCGACCGCATGGTGCACACGCTGCGCCGGGCCGTACCGCGCCGTCTGCGCGACGCGGCGATCGGCACCGCCGCCCGCTGGATCGTCGAACGCCAGGAGAACGACGGCTGCTGGGGCGGCATCCAGCCCCCCGCCGTCTACTCGGTCATCGCCCTGCACCTGCTCGGCTACGACCTCGAACACCCCGTCATGCGCGCCGGCTTGGAGTCCCTGGACCGCTTCGCCATCTGGCGCGAGGACGGCTCCCGTATGATCGAGGCCTGCCAGTCCCCGGTGTGGGACACCTGCCTCGCCACCATCGCCCTGGCCGACGCCGGACTCCCCGCGGACCACCCGCAGTTGGTCAAGGCCGCCGACTGGATGCTCGGCGAGGAGATCCGCCGCCCCGGCGACTGGACCGTCAAGCGCCCCCAACTCCCGCCCGGCGGCTGGGCGTTCGAGTTCCACAACGACAACTACCCCGACATCGACGACACCGCCGAGGTCGCCCTCGCGCTGCGCCGGGTCCGCCATCCCCAACCCGCCCGCGTGGACGGGGCGATCGGCCGCGCCGTGCGCTGGAACCTCGGGATGCAGTCCAAGAACGGGGCCTGGGGCGCCTTCGACGTCGACAACACCAGCCCGTTCCCCAACCGGCTGCCCTTCTGTGACTTCGGCGAGGTCATCGACCCGCCCTCCGCCGACGTCACCGCCCACGTCGTGGAGATGCTCGCCGCCGAAGGACTCGCCCACGACCCGCGCACCCGGCGCGGCATCGACTGGCTCCTCGCCGAACAGGAGCCCGACGGCTCGTGGTTCGGCCGCTGGGGCGTCAACTACGTCTACGGCACCGGCTCCGTCGTCCCCGCCCTCACCGCCGCCGGACTCCCCGGCTCGCACCCGGCGATCCGCCGCGCGGTCGCCTGGCTGGAACGCGTCCAGAACGACGACGGCGGCTGGGGCGAGGACCTGCGCTCCTACAAACACGTCCAGGAATGGAGCGGCCGCGGCACCTCCACCGCCTCCCAGACCGCCTGGGCGCTCATGGCCCTCCTCGCGGCCGGCGAGAAGGACTCCAAGGCCGTCGAACGCGGCGTCCAGTGGCTCGCCGACACCCAGCAGGAGGACGGCTCCTGGGACGAGCCCTACTTCACCGGCACCGGCTTCCCCTGGGACTTCTCCATCAACTACCACCTCTACCGGCAGGTGTTCCCGCTCACCGCGCTCGGCCGCTATCTCCACGGCGACCCCTTCGACAAGGCACCCCTCGCCACCGCAGGAGGCAGGCGCGCCGGAGCCGAGGGCCGCTGAATGAGCACCAGGGCCGCCCCGGCACCGCTGCTGATCGCCTGCGCGCTCGGCATCGAACGCCTCGCCCTGCGCACCGGCGAACGCGCTGTCCTGCGCACCGGCGACCACGGCGGCGCGGGCCACCGCCCCGTCGTCGTCCGCACGGGCATGGGCCCGCGCGCGGCGGAGCGCGCCGTCGGCCGGATGCTGGCCACACCGGACCTCGCCGAGGCCGCCGTACTGGCCACCGGCTTCTGCGCCGGGCTCGCGCCCGGCATGCACCCCGGCGACCTCGTGGTCGCCGAGGAGACCCGAGACCCGCGCGGCACCGTGCCGTGCGTGCACACCGATCTGCTCGTCAAGGAGCTGACCCGGGCCCTGCCCGGCCACACCGTCCACACCGGCCCGCTGACCGGCTCCGACCACGTGGTGCGCGGCCCGGAGCGCGCCGACCTCCTGGCCACCGGCGCCATCGCGGTGGACATGGAGTCGGCCGCCACCCTGCTGACCGCCGTCCGCGCGGGCGCCCGCCCGGTTGCGGCCGTACGGGTGGTCGTGGACGCTCCTGAACATGAACTCGTCCGCATCGGAACGGTCCGCGGTGGAATATCGGCCTTCCGTGTGCTTCGTTCCGTACTTCCCGCGTTTTTCGAATGGCACCGTTCCTTGCCGCTCCCCCGGAGGTGAGCCAGATGGCCATGCCGTTGCGTCAGTCCATCAAGGTCGCTACGTACCTGGCGGAACAGAAGCTCCGCAGGCGGGACAAGTTCCCGCTGATCGTCGAGCTGGAACCCCTGTTCGCCTGTAACCTGAAGTGCGAGGGCTGCGGCAAGATCCAGCACCCGGCCGGGGTGCTCAAGCAGCGGATGCCCGTCGCCCAGGCCGTGGGCGCCGTGCTGGAGTCCGGCGCCCCGATGGTCTCCATCGCCGGCGGCGAACCGCTGATGCACCCGCAAATCGACGAGATCGTGCGCCAGCTCGTCGCCAAACGCAAATACGTCTTCCTGTGCACCAACGCCATGCTGCTGCGCAAGAAGATGGACAAGTTCACCCCCTCGCCCTACTTCGCGTTCGCCGTGCACATCGACGGCCTGCGCGAGCGGCACGACGAGTCCGTGGCCAAGGAAGGCGTGTTCGACGAGGCCGTGGAGGCCATCAAGGAGGCCCAGCGGCGCGGCTTCCGGGTCACCACCAACTCCACCTTCTTCAACACCGACACCCCGCAGACCATCGTCGAGGTCCTCAACTTCCTCAACGACGACCTCAAGGTGGACGAGATGATGATCTCGCCCGCCTACGCCTACGAGAAGGCGCCCGACCAGGAGCACTTCCTCGGCGTCGAGCAGACCCGCGAGCTGTTCAAGAAGGCCTTCTCCGGCGGCAACCGCAGGCGCTGGCGGCTCAACCACTCCCCGCTCTTCCTGGACTTCCTGGAGGGCAAGGTCGACTTCCCCTGCACCGCCTGGGCCATCCCCAACTACTCCCTCTTCGGCTGGCAGCGCCCCTGCTACCTGATGAGCGACGGCTACGTGCCCACGTACCGCGAACTCATCGAGGACACCGACTGGGACAAGTACGGCCGCGGCAAGGACCCGCGCTGCGCCAACTGCATGGCGCACTGCGGCTACGAGCCCACCGCCGTCCTCGCCACCATGGGCTCCCTCAAGGAGTCCCTGCGGGCCATGCGCGAGACCGTCTCGGGAAACCGGGAGTGAGGCCGTGACCGCCGTATCCCTGGGCGTTCCCGAGGTACCTCCCCGGGCGCTCGCACCCCGTCGGACATCGCGCCGGATCCAGGTCGGCGCGGTGCCCGTCGGCGGCGGGGCGCCGGTGTCCGTGCAGTCCATGACGACGACGCGTACGTCGGACATCGGGTCGACGCTGCAGCAGATCGCGGAGCTGACGGCGTCGGGCTGCCAGATCGTCCGTGT